>CANLOE010000042.1 GCA_947492745.1 uncultured Cyclobacteriaceae bacterium | reverse complement strand
GACGGGATTTGGATACAGACGTATCCCATCATCACCCCTTCCCACTTCTCTTGTCATGGTCTCGTCTGAGAACAAGCATTGTACACCAGAGTCATCGTTGATACCGTTACCGTTGGTATCCTCGAAGATGAAGATATTCGAGAAAAAGGAATCGCCCATGCTAGGTGCCGCATCATTGTCCGTAACAAAGAACAGGTATTTCATGGCACCCGTATAATATTGGCCCACGGGAATGGAATAGGACTTGAAATTCCCCGAACCATCGTAGTTATCAAAATCGGATAGTGCACCGCCCGCACCCTGTGTACCATAGAGCTTGAAACGGTTCCCTTCATTCAATACCAAGTTGGCATCAAGGCCTATGGAGTGTTCCTCACCTTCCTGTGTTGACCTGAAATCGAACTGGAGGCGCGTGTTGGCCGTCACTTCGTAGTCAAACGGTATGGCCTTCCAGCCGTTTTTGGAAACAAGAATTGTTTTTTGTTCATTTTCCACTTCGGCTTTTCCTTCATCCTGATTTCCAGCGTAGGAGACTACTTTCGACAACTCCATCTCTACCTCGCCACATTCACTGTTCGAGGGTGGTGCCAGTAAATTCTTTGCTGCCAAAACGGCCCCGTGAGCATTGACCCTACCGTGACCATATTCGTCATCTTTGCCAGAAGGACCCATATCAATGGCCGTTGAGTACAGTATTTCCTTGACCTGATCTAGCGTCAGATCAGGATTGACACTCAGCATGAGTGCAGCCACCCCTGCGACCACAGGTGCAGCCGCCGAAGTACCATCGAAATCTTCAAAGTAATTACCATCAGCCCCTCCTGAGAGTCCTTCTCTATCTATGGTACGTACGCCAACGCCGGTAAAATCTACCTTATCCGAAGAGGGTGCCACCAAGTCCAATTTGGGACCGAACTGACTATATTCCGATCGTGTCCCCCTACTGTTAAAAGCACCCACTGCAATCACCTCATCCAAAACGGCAGGGTAACCAACACATGTTGCCACCGTACCTTGATTACCCGAAGCAAAGACAATAACACAACCTTTGCCGTCACGTCCAGTGGTACCGGCATCTTTTATGGCCTCATTGATTGTTGGGAAATCGGTACTACATGCCCCTAGCGCCCAAGAGCAGTTGATAACATCGGCACCGTTCTCTTTTGCCCATTTAAAAGCATCTGCATAATCTTGTAAGGTCTCCTTTTCTGTCGATATATTGACACTCAAAAGTTTCACTTCAGGTGCCACACCACGTACTCCGATGTTATTATGAGAAGCCGCTATTATGCCGGAACAGGCCACTCCATGAAATGCGAACCTAGAAGCACTGCCATCTCCATCGCCAACAGGGGTATATCCTTTGATGATCTTGCTGACCCCATTTTTATCTTTTAAGTCTTCGTGATCTTCGAGACCATCATCCAAAATAGCTACCGTCACAGATGGAGAGCCTTTGGTTATGGCCCATGCCTCTGGTGCATTACAATCGGCATCTGCAAGACCGGCGACTCCATCTACCCGCTGGCCCGTGTTGTTCAGTTGGAATTGCAAGGGATACAGAGGGTCGCTATTTTTTATGATAGGTGCATAAAAATCGGGATGTGCAAACTCCACCGTTCCCGATTCATGGATGGCATTGGCCAGCGCAAGGACGTCCCCGACATGCTTGAGGTCCACTCTGTAGGTCCCCCACTTCTCCACGATCTGCATTATCGGATAATTTGCTATTATCTCCTTGATGCTCTTGATTGATCTGCCCGTGAGAGGCTTAAATACCAACCGCCGTGTCAGGTACATTTTCATACCATTGCCCAGCCGAAGAGCCGGGATTACCTCCATATGGTCGCCTTGCTGCCGCAAGTTATGGCCCATCTCTTTTTGGTTGAAATCGGACCCGTTCATAGTAACGATAGTGAATCCTCTATGAGGAACAGATTTTATAGTCCGATGTCGGGAGCGGGTTTGGTCCTGGAACTTAGGCTGGACTTCAGAGTGGACAATATAACTACTACTATCATAGGTCATATCTATCTTCCCTTGATCTGACCAATAATAAGGTTTGTCTTGTGCTAATGCGCAGGCGCTTATGGCGATGCCCATTAAGCTCATAAGTAAAGTTTTCATATAGTTTAGTTTAGGTTTGACCCTAGGCCCTCTATACTGGAGCTGGAAGCAAAAAATGCATGTTAGAAATGTCGGCTGATATAATTCATCGTAGTATACAATTTGGCAAATATACTCGGAGGTAAATGAAATGCGCCTTTGAAAATTCCAAGCCTCTACTGACAATTATCAAAAAGCTCAATTCAAAAAAACCCATTTCCCGATAGCCAGCACAGGTTCTAAATCCATACTTAGGTCAAGAGGACTCTATGGCATAAAAAATTAAAGTGTTAGATACTATCTATGAATAAAAGGCAAATTAAATACTATAGCATGCATGCGTTTTGAAGGAATCATACCATCCACCTCCAAAGGTTGATATCAGCTATTGCCATGATATTCTCTATAAGTATCGCTGTTTACCAATAAAAGCAAACAGTTCATTCTGCTCTAAACAAGCAAATTGTGTGTATTCTAGGTTTTAACATCACATAAAGCTTTACAGGTGATTTGGTCCACTGGTCATAAGTCTATTTTCCAATAGAAACCTGTCGTTACAATGGTTAGGGTAACACTGCTTTTTGTGTGTCTGTAGGTTTTAGTTGTTTTAGGTTCTGTAAAGGTATCCTATATATTTTTTGATGAAGTTCTTTGCTTCATGTATTCTGTGTTATTGTAGAGTTATGGGAACTTTCCCCTGCTAAAAAGAAAAGGAAAGCTCCGCATAGTTGTTTTAGTTCGATTTAGCGCCTTTCAATATGATGTCATATCAAAATGCTTGATTTACTATTTTGATATAAAGAACTTTTTGTCGTGACCATTTTCTCCTTCGGCGAGTATACGTATGATATACATTCCGGCCCTGAGCTGATCGAGGTCTATGGATTCATTGCTTCCATGCGAAGCATCAAATTTTCCATGTGCAACTTCATTGCCCATGGGGGTCATGATAGTATACCGGATAGAGCTCTCCGAATAAGCACTTAGGTCGAGCCATAGTTCTTCTTGTGCCGGATTAGGATATATTTCTATTGCTCCAAAATCCGCCAATTTAGCAATATTGCCTTCTCTAGTATTTCCTACGGGCATCAACTCAAACTTCTGATTGGTGTTGCTTTTAGAATAAGACCAGAGTTTGACATTGCCATCGTCACCCAGACTTTTATCCAGCGCCTTACTTTTACAATGTGCCGGACGGATAAAATGACTTGAACCTACCTTGGTAACATACCACTTATGGTGATTCGCATTCCCTGATGTCCAAGTATTGATATTGGTACCGTTCTCACATTTGGCACCGAAGGCTTCTAAGTACCTGCCAGTTCCCACACTTTTTATATGGTGCAGGCCATTTCCGAGATGTTCGAACTTCCACTTATGGTCACCGAACACTTTTTTGGAAGAATACATCCGAGCATTATGCTTGTCCCATTGGGGAGCTATGATGTTCTGACCATTGGACATGTTCTTTATGGTATATATACCATTTACCTTGATATCTACTTCCTGTACTCCGTCCTGTACTCCGGGAGGTGGGTTTTTACCCAAGGGGACATTCGCCATTTGGAAACCCGGGCCCGGTGAGCCTACAATGACTTTAGGTGTATTGGTATTATCTATATCTATGGCCATGGCGAAGGGATATGCCATCCCTTGGTTCTGCTTTTTCCACGAATTACCACCATCATTGGAAAACAAGATACCATTGGACGTTGCTTTGTATCCACCGGAATGCACCGCACTGGAAGAAGTTGCATAGATGATCTTTGAATCAATAGGGGCTACTGCCACTTTCCGCATGTAATCATCGGTCAGCAGTTTTTTCCAAGTTCTACCTTGGTCCGTGCTTCTGTAGAGTCCTTTGCGTTCTCCTTTGGCCGCCACGTATACCCAGTTTTTGTTATTGGGGTCTGTCAGTATATCGTGAACGCCGGTATATTTTTTGAAATCCCAGAAACCAATACCGTTCTTTCCCTTCATTTCGGCATGGCTTACGTCCTTCCAAGTTCTACCGGCATTTGTAGAGCGCTTTAGACCTGCTTCTCCTCCAGCGTAGACCACATTTCCATCGAATCGGTCCACAGCGGTAAAGCGACATCCGTTGCAATCGTATACCTTTGACCAGTTTTCTCCATCATTGGTACTTTTATATACATCACCATCAGCAGTAACATACAGTATTCTTTTGGTACGGGGGCTTTTGGTGTTCAATGACAATCCTGATATCTTTTTCTTAGGCAAACCTTTGTTGGATTCTTCCCAACTATCCCTGTGACCTTTGTCGGTACTTTTCAGAAGGTAGGTGGGGTCGTTTGCACGCTGGTTGGGTGACATTGCCGTCCACACGACATTGGTTCTACTAGGGTCGGAAACCACCGAAAAACTGTTACCCCCTTTTCCTTTGCCCCAGCCGTGTTTATCATTGTTACAACTCTGCCAGCTCCTACCCCTATCCAAGCTTCTCCAAAAACCGATGTCATACCATGAGGTATAGATAATGTTTTTGTCGCCATCGTTGATATCCACATCCACCATGTTCACATTATCGACACCCGTACTTTGCCAGAAGCCGGGTCGCACTTGCTTGGCATGAAGTACCTTGAAGTTTTTACCTCCATCTTTGGAACCCATCACCCATTGTGAGTTGGTCCAATACAGATTAGCAGGGTTGGACAGATCTTCTCCTATTGTCCTTGCGTATCCATCGCCAGTACCTCCATAGGTACCTTGGGTCTCACCATGGAAGGTCGTTTCCCACTTACCCACATCACTGATTTTTTCGAAGTTCTTACCTCCATCATTGGATACTCGCGTACCGGACCTAGGGTTCCAATCGGCGACAGCACTTATTTCTATAGTTGTCACTTTAGAAGTATTTCTAGGGTCAATGAATATCAGACCTCCTTGATCTTGTATTTTTTTCCAGCTTTGCCCTCCATTGGTGCTTTTATACAACTTACTGTTCAGTCCATCTCTCCAGAATCTTTCCTTACAATCGCCCTTGACAGTAGTAATGTAAAGCGTATTCGGGGTCTTAGGGTCTATGGCCAAATCCGCTACTTCGGTAAAACCTTCGAAATTGTTTCTGGCTGTCATATTCTTCCATGTCTTTCCTCCATCGGTACTTTTATATACATCCGCAACGGTACATACAGGGCGTCCCTTGCCTGACAACAAGTACAGTTCATTGGCATTTTTGGGGTTTACGACCATCTTTATAATTCTTAACTTAGGGAGATTGGTATCAACTCTGGTCCAGTTGTTACCCGTACTGGTAGTTCTATAGATTTCCGCATTTGTGGTATTCCAGTTTCCCTTGTGCCTAGAGGCGTAACCGATCCATGGCTTATTGGTAGCAAATTCAATATCGGTGACATAACCGCCGCCTTCAAAAACCTGCTTCCAAGAGTCTCCTCCATCATCGGTTTTATAGATTCCGCCGGAGGCCAAGAACATGATATCACCGTTGGTACGATGAAATCCCATACCACCTATATGCGTCTGAGGGAGTCCCCTACTTGGGCCGATAACATCCCAGGACCTTCCCCCGTTTTTGCTCCTGTAGGCTCCGCTGAGATCGCTACCTGCCAGGACAATACCACTTTTGCTCGCACCGATACTACTGAACCAGCCCCCGCCGCCTGGGTTGGTACGCTTCCATTGATGGGTCTGACCCAACAAGGATGAAGAAAAAACAATCAAAAACAGCATCATCGAAGTCTTAGATAAATTTTTGACTATAGATGGTTTTTTGATTGAATCAGAAAGGGTTGATTTTAGCCCGTTTTTCATGATATATATTTTATTGTTTAAGGTTGATATTCAAATTCAGTTTCCTGATAGTGAAAGTCTCCATTAAGAATGAAGCTCTACGTTTCGGAGCGAATTTATTTCCCCAAAGAAAAATTCAGTATCTATTCACCAACAGTGACTTAGTCGATTGACTATCATCACCACCCTTACCTTTTCCCAATGAATTAATGTCTTTGTCTATAGATTTGATACTGATAATTAGAGAAGTAATATTACATGCACCGAAATAAATACCTAGTTTTTCGGTACTCATATAAATTTACGGTTAGCGTTCATCTGAATCAACAAAAGATAGACCAATAGAAAATTTGAGCGGTCAACAACCGTATTTGAACGGTCCAATGTCTTTTACAGGATTAAAACCAATCTTAAAAGCTTAGAGGGGAGGGTTATAAATCAAAGAACATTATCCAAATAATACAAATAAAATATACTTCAAAGCTTATATACTCAGGAAGGTTTTCCTTATCTAAAAAACACAAAAATGTCTTTTTTTTACTTAAAAGAACGTTTCACCTTTATTAAATTATAACTTTAACTTTTGGCATGCAATAGCAAACACACTATATAATACAAAGTAGGATGAAACTGAAAAAAGGCTCGGACTTGCCCTAAGGGTCAGGGAAATTTCGAGATGTATCAGAAGAAGCAAGATTTTGGTGATTTACTCTAGCTTGACTGCTATAAAATGATTTATTCTACTGTTTGCTAAATACAAAACCTAAATTTGCTCGACAAACAAAACAAACAATCTGGAATTGTTCTCTCCATGAAATGTATACATGGAATGGGAAGTGTGAAGGGAGTTAAGGATTCAACGGTACCTTATTTGGCTATGCCAGTGTAATTTCCGGTAACGATGCTAGGTATAGAATTGGCGTTTTTAGGGTTTTGTAATACTTCCATATCATCCCTTATGACCTACATTTTCACTTGTGGGCATGCCGTCAAAGTATGTCCAATAAGAATGAACATCCTTGAGAATATACTCTACATTATAAAAAAGAGGCTTTTACTCCCTCAGTTATTGTTCTGAAAGAATGTATCCTTTTGATTTCACTGGAAGATTCGCAGTATTCCACTTCTACGTAAAAATCACGTAACATGTAGAGGTGTGTGAATGTATCATCAGAATGGTGTGCGCCAATGAGCATACCCTCTTTCCACAATTTGTGGTAACGGCTAGAGACACCTGATATATCGAAAAGTAGTTTATGAAACATCGACAATAAGATAATTTGGTTATATATCTATTAATGCTTCTAAAAGTAGTAATGTAACCCTACTTCCTATTTTTTTTCTTCTGTTTGGACAATGAGATACAAATGTCCTTATCAAGTTTTACATGGAGTCTATCTGGAGGTTCAAAGGACTACAAAAGTTCATTGGCCAAATTGGCCAGCTCAGAGCGCTCTCCTTTTTCTAAAGTGATATGTGCATAAAGATCATGGTTCTTTACTCTATCGATCAGATAGGAAAGTCCATTGCTCTGAGAATCGAGATAGGGAGTATCGATTTGATAGATATCTCCAGTGAAAATAATTTTAGTGTTTTCACCGGCTCTGGTGATAATGGTCTTTACCTCGTGAGGGGTGAGGTTTTGTGCTTCATCCACAATAAAGATGATATTGGACAGACTTCTTCCTCGGATATAGGCCAATGGTGTGATAACCAGTTTTTCTTGATTGACCATCTCGGTGAGTTTGATAAACTCCTTGTCCGTCTCATTATATTGATTTTGGATGAACTTCAGGTTATCCCATAATGGCTCCATGTAGGGATTGAGTTTTGATTTGATATCTCCGGGCAGGTAGCCGATATCTTTATTGCTCAAGGGGACAATCGGTCTGGCCAGGTATATTTGCTTAAAGTTCCGTTTTTGTTCCAAGGCGGCCGCAAGGGCTATCAGCGTTTTGCCCGTACCTGCGATACCCTGCATGGTTACCAGTTTGATTTCCGGATTGAGGATAGCATTGATGGCAAAGGTCTGTTCGGCATTGCGTGGTTTGATACCGTAGACTGAGCGTTTCTCTACATGTTCGATGCTATCTGAAAAAGGATTGAAATGGGCCAATATGGATTTTCTACCACTTTTCAAGATATAGTAGGCATTTTTCTTGGGTCGCTCTTCCCCTAGGATTTCCTCAGGAGCACAGGCTCCGGTACTGTACAACTCGTTGATCATATCGGGAGAAATCCCATCGGACACCATTTTTCCCGAATACAGTGAATTGACATTTTTGACTTTACCTGTTGAGTAATCCTCAGCGGGCAAGCCCAATGACTTGGCCTTTAAGCGTAAATTGATATCTTTAGAGATAAGGATTACATTCTTATCCTTGATTTCCTCTTGTAACTGTAGTGCTGCATTTAAAATACGATGATCGGGCTTTTCTTCGGCAAAGACTTTATTGGCATCCACGGAACTGTTGGTGGACATCAATACTTTAAATTTACCTTTGGAGTTGCCATTTAGGGAATTCCACTCGTGAAGCATTTTACCGTCAGCTAACTTGTTGATCAGTCGAATAAATTCCCGAGCCTCAAAATTTTTGGTGTCATTTCCCTTTTTGAAGTTGTCCAACTCCTCCAATACCGTTATGGGGATACCAACATCATGTTCATCAAAATTCATGATTGAATTATGCTCATAGATAATCACGGAAGTATCCAGAACAAATATCTTTTTTCCCTTTTTCGTTCTTGCCATTAAAACCTGAATTTAATCTATTGATGGATGATGATGCTATTCAAGTATACTCATTTAATATGATATGCAGAGGATGTAATTCCTCTTTTTTTTACTATTACGCAAAGAAAATCACAAACCTCATCAGTAACTTCACATCTCCGCAGCACCCTCATCCATCCTTTGTTATGCCACCAAATCCCTCTATGACAATACCTTCCAGAATTACCCTCCTGTACGGTTTCAATCGTCTTTATAATACGGGTTCAACAAATCAGAACCCTTTACGGAGCGGCGCAGTACTTCTCAGTTAGCTGATGGGAATTTTGGATTCAAGTACCCGTACAAAAAAAATAAGCTGCACCCAATATACCGCTTACAGGAAACGAGTCCATTTTCCCTATGGAACTCATCCATCTTCGGTTTGACTCATTGAAGTGATTTATACAAATTTGGGTTTTAAATGTCGTATAAGATTCCGCGGGTCATTTTAGTTTCAATCAAGGCGATAACCGCAGGGATAGCAGCGCTATCGCGAGGATGGTCAACGCAGAGTGAAGCAAAATGAACAGGAAGATAGGCGATAGTTAAAAGCTAAGTTTGTATTAAACCCAAAATGATCAATAGAGAACCCATTCCGCGCATAAATAGCTGCATATCAGAAGCTTTCACTCTTTTCACCATAGCGGTGCTATGCCGAACGAATCCAAATGGCCGGTATTTTGCTATTGATACGCTCATCACGAAGTTCCAACGAACATTCTGGGTTTGTAAGAGAAAAAAGCCTTCATCAGGGTACAAAAGCCAAAATTCTCGATGCCCTACAAAAAGTCCAGATCACTTCAGTCCCTACAGGTCTCCCAGCTGAGGGCGGAGCACCATTTCCTCCAAGGCAGTGTGGCCCGACAATTGGTAGGCGGCGTAGAGTGCATCAGCAACATCAGAGGCTTTCATAAACCGTTCTTCGGGCAGTTCCACCCCTTCCCAGCTAGCGGTATAGGTGGCTCCCGGTAGGATGGCCGTCACTCTTATAGCATATTCTTTCATCTCTTCCCGAAGTACCTTGGACATACCCAACAGTGCAAATTTGGAGATACAATAGGCACCTCCATTGACATAGGGCATGATACTGGCGGTAGAACACATGTTGAATACATGACCGGACTTGTTTTCCATCATGGGGGGCAGTAAGCGCCGTGTGAGGTGATAGGCGCTATAGAGATTGGTATTGATCATCATCTCCAAATTGCCTTCTTCCTCGGCATGTACCTGACCGGGCATGAATACGCCGGCATTATTGACCAGAATGGCCACTTCTTGGTCCAAAGCCAGCACGAAATCGGCAAAATCCAGAACTTCAGACTTTTTGGACATATCCGTTTTTTTGATATGTACTTTTGTCGATGGACCTACCTCTTTTTCCACTTCATCTTTTAGGTTTTGCAATGCACCCATACCTCGTGCGCATGCGGCAATGTCGAAGCCTTCTGTGGCCAAGCGTTTTACAATGGCCTTTCCGATACCTTTGGAGGCTCCTGTGATAACAGCTAATTTTCTCAGCATATAAAATTCGGTGATTTTTATCTATTGTTTGTGGACTTGCCCTACATTAAAAAAAAGACTGCCGGGCATTTTCGTCATTGATTAACTTTGATTAAAAAGACATGTACCATAACGGCTTTTACAGAATCTTTACTAACTTTCGCAATATAGCGAAGAATTAGTATTTATAGATTTGTTGTTGGATTTAGATTGGATATAGTGAGTTTCCGAAATACTGCGTGAACCAGTACTCAGTCCTGAAAGTATACTCAAGAAAAAATGAAATGGGAAACCTTATAGGCAATGGCCAAGGAGAAAAATCCGTATAGTATTGAACCGTTACCGGTAGACTTGTCATTGGGATCATTAGTAAAACAGTGGTACTCAAGTCAACGAATCATCTTGTCCCAAATCAATTACGTTTAGGTATAATAATTAATGGGTTACAATCACAAATGCCTTGATACCGCTGTTCTTATTGAGACAAACGATCAATGAAATCTCTTATGGATAATCAGTCCATAGCATCAACGAAAAGTAAAATTTTTAATGAAGAGTTTTGGTAAGTACTTCATCTTTTTAGGCTCTCTTTTCACGAATAGAGAAACTTTCAAGACCTATGTTCGACTGACTTTCGATGAGTGCATACTGATTGGTATTGATTCCATTTTTCTAGTCAGTTTGGTTTCCCTATTTATCGGTGCGGTGACTACGGTACAGACCGCCTACAACCTGATCAGCCCATTGATACCGAACTTCGTCATATCGCAGGTCGTCCGTGAGATGACCGTTCTGGAACTGGCCCCGACGATTATGGCCATTGTCTTCTCGGGCAAAGTAGGGTCCAGTATCGCTGGTGGCCTAGGTACCATGCGCATCACCGAACAAATCGATGCACTGGAGGTAATGGGCATCAATTCTTCTTCCTACTTGGTACTTCCCAAGATTATCGCTACGATATTCATGTACCCCTTGCTGGTCATCTGCGCCGGAGTACTGTCCTTATACGGAGGTTATCTGGCAGGAACCTTGGCCAATATAATTTCACCTACAGACTATATCTATGGTATCCGTTATGAGTTCAATCCCTATACCATACAATTTGCTCTTATAAAGTCTTTTGTATTTGCCTTTTTGATTTCATCGATATCTTCTTATAAAGGGTTTTATACCCGAGGGGGTGCTCTAGAGGTGGGTATCGCCAGTACCAAAGCGGTCACGAACAGCGTCATCGCCGTACTTTTGGCCGATTATCTATTGGCACAACTCTTATTATAAGGCGTAACAGCACAGCTCATGATAGAAATACGGAACATAAAAAAATCCTTCAAAGATAAAGAAATACTCAAAGGTATCAGTGGGACTTTTGAGCAGGGCAAGTCCAATCTGATCATCGGTGCTTCCGGGACAGGAAAAAGTGTATTGCTCAAGACCATCGTAGGTCTGATCCTCCCGGATGAAGGAGAGGTATACTATAATGACCGCGATTTCTTGAAAGCCAACCGGGATGTCAAAACAGAAATCCGAAGAGAAATCGGCATGTTGTTTCAGAGTAGCGCCCTATTCGACTCCAAGAATGTCGAGCAAAATGTTATGTTTCCTCTTGATGTCCTGACAAAAATGTCCTTTCCGGAAAAACTCGAAAGGGTCAACTTTTGCCTGAAGCGGGTCGGACTGGAAAATGCCAATAAGAAGATGCCTTCTGAAATCAGTGGAGGAATGCAAAAACGGGTCGGTATCGCACGGGCTATCGTGAACAATTCCAAATATCTATTCTGTGATGAACCCAATTCCGGACTGGACCCGCAGACCTCCATACTTATCGATGAGCTGATAGCGGAGATTACCGACGAATACGATATCACTACTGTAGTGGTGACCCATGACATGAACTCTGTTATCGGTATCGGCGAAAAAATCATCTACCTATGTAATGGTCGAAAGCTCTGGGAAGGGGCCAATGATGATATCGCTGACTCCGGAGTCAAGGAACTGGATGAATTTGTTTTTGCCAATAAAGTCATGCGTAAGTTGAAACGACAGATATGAACCGCTAGGACATGGACAGGCTGGAAAAAAAATTTACGTGTCTCTAGAGAAAGAGTTCAAAGTTCCTGCTATCGCCCAATAGGCAATGATTTTTTCGTATAGTATGCCGAATTTTTGCTCTATGGATTTCGCAAATCTTTTTTACCGGTGTTTTGTCCGCGCATTTGTATGGTCCCGAACAGTTTTGGGAAGAAACTGAAGCATGTATTCGATCACTAATTTCCAAATAGACATTTTTCATGTCACGTTAGTGGGGTTTCTGGAACAGTATTGTGTATTACAATTGGGGAAAAGGCGCTCTCTACGAAAAATCCTCCAAAAAGGGGCGAACAGAAGTTGTCAAGTCTAGTCCCGGTAGGGTAGCTATCTATGAACTGGATAAGAAAAGCCGAACACTGGACCTATGGCTTGAACCCAAAATGATCAATAGAGAACCTATTCCGCGCATAAATAGCTTCATACCGGAAGCTTTGCCCACCGGTCTTCATTCACCATAGCGGGGCTATGCCGAACGAATACAAATGGCCGGTATTTTGCTATTGATACGCTCATCACGATTTCTATCCATCAATTTGGGTTGAAGATATCTGATGCCGGGATTCCCAATGGTTTTTCCATTATGAAATCCTATAGGGAAATTCAAAGTTCGGTCATGATATCACCTTCCTGTGCTACACTGGGTGTCGGAAGGTGATTCCTACCCACGACACCAAACTATCCTACCAAAGGTTGTTCGATATAGAAAGTAGTCCCTTCTCCATACACTGTATCAAACCAGATTTTACCTCCTGCATGCTCTATACCGTGTTTGGCGATGGCCAGACCTATCCCCGAACCCGTTTCCTTTGTGGTAAATTTGGGCAGGAAAACTTTCTCTTGTATATGTTCATCGATTCCTTTTCCATTATCTTCTACCGATACCAGTAATTTCCTATTATTGATATTCTGTAGTTTTACTTTGATGCGCAAGTCCCGTTCGCTGTCCTTTGACTGCTGTGCATTCAATATCAGATTGGTGATGATCCTTCCCATCAACTGCTCATCCCCTTTGGTATGGAGTTCGCCATCAGGGATATCCACGGATAGTGTGGCATCCCCTGAGCTGGTATACAGTACAGCTACTTTTCGCAGGACTGCCGCCAAATCATAGCGTTCGTGTGCGGGGATGGGCATTTTCGCGAAAGTGCTAAAAGAAGTGGCGATATCGCTAAGGGTATCCACTTGATGCAATAGGGTATTGATGGGGCGCTCGACTACGCTCAGGTCATCGCCACGCTTCAGAATACGGCTCAGATGCTGTAGGGTCAGTTTCATCGGAGTCAATGGGTTCTTGATCTCATGGGCTACCTGTTGTGCCATTTCCCTCCATGCCGATTCTTTCTCGCTCCTAGCTAAGGCTTTTTTACTATCTTCGAGGTTGACGACCATGCGATTGTACTCCCTGACCATAATGCCGATCTCATCATCAGAGTTCCAGTTCAAGGGTTCGTTGAAACTGGACAGGGTCGTCTTTTTCAGTTTTAGGGTAATGAATTTCAAAGGAAAGGTAAGCCACTTGGAAGCAAAGTAGGAAATCAACAGAAAAATCAGAAAAATGATGGTGAAGATATTGAGCACATTGGTAAATATCTTGATCTGTTGCTCCTCTATCTGATGCTCTGACTCAAAAAAGGGAACACTCATGATGCCCAATAGCTCTCTTGTATCCGGAGACTTCACTGCTAGGTAATTGACATTGAACGATAGCTTTCCTCCCGATTCTTTTAGGGTTATCCTATCCTGTGCATCTTCCAGAATAGCTTTCATCGCTACCGGATTGGCATAGCTGGACAGTACTTCCCTATCGTAAATAGCAGGCTGGGTGGTCGCTATCAGCTCTCCATCGACGTTAAACAGGTTAGCATCTGCTCCCGCATAACCCGCTACTTCGGCAAAGTAAATTTTCAGTTCATCATTGCTCCTATTGCCACGTCTGAGGTAATCTTCTAAGTCTTCAGCGATGTTCTTGTTGATAGAAGCTGCCTGTTTGCTATGTTCGTGATTGACCTCTTCCTTAAAAGAGGAGTTGATGAGGCTCAACGTAGTAATGCTCACCGATATCAATGGCAGGAAAAAGGCTAAATTAAGATACAGTTGTATTTTGGCCGAATAATTTAACCCGTCCGCAAAAAAACCGAAATACAACGTATAAGCTCCCAAGAGGAAAATAGTGCTGAATGTCAATAGCAAGAGTAAAAAGGAGAAGTTAGAGATGACATTGACAAAAGGATAGACCTTGGAGCTGACAACGGTCACTTTACCATCCTGCTTGTCCATGATTACAGTGTGTCGATACCCATTCAATACAAAGTCCTCTCCTGATTGTAGTTTTAGCACATCACTATCAAAATCCTTGGTATAATTGAAGTCACCGTAATTATAGGAGATTTTTCCCTGTTTGAATACGGCATAACTGTAGTTGTTGTCGAAGTATTTGGAGAGGGATTCATTCACCAATAGCTTGGGGTATACATTATCGGGAATGATTTTTTTCAGCTTCACATCCAGTATCACATAGCCGATGATGGCTGACTTACGCTTTATTTCAACGACACCGATATACTGGCTCAGTGCGTCGGTCCCCTTCTGATCTATAAAGTATAGGTTCTCGGCATCGGTCCTGTTCTCTTCCAATTTGATGATTCCTCTTATCTCTTGGTGCAAGCCTGTTTGCTCATCACTCCGGAAGGCCCTAAAATTGGCATCCGCCAAGGCTATGTTTATATTATAGGAGTCGAGGTAGTTACTCAAAAAAACCTTGCGTACTTTTTTCTTAACTGCTTCTTTGGAGTTCAAGGGGTTCTGAAACTGCTTCTCGATAAAGGGGTCTTTTTTTATCTTGCCCATAGCTATGTTCAATAGGTATTTGACATAGAAATCATCACCCGTAAGAAACTTTTCGGCAAATATCTCTTTATTGTTATGCGCTCTTTCCTGTTCAAATTTTTTGATGGCCAGAGCTCCCAGCAGGGAACTGGAGATAGCCGCAACGAAAAAGTAAATCAGGGCCGTATATTTAAGCTGTACCAGATGTCTCGGTAGGCGAAGTAGGTGTATAACCAAACCGTACAGAGCCCCGATAATGACCACCAGAGATACTTCCTGTCCATTATAAAGATTGACCATAGCAAAAGCTATTAGTCCAAGCGAAAAAGACAATATCAAATCCCTTCGGTACCGAGCATTCACCTTCACTACGAGTTGATAGACGATATGGAAGAACAGGAAAAATATCATGGCATCGATAACAAATATCAAATAGCACACCCAGCGCACCAGCGAGAAACGAATGGTGTTCGTCAGGTCATAGGTGGTTGTTTCCAGCGAATTATGATACACGGTCTGAAAAACCACGTATTGATAGAACAGGGATGAAAACGCCAGTCCTACCAACAAGGATGAAAGTATCAATCGCCATGGGTATGAGGAACGCTCCAATAACCGGAACCACTTCGCTTTGGGGTAATAGATAAAAAGGTAGAAGACGACTACCAACAGTAAGCTTACATTGACCAATAGGTCTCCGAGGGACTTATTGGTTTCGGAAGCCGCAAAATGATTTGGGTTACTGAACAGGTCGAAGTTCACGATGCTGTTGGGAAAATTAAAGTATAGGGTCGCATATCGAAATAGGAGTACTCCCGAAATCAAGGTAAGAAAACCTATATTGACCCCATATTTTTCTGTAACGGTGCGGATACCATCAAAGGAAAAGACCACAAAAAGGATAATAGATAACAAAAACAGGAAGAAAACCAATCTACTGGTGAACAGATCGCTTTCCCGATAATCATCTGCAAAGACTATTGAAAAAAGACAGGCTTTTTTTCTTCCTATACAAATGGGGAAAATAGGGTTGGCCGTTTTCATTTCGTCTTTTATCCTCAAAAGCTCAAAACTATCGTTGGAGAATATGGCCGAATTGTAATTGGGCTGAATATAGGCATTTACTATCTCGTACTCCCTGCGTAATGGAATGAGACTGATCAGTTCTATTTTTCGTCCATTTCTATCGAATTGCCACTTTCTGGTGACATACTTCTTTCTTTCGGTCTGGCTGACATATTTGTAGTGGTAGTCGCCCGATACCTGCTTATAAGGAGGCACATGATGGTGGTCGGACCAGAACAACAGCTCTCCTGACTGGAATACGTAGAAGGGATACTTTGTTTTTATCGATACCTTATCAAAATCAACGGTCCTGCCGCTTCTCAGCTCTTCGATCATCTCTTTGAGTTCTTCTTCGGAGACTTGCAGTTCCGCATAGAGCTTACTTCTTACTTTATTCGCAGAAGCACTATGGTCGGTATTCTCGATGTTGTAAAAATAGTGTAATCCTAAGGCTACGGACAGTGTCAGCAAAGCGAGGATCAGTGACGTATTTCCTATTTTAGCCTGTTGTGCCAAATCAGTATTTATCTATATGGAAAACAACTTCTTCTGAACTTGAAGTTAATAAAATGAAAAGAGTATACCATCGTATTACGTATCAAATTCAGTGCCACTCTCTTGGAGGCTGTTTTGAAATTATTGTAAGAATCTATCATCCTTTATTTTGAGTACCGCATCACTGACAATAGAAGTGATTTAGATTTTTTATTCCATAGCGAAAGTTATACAAACTTAGCTTTTAACTATCGCATATCTTCCTGTTCATTTTGTTTCACTCTGCGTTGACCATCCTCGGGATAGCGCTGCTATCCCTGCGGTGTTCGCCTTGATTGAAAAAAAATGACCCGCGCAATCCTATACAACATTTAAAACCCAAATTTGTATTACTGTTTTTTTGCTCTGATGAAGTCTTTTTTTGAGTGACATCGCCGAGGTGATGTCGCGGCCAAACCTATATCATGTATTGAAAATTCACTAAAAGGGATTAAACCTGGATTATGTATCAGAGTTTAGCTATGAGGGTTTAAACCCAAAATGATCAATAGAGAACCTATTCCGCGCATAAATAGCTTCATACCGGAAGCTTTGCCCACCGGTCTTCATTCAACATATCGGTGCTATGCCGAACGAATACAAATGGCCGGTATTTTGCTATTGATACGCTCATCACGATTTCTATCCATCAATTTGGGTTAAAAGCAATAAATCAGGGCGTTTTATCGGATTCAGCGTAGCTGCGCTATGTCCAATTCACAGGTTTGAAAAAGCTTGTTCTACAATAGATAGGTTAATGTATGAATAGAAAATTGGAATTATACAAACTTTGCTTTAAAATATCGCCTATCTTCCTGTTCATTATGCTTCACTCTGCGTTGACAATCCTCGGGATAGCGCTGCTATCACTGCGGTTATCGCCTTGATCGAAACTAAAATGACCCAAGGAATCTTATACGACACCTGAAACCCAAATTTGTATTATACCTTTTATTCGGAGTACTGGACATTTCGCAGGTTTATCCTCTCTTGTGGGTATCAAGTGTCAGTTTCTCATCCATCGATTCGATTGCGCACTATGCTTTCATAACGAAGCACTAAAACAATTATTCGGCAGAGATACATCTCAACAGGAAGGAAAAAGATTATGATTACCTCAAAACGAAATTGACTTCCAGTAAGAAGAACATCCTAGAAAAGCCTTTAAATGACGGCATGGCAGGTGTATAGCGGTTCTTTCGGTAAATTTTAAGTAACATTCTTCTTGGGTATAGGATCTAGCTCACTGTACTATCATAACGCACACCTCCAAAAACATGCAAAAAAATAATACGGGAGTATCGAAATATAAGTGGCAGGAATATCAGTAACAATAAAAACACAGTACTAATGTATATCCAAATAGACTCTACGCCAATGAGGTATAGAGAAAGTCCACTGATCAATAAAAGCCCGACGGTAAAGACATAACTAACGTACATGGCACCGAAAAAAAAGCCAGGTTCTATTTGAAACCTCAATCCGCAATTAGGACATGTCTCGTTCATTTCCGTTGCCTTGATGTATCTTACCAAAGGGAACTTAAAAATGTCTCCTTTTCTACATTTAGGACATTTTCCTTCTAAAGCGGCTTGTACTCCTGTCTTGCTTTGCATCAGCTTTACTCTTTTTGTACCATAAAACACCTATCACCATAGCGGCTAGATAAGGCATTACAAATAAATATAAGATACCAAAATTGATACCTGCCCCAATGCCAATATCTCCTGTGCTTACATTGTTTTCCAAGGTAGCTCTACACATGGCGCATTGTGCACTTGCCTCTGGGGACAGGAAGAGCAGAGCGATGACCGTCCCAATATAAAAGAGTTGTTTCATAATATCCTCCTATCGATTATCGTATTACACTGCTATATTGTCCACTCTATACCTGCTCCTTTTACGAACCGGAACAATCCATTGGTAATACATCTCCCGGTATTGGGTTTTTTGTGATGGTCCGAGGTATTTTCCCGAAATATAGGATCAATTCACTACTTCAATTCCAATTTCTCCCGAAGCATTCCCTACCTGTTGATGTACTAAGAGAACAATTCTATAACTGAAGTGATTTAGATCTTAGATGAAATGGGGGATAACAAGCACTAATGTGAATAGTAAGGACTTATCATCAAATACACAATTACCCCTGATATGGCTACATACAACCAAATGGGAAAAGTAATTCTTGCCAGTTGTTTATGCTTATCAAATCGTTCTGCCAAGGCCCTCACAAAGGTAAACAAAACTAATGGTATGACCAGAATCGACAGTAGAATATGCGATATCAGAATAAAGAAATAAACATACCGGACCGCTCCTTCTCCACCGAACTTGGTACTCTCGCTGGTCATATGATATAAAATATACATTATCAGGAAGCTGGCAGAAAGTGCCAAACACAGTTTCATCAGTTTTTCATGAAGGGACTTATTCCCATTTTTTATGGCTATCAAAGCCGCTATCAGAACAAGTGCCGTCAGTCCATTGATACTGGCATAAATGGGCGGCAAAAAGGTAAAATCATATCCTTCTATCTTGATTCCGAACAAAGCAGCTACTGCTACGGGAATTGCTATGGAAAGCACTATAATGAGCTTCCTGTATTTCCGATCCACACTTTGGGTATTTTCCATGTCCTAGATTAGGATTTCAGTTTTCGAGTATAATTTTCATTTCGACGATGAGGCGGTCGACTTCCTCTGGGTTAAGGGCATGATAATAACCCCTGATTCTTTTCACATTATCCACAAGCACAAATTGTTCATCCATGGACAAGCTATCGTCCATAATCAACCCACAACGTAAAAAGGAATCCAGATACTGTTCATCGGGATGGTACAAGTGATGGTGTCGCTGCCCACTATCATCATGTGTACTCAGGGTACTATCTTCACTATGTTTAAGTGTAATGACCTTTACCTCATTTTGAGGTAGATGCTCAAAGGCCTGAAGTGTGCGTTCTATCTGATAGTCCGACTGCTGTACCGTAGCAGCCGGGGTTTCTTCTCTCACAAAGTGAATCACGCTCAGCCCTTTCGTCAATAAGGTATCGCCCACCGAAAGACCTCGGATATCGTTAAGGGAAAAAGAAGGCACTTGGTGCTGCTTACTATCGAAAAAGCAGCCTTCTACAGTCCTGTCTACTCCATTTTCATAGAAAATGGGTACATCAAAATGACTCTTCCCAAAAAAATTCAGAAATAGAATAATGGCAACAGGAATACAGAAAATAAATAGCAGAATGCCTATTTGCTTAAAGAATTTCATTACTGTAGAATCATTGGTTCATTACTAAAATAGATAACATAAAATAAGGCTAAAGTTTTCACTTTAGCCCTGAAATTTATTTTGCAGAAAAGATTTAGCCTTGAAGCTTACATATTGGCCTCAAAAACAGAGCCTCCCTCGTATATCAATGCTATCAATAGCCATACAACGAATATCATTGGAATAAGTATGGACCATATCAAAACTTTAACTTCATGCTTTAAGTGCATAAACTCTGCTACGATATAAAATGCTTTTACTACTGTTAGCGCTATAAAGATAAAGGTCCTTGCCGTTCCCGCTCCCATCGTAAAAGCAATGATAAACTCTATTGCAGTTACGCCAGCGAGAATACCGGCTACTTTCCATATTTTCGCTATTTTGCTCTTGTCCGGCGGAATGACATGTACGTTACTTATTTCTTCGGTAGCCATAATATTTTTGTTTATTGCGAATGCTCAGTCTTGTTATCAAATTATTCTATTAAACGAGGTAGAAAAAGGTAAATACAAATACCCATACTAAATCTACAAAGTGCCAATACAGACCTACTTTTTCCACCATCTCATAATGCCCTCTGCGCTCATAGGTCCCATCGATAGTCCGATAGAAAATCAGAAAATTAATCACAACTCCTGACAAAACGTGTGTCCCGTGAAAACCGGTGATGAAGAAAAACAATGCTGCAAAATCCGGTGGCCCGTATTGATTGAAACTTAGATTGGCCCCAAAGAAAGTAGTACCTTCGACCACTGCATCACCGGTAAATGCCCCATGAATAAAATGCGACCATTCCCAAGCTTGACAGCCTAAAAACACAATACCTCCAATAATAGTCCATAGCATCCACTTAATAACTGCCTGACGGTCCATTCGATGACCTGCCTCTACGGCCAATACCATAGTCACACTACTAAGGATAAGTATAAAGGTCATTATACCCACAAACACCAAAGGAGCATCCACTCCATGAAGGAAAGGCACTGCATTGAAAACCTTCTCCGGAATAGGCCAGTATTCCTGTGAGAACTTAAAAGCTTCAACGGTACCCGTATACCCCTGATGACTGTACCGAATCATACCGTAGGTAATCAACAGTGCCGAAAAGGTAAACGCGTCGGATAGGAGGAAGAACCACATCATCAGCTTTCCGTAACTGACTTTCAGAGGCGATTGGCCTCCGTCCCATAGCCCCCTTTTTGTTTTTATCGTGGTAACAGTAGACATAAATTATAGTGTTGGTATTTAATGATTCAATAATAGGAAAATAAACAAATACAACCAAAGGATATCCAAAAAGTGCCAGTAAGTGGCACACATTTCTATCTTCGCCAAGTTCTTGGAATGTACTTGGTATCTGAATGTAGCAAAAAGCACAATGAACAGATAGATTATAGCGCTGACCAAGTGCGCTCCATGCAGTCCCGTGAGTACATAAAGAAATGATTCCGATGGATTGCCACCGGTAAAATAGACCTCATTACTAACCAGAACATTCCATGCCCACATTTGTCCGATCAAAAACAACACTCCCAAAAAAGTGGTGCTACTGATGGCCACTTTGACCATTTCCAGATTGTCTTTTTTTGCAGAGAGATAGGCCCAGTGCATCGTCGCACTGCTCAAGATAATTATTCCTGAATTAATCCATAAACTTAAAGGCAGCTCATACTCTCTCCAGTTTCCTTCTGCCTGACGTACGATATAGGCACTGGTCAAGGCTGCAAAGATCATTACTACCGTAACAATAAACAACCACATCGAGAATTTTCGAGGGTGCATCGCCAGTTGTTTCTCCGGCTCTTCGACAATATGAATATTAGTGGTATCCATTATCAGACCTTGTCAAGTAAGTAAGCTATCTGTACTATGGGCAAATATAGAAAAGAACCGAACATTATCTTTAATGCTGACTTTCGATTCCCGTTTTTCATTAATGAAAATGTCTGGCTTAAAAATAAAGCACCGCAGAAAGTAACGATAATAGCGGAATTTATACCTGTGATTCCAAATTTCATTGGTAAAAGTCCTAAAGGAATCAAAAACAAGGTATAAATCATAATTTGTATAGCGGTATTCAAATCTTTTCCTCCTCCGGAGGGCAATAGTTTAAAACCGGCCTTTTTGTAGTCATCATCGGATACCCATGCAATAGCCCAGAAATGTGGAAATTGCCAAATGAACTGTATCCCGAAAATAACCAATGCTTCATAACTGACCGACCCCGTAGCTGCAATCCATCCTAATAATGGAGGAAGTGCTCCGGGAATTGCCCCTACGAATACCGCAATAGGTCCTACACGTTTCAATGGGGTATAGACAAAACTATACAATATCATGGAAATCAGGGACAGGCCCATAGTCAGGGGATTCGCAAAGTATAACAGTATCAACGAAGACATGGCAATCAATATAGCAGAGAGCGCCATAGCCTCTTGGTCAGAAACACGCCCGGTCGGTATCGGACGATTCTTAGTCCTTTCCATTAACTTATCCAGATGTTTCTCCAACACTTGATTAATAGTGACCGAAGCACCTGACATCAAGAATCCACCAATGCATATCATAGCGAAAGACCACCAATTCAATGTACTTGGGCTGGCCAATACATAGCCAAAACCACAACTAAACGCTACTAAAAATGATAACCTGAATTTCAACAATTCAAAATAAGCCTTCAGCTTCAATTTGAGCACCAATAACCCTTCTATATTGTTTGCATTACTTGTTAACATCAGTTATTTATATCTTTTATTTTTTTACTCTTTATTTCAACAATCAAGAAAATCTGTAAACCAAAGATTGTCGTCGCCAATAACAAATGTATCGGTTGTGCAAAAGCGGGAAATGACCAATACATCAATACAACTCCCGTCAATATCGACAACAATAAAACCCCGAAAAGGGCTATCCCCCATTGCTGTACTTCAATGGGCATAACTGATTTTCTCAATAAATACAACAATATTATATGTAGACCGAATACTAACCAAGAAAAAGAACGATGCACTAAGAAGGTAGCTCCTATCTTGGCTACCCAAGTTCCTCTCATGGTATATCCAAGAGCCTCAGCTATACCGTCAATGGCCTCACGTACTTGCGTCCCCAAAATAATCTGAACAAGAATACTTATAAGGCACAATAAAATGACCCATTTCAAAGGGCCTGAAAGTACATGATGTTCATTTCTACCAACTGTTTGGATTTTCCTCGCACTCGTATAAAGCAGTATCAACAATACCACGATACCTAAAGCCAAAAGCATATGTACGGTGATGGTCCATGTCAGTAGATTGGTAGATACTACAATCGAACCTATCCAGCCCTGTAGTATAACCAGTAACAAAGCTGCCAAAGCAATGAAAAATATTTTTCGATGATGCTTTAGAAAAGAGATGGACCTTAGAAAGGTAAGTAATATCAACCCTCCAATGACAACACCAATCAATCTGTTAATGTACTCTGTCCAAGTTTTGAAGCTATTGAAATCGGCTTCTATCAATATCGTTTTATCATCCCTTATTTGCTGGGCCGTATTGTCAAAACCTATGGATTGCAAATAATTAGCAAAACGTTGATTTTTTCTATCTCTCTTTTGAGCATAGATTTCTTTATAGTCCTCAGGTAACTCCTGCACTGTCGCAGGAGGCACCCACTGGCCAAAACACTTGGGCCAATCAGGACAGCCCATACCGGAACCCGTGCTTCGTACTATACCTCCTACTAAAATCAGAAAATATACTGCAATTAATGTCACCAGACTTAGTCTAGCGAAGTTGCGGTATTTACGATCAGTGCTTTGACCCATCCGCTACCTTCACTTCCTTATCCTCAGCTTCCAGCTTAATCAACTCATTTTCGTAAGGCAGATTAGACTCCGGCGTTTCCGAATAGGGTATATGCTGTGGGATGAAATCTACGTCGGCTCCGGGCTTACTATAATCGTAGGGCCAACGGTATACCGTGGGGATTTCACCTGGCCAATTGCCATGTCCCGGTTCACGAGGCGTGGTCCATTCCAAAGTATTTGATTTCCATGGGTTCAGAGGCGCTTTCTTTCCTCTGTACATAGAATAAAAGAAATTGTACAGGAAGATAAACTGTGCTGTCATTGTACAGATAGCAGCTATACTAACGAACATGTTCAAATCCGCAAAGGAGTTGAAAGTATCAAAATTAGTAAACGAATAATACCTTCTTGGATATCCTGCTATACCGATATAATGCATAGGAAAGAATACCATATATACCCCTACAAAAGTTAACCAAAAATGGATATAACCTAATTTTGCATCCATCATACGTCCGAACATCTTAGGGAACCAATGGTAGACACCCGCCATCAATCCAAAGAAGGAAGCACTACCCATTACCAAATGAAAGTGCGCTACCACAAAATAAGTATCGTGTAGTTGTATGTCTATAGCAGAATTACCCAAGAATAAACCCGTCAATCCTCCTGAAATAAAGAAGGACACCAATCCTATAGAGAATAACATGGCAGGTGTAAACACGAGATTACCCCTCCACAATGTGGTCAGGTAGTTGAATACTTTTACCGCTGATGGAACGGCAATGATTAACGTCAATAACATAAATACCGACCCTAAAAAAGGATTCATCCCTGTTACGAACATATGATGTGCCCAGACAACAAAGGATAATATGGTAATTCCCAACATGGAACCAATCATGGCTCTATAGCCAAAAATAGGCTTACGAGAATTAGTAGCTATAATTTCGGAAGTTATTCCAAGAGCGGGTAACAATACGATATATACTTCGGGATGTCCCAAAAACCAGAACAAATGTTGGAACAAAATCGGGCTACCTCCCTGATTAGGTAGCGCCTCCCCATCAATATAAATCTCGGATAAATAAAAACTTGTGCCGAAGCTTCTGTCGAATACCAACAATAAAGCTGCTGCAAATAACACAGGAAATGATAAAACTCCGATAACCGCAGTCAAGAAAAAAGCCCATATTGTTAAAGGTAATTTAGAAAAGGACATGCCCTTGGTCCTCAAATTGATAACCGTAGAGATATAATTGATACTTCCCAATAACGAAGATACAATAAAGAACACCATGGATACCAGCCATAACGTCATACCCAGTCCCGAACCGTTGACCGCTTTAGGCAAAGCACTCAAAGGGGGATAAATCACCCAACCTCCGGATGCCGGCCCTGTCTCAATAAAAAGAGATACAAACATGACGGCACTTGATAGGAAAAAGAACCAGTAAGATAACATGTTCATAAATCCTGAAGCCATATCTCTAGCTCCAATCTGTAATGGTATCAGATAATTACTGAAAGTTCCGCTCAGTCCTGCCGTCAGTACGAAAAAAACCATTATCGTACCGTGCATTGTCACTAAAGCCAGATAGAACTCCGGGTCTAAGGTCCCAAAACCTGTGGCAGTATCAATTTCTATCCATTTACCCAAGATAGGTTTCAGCCATGACATGTCCATATCCGGAAAACCAAGTTGCAAACGGAAAAGAATAGAAAGAGTCCCTCCTATCAATGCCCAGAATATACCCGTTATTAAAAACTGCTTTCCGATCATTTTATGATCTATGGTAAAGATATAATGGGTCCAGAAATTCGTTTCATGATGCTCATGTTCATGATGACCATCGCCATGATGAGCAGTCTCCTCGTTCAAATGTATATCTACAGTAGCCATATTGTATATTTAAAATTATAAGGAAGCGGTTACCTCTTCAGTAGCCTCTTCATTATTATCTATTTCTTCTTCAGTAGTACTTTCTTCCTGTGTCTGTTCTGAGCCAACCTTTGCCTCAGAACCTTCATTAGGGTCAATCCCTTCTGCTATAGTTTCCTTATCACTTTGGTCTATACCCGAATTGATAATCGCTAGTTCTTTAAGGTTATCAGGAACTTTGGCCAAATATTCGGGATTTTGCTTTAGCCAAGGGTCTTGAGAAGCCTTCCAAGCGATATAATCTTCTTCTGATTCTACCACAACTTTCATTTTCATGGAAAAATGACCTCTACCACATACTTCGGTACAAGCTATAAAATAATCAAACTCAAAATCGTTCAACTCATTTCTCATCTCTTCGGTAGTCTTGGTTGCTGTGAATTTGAACCTTGTCGGCATGCCGGGAACAGCGTCCATTTTCAATCTGAAATGAGGTGCGAATACACTGTGAAGCACATCCTTCGCTCTAATTTTAAATAGAATCGGTTTATTGACAGGAATGTGTAACTCATTAGAGGTGAAATCGTCGTAAGCATTCTTATCATCCAAGACCATACCGAATTCATTGGAAGCATCGATTCTTCTCCAATCATAATCGGCCAAGGTATTATCTCTTACACCTGGGTATCTGGTTTTCCAAGCAAACTGATATCCCATGATTTCAACTACTTCCGCATCTTCAGGAGCTTGTGAAGTGATATCGTTCCAAGCCTGCAATCCCGTAAAAACCAAACCTGCCAATACGATGGCAGGAGCAACAGTCCACAGTAATTCCAATTTATTATTATCTGGATAGAATAGTGCTTTTCGTTTATCATTATACTGGTATTTGTAACTGAATACAAATAATAAGATATGCGTGATGATAAAGACCACTAAGATTACGGCCATGGTAACCCACCATAACTGATCTGTCCAGACCCCATGTTCAGAGGCAACGGGTAAGGTATACTTGTCAAATCTGGTCACCGAATACCATATAAAAAGCCCACCACCAGCAATAAGGAACAACATCATTAATGCCGCATTTACTTTATTACTAGAGGTAACCCTCTTTTTGTCGGACTCTTTGGCGACATTAATCAAGGCGCTTATTCTAAAGGTCATCAGTAATATGATAACAAAAAGCGCCGCAGCTATAATTAATATTAATTGATTCATTTCAGTGTTTTTTATTCTCTATACTAGTCAGTCACCAATATCCGATATATGCTATATATGGTGATGAAGGCTTTCCTGTAACATTGGATGATTTTTGGCGAATAATGGGACTTTGGCAAGATTCGTCAAAGTCACAAAGATAAACACTGCTCCGAATATCATAGCCATTCCAATCTCCAACAACCCAAACCCTCCATCATGTTGCATCACACCTGGGGTTACCATTAAATAAAAATCAAACCAGTGACCAACGATAATTATTGGACAGACCACTTTTAACATGGACATCTGGCGTTTAGAATCTCTTGTCATTAATAACAAGAATGGTAATACGAAGTTCAAAAATAAGTTGAGGAAAAACACCCATCTGTACTGACTGGTCGTCATACGCTGGATGAAATATACCGTCTCTTCAGGGATGTTGGCATAATAAATCAACAAGAATTGAGAAAACCATATATACGTCCAAAAAATACTGAAACCGAATACAAATTTCCCAATATCGTGCAGATGATTGGCATTGACAATTTTCAAATAACCTGCCTGTTTCAATAAGACCACAATCAGCGTTATCATGGATAGACCTGTCACCCACCAACTGGCGAATACATACCAGCCGAACATTGTGCTGAACCAGTGGGTGTCAATGGACATCACCCAATCCCAAGCTGCTATCGAAGAGGAGAAAGCAAAAATCACCAAGAATATAGCTGAGTACTTTCTAGCTTTCAACCAATGTGCTGTTCCACCATTGATATCTTCGGCCAGCATCTCACGCTTAATCCATTTGAAGAACATAAACCATAGACCAAAAAACAATACCATTCTCAATAAATAGAATACTGGAAAGCTTGGAGTTTCTGATAGAGGCCAGAAAAAGAATCCTTTTTTACCATTGATGATTTCATCAAAATGCGGTCCTCCGACCTCATACAAATCTGTATGTGTCCAGTGAAAGACATCGTGTCCAACGATAAAATAAAGAACGATCATCAGAATACCTGAAATAGGTATCCATGAAGCCATTGCCAGAGGAATTCTTTTCATTCCCGCAGACCATCCTGCCTGAGTGGCATATTGTATCGCCACGAAGAACAAACCTATCATCCCTAAGCCTGCAAAATAAACATTGTTTATCCACAGATTGGCAAAAATTCTCTTCACAGTTACGGAACTACCGTGATGCTCACCTTTTCCATGTACTTCTTCATTATCGTCTGCATGTTGCTCCGCTTTATCATCGGTACTGGCCAGTAATCCTTGATGCTCCACAATGGCCGAAGCATGCCCCTCTTCATCTGCAGCACCATGACCGTGCCCTGATGGGACTGTAAGTACTCCGATAATGAAAAGTAATAAACCGATACCTAGGGTAATAAAAATCTTGTTTTTTATCCCAGATGTGAATTCAAATTTTTCCTCAGTCATTTGTGCTATTGATTTACGATTTCCGGTGACCGTTTTACAGTTACCCTCATCCGTTTACATCTATTTTTGTAATTTTTTTACGTACCTGATAATTTTCCAACGGTCTTCCGCACTGATTTGAGATGCGTGAGATCCCATCAGTCCTTTGCCCATGGTAATCACGTGGAAAATATGCCCTTCACTGATATTCTTAAGGTTATCACTGGTCAGATTAGCTATGCCCGCAAAAACAGGTATATCATCTTCTCCTGATTGAGCTAATGTACCATCTCCCTTAGCTTTGGTGCCATGGCAATGCTCACAGAATCTTCCATAAAGCTCTTTACCATCTTTTAACATAGCCTCTGCCTCCGGTCCCTCAGCGGGAAAAGGATTCATAACTACCTTTGCAGCATAAGCTAAACTATCTTTTGGCAAGTGATAGGGCAAAGCTTGTTTCCTTCGTACCGTGTTTGCAGGGGGAACACGCATAGTCATACCGTGAGGATTATAAGGATTGGAATTATGGTATTCTCCTTTTCCTGATTTACTGGTAGAATTGACCCATGCTCCGGCTCTTTTATCTCTTATCTGCGATAATGGCTCATAAGGAACTGAGTGGTACATATTGGGAGCATATTCTAGACCGGTATCATCTTCTCCAGCAGCGCATCCTGTTACAAAGGCCCCTATTAGTACTATATAAATCGCTGTATACTTATTCAATATCATCTGTTCAAGTATAATTTATTCAAAATCTTTGTCATTGACTTCCTCTGCCCCAGCACTGGATAAAACCTCAGTTATCTGTTGTTTGGCCATTGGGTTTTTTGCCAGATCAATGGCCATTACGTGCTTATCGTCCGTGATTCTTATGTCAAAAAGACGGGGTTCCTTATAAGGCTTCAAATCACTGATAACCATAAAGGTAGCTACCATCCCCAAGGCCGCTAATAATACGGTAAGTTCGAAAGTAACTGGAATAAAAGGTGGTATCGATACAAAGTCCTTACCGCCAATGACCATGGGCCAGTCCAGCCCCAACATGGAAAACTGCATTGTCAATGCCAGAGATGTCCCCAAAAGTCCAAACATAAAAGCTACAATGGGCAGCCTTGTTCGTCGATAGCCCAGCGCTTCATCCAAACCATGTACAGGAAAAGGCGAATATACCTCGTGGATATTGATGCCGCTTTGCCGAACTGTGGATACTGCTTTCAATAGTACATCCTCATCATTGAAAACTCCGAGAACATAATGCTTATCACTTTCCATATATATTAAATTATTCTAAGTGCTTTGATGTTTTTATTTTACTTCCATGGCTTTTTCTCTACTTCCAAGACCATAGACCTTGTCATTTTTCTTCTCGGAAGTAGCTTTAACAATGCTTTTCACTTCTGCCATATTGATTACGGGAAAGAACTTCGCGAACAACAAAAACAAAGTAAAGAATAGACCGAAGGTAAAAATATATACTCCCAGGTCATATTTGGTAGGATAGAACATGGCCCAGCTAGAGGGAAGATAGTCTCTGTGCAAAGATGTAACGATAATTACAAAGCGTTCGAACCACATACCGATATTAACAACAATGGACAGTACAAAAGTCGAAACGATACTGGTTCTGATTTTCTTGAACCAGAACAATTGAGGAGAGATAACATTACAAGTCATCATAGCGGCATATGACCACCAGTAAGGGCCTAAGGCTCTGTTGAAAAACGCATACTGCTCACCTGGAACTCCGGAATACCAAGCAATAAAAAGCTCTGTAATGTAGGCGACACCTACAATTGAACCCGTGATGATAATAACAATATTCATCAATTCTATATGATAAATAGTGATGTAGTCTTCCAGTTTGAAGAGTTTCCTGGTCACCAACATCAGTGTCAGTACCATGGCAAAACCAGAGAAAATCGCTCCAGCAACGAAGTATGGAGGAAATATTGTGGTATGCCATCCAGGAATAACTGAAGTAGCAAAGTCAAAAGAGACGATTGTATGTACAGAAAGTACAAGAGGTGTAGCCAAGCCGGCCAATATCAGTGCTACAGCTTCATACCTCATCCAAGTTTTGGCGGCACCATCCCACCCAAAACTGAGTGCGCCATAAACTGCTTTGGATATCTTATTTGTCGCCCTATCGCGAATAGTAGCGAAATCGGGAATCAAACCAATGTACCAGAAAACCAAGGATACGGTAAAATAAGTACTAATGGCAAACACATCCCAAAGTAGTGGAGAATTAAAATTCACCCAAAGTGAACCAAATGTATTGGGTAGCGGTAATGCCCAATAGAACCCTAGCCATAACCTTCCCATGTGCAAACCGGGAAAACAAGCGGCACAGATTACCGCAAAAATGGTCATCGCTTCTGCCGCACGGTTAATGGACATCCTCCATCGTTGTCGAAATAATAATAGAATAGCAGATATCAACGTTCCGGCATGACCGATACCTACCCACCAGACAAAGTTGGTGATATCCCATGCCCAACCTACGGTTTTGTTGAGGCCCCAGACACCGATACCTTCCCATAATAACATGAAGACCGCATAAGCACCCACGCTGAGCACTCCCAATGAAAGTGCCATGCCCAACATCCACGATTTGGTAGGCTTGCCTTCTACCTGCCTACAGATGTCTGCCGTGACATCGTGGACGGTCTTACCTCCGGTAACTAAGGGTTCTCGTAAAGATGATTCAACTTGCATATTTCTTATATTGTAATTTAAGTATATTACTACGTGCTAAAAACCGAAGCTTAGGCTTCTTTCTTTTCCTCTTCTTTATTTCGGATTTTGGTCAAATAGACCACATTAGGCTTCACACCTATTTCTTCGAGTACATGATAAGCTCGGGGTTCCTGTACATGTTTGTCAATACCGTAATCTCCCTCGATATCCTTGATGTTCAGAAACTTGGAAATTTCACTCTCGGGATTGTTCATATCACCGAAAATCAAAGCATCCGCTGGACATGCGCTGGCACAAGCAGTATTTACATCGGCATCAGTAGGCCTTCTTCCTTCCTTTTTCGCTTCTAGCTTGCCTTTTTGGATACGTTGTACACAAAAAGAGCATTTTTCCATCACCCCTCTAGATCTTACGGTAACATCAGGATTCAAAACCATCTTACCCAAATCACTGTTCATCGCAGTATTGGTATTTTCAAACTGTTTGTTATCATGGTATTTGAACCAGTTGAATCTTCTGACTTTATAAGGGCAGTTGTTCGCACAATAACGAGTACCGATACAGCGGTTATAGGTCATCTGATTCAGTCCTTCGGTACTGTGGGTAGTTGCCGCTACAGGACAGACCGTTTCACAAGGAGCATTGTTACAATGCTGGCACATCATAGGCTGAAAGGTCACCTCAGGGTTTTCTGCTGCAACTTCCAAGCCTCTCAAATCGTCTACCGGTGCATTACTGCTATAATAACGGTCTATCCTCATCCAGTGCATATCCCGCCTGTTGATGACTTCTTCCCTTCCCACTACAGGTACATTGTTCTCCGTATGACAAGCGACAGTACAGGCACTACAACCTGTACAAGAGTTGAGGTCGATAGCTAGTCCCCAATGGTGATTAGGATATTTATGTCCTTTCCATAAACTGAGCGTTGATGGATCTACTTTATGGTCTTCCGCTTGCCAAGTGGATATTTTGGGTTCGTACCTACCGGCTTTGGGATTCTTTTTGTACTCTGATAATACTGATTCCTGAATAACGTTTTCCCTTCCCATATAAGTCTGATGGGTTTGGGTCTGAGCTACTTGATATTCTTTACTAAGAACTTCTACGTTGAGTCCTTTGGTAATAGCATAATATAGACCACCATTTTTAGTCCCTATAAACGGGTTGGCATCAATGCCCCCTGCTTCTGTAGCTACTTTTCCTGCGGCTGACCTGCCATAACCTAGAGCCAAACCAATGGTACCTTCGGCCTGACCCGGCTGTATGAGTACCGGCACTTCTTCTAAGGTCGTTCCACCCACGGTCAATTTGACCATATTGCTTTTGCCCTCAAACATCTTGATGCCTAAAGTACCTGCATCTTTCTGCGAGATGGTCACGTAATTGTCCCAAGTCGCTTTGGTGATAGGGTCGGGCATTTCCTGTAACCAAGGATTGTTGGCGTGGGTGCCATCGCCTAGACCTATCTTATGATAGAGTGCCAGCTCATAATCGCTCCCGCCTGATTTATAGGACTTAGCGATACTAGCAGCGGCAGCCATAATATCTCCTTGGAAATTTGATACTGTCGTAGATATGGTTTCTTGAGGAGCAATGGCCACATCAAGACTATCCATGGCCGTGGTATTTTCAGAAGGGGAAGTACTGCTCTCTAGCTCAAAGACTCCGGTCTGAACTGCTTTGTCCCAATATCCCTGAAAGGCTATACCCGATGTACCCGAGGCCTTCTTCCAATACTGTTGAAGGTATTCGAAATAATCATCTTTTCTATCTGCCCAACGCATCAAGCTGACTTGTACCTGTCGGGTATCGAACAATGGGGATATCGCCGGTTGCACAAAACTGTAGCTACCTGACTTCGGCTCTGCATCTCCCCATGATTCCAAATAATGATTGTCGGGAGCAATATAATCCACAAGAGCAGCTGTTTCATCTTTACGGTCTGAAGTAGAGATCTTTAACGGCACTTTTGCTAATGCTTTGGCAAGGGTCGCTCCTTTAGGGTGATTGTATACAGGATTACAATTATAAAAAATAACCGCTTTCACACTACCGGAACTTGCTTCCTTAATGAAAGAATCCATAGCAGCATCGTCGCCCTGCTTCGTCAATAATGGTAAGCTCAAATCAATTGTAGTGCCGTAATTGCCCAACATATCATTGATGCCATTGACCAAGGTCTGTATAGCGGGATCATTGGACCCTGACACGACCAAGGCTTTTCCTTTGCTTGCCAAGAGGTCAGAGGCAGCCTTATTGATATAGGGATGTATCGATTTGCCCGCGCTTACTTTTGTTCTACCTGATTTTGAGGCAATCAGGTTATAAAGGTTGGCAATGACGGCACCTTCTTCAGAAGGTTTTATAGCTGTTCTATAGTCTGCATTGGCACCACTCAGCGAGAGATTACTTTCGAACTGGTAGTGTCGGGACATGTTTTTCTTTCCCTTATTTAACTTTCTTGTTTTACTGTACTGTTTCGTGAACTCGATCGGTGACAACCAAGTACCCAAAAAGTCAGCTCCAAGGCTTACAATAACATTGGCTTTACTGAAATCGTAAGAGGGTACAACTTTAACTCCAAACGAACCTTCGTTGGCTTTCATGATACCATAAGCAGAGATGGTATCATAAGTGATGTGTGCCGCAGTAGGATATTTTGCTTTGAACTCCTCTACAATAGCCTTTGTGGATGGGCTGATGATCGTATTACTGACCATTCTTATTTGTCCACCTTGCGCAGCGATACTGCCGAGTTGACTGACAATGGCCTTATCCATTGAAGCCCATTCAATGACCTTACCTTTCGCTTGGGGCTTTTTCAGTCGTTCATCGTCATACAATGATAGAACAGAGGCATCTACCTGTGCGGTAACACCCCCTTGAGATATTTTAGAGTCAGGATTACCCTCTATTTTAATAGGTCTCCCCTCTCTTGTCTTTACAACTACACTAGCATAGTCCCCACCATTAAAATAGGTAGATGCGTAATAATTGGCAATCCCCGGATCAACATCAACAGGCTTGTTTACATAGGGTATTGCTTTACGGACGGGCGTTTCGCAAGCAGCTAACGAAGCCGCAGCGATTCCGAATCCCATCATTTTCAGGAAATCCCTTCTCGAACTACCTTCGCCCTCTTCATTGCCCAAAGGCAAGTCTCCCGAAAATTCCTTATCTGCATGTTTTACAAAAGCTGGATCATTGGTCAATTGCTCTATACCTTTCCAGTATTGTTTTTTATTATCTTTCATAATCAATCTATAGTGGAGCTATTGCTTTTCCTCTTTGTTATAAAAATCAGTAATGGCATTTAGAACATTCCAAACCTCCGATATCCTCTACCTTCATCGGTTCTCCACCACTGTTCTTATCGTGGATTTCTACTAAATTATCGTAGTAAGCATTGCCTTTGGTATTGACATTGGTCTTTCTATGGCAATCGATACACCATCCCATCGTCAATGGCGAATATTGCTGCACAACGGCCATTTCTTTAATTTCCCCATGACAGGTCTCGCATTCTATACCCCCCACTTTTACATGCTGGGAATGATTAAAATAGGCCAGATCGGGCAGGTTATGAATCCTTACCCATTCGATTGGTTTTTGATTGGGGCCATACGTTTTTGTTGCCGGGTCATAATCAATGGCCGCATAGATTTTTTGTATCTCCTTAGACCCTGTTTTTACTGCACTATGACAGTTCATACAAATATTTGCCGAAGGTATGTTGGCACTCTTGGATTTCCTGACCCCGGTATGGCAGTACTGACAATCGATTTCATACTGACCTGCATGTATCTTGTGCGAGAAATTGATGGGTTGAGAAGGTTGGTATCCCTCTTGCACCCCTACAGTATACAGCCCTGCAATAACGGTCTTAAAGGCCACCGCCGAAAAAATAAAAATAACCATAAATATAAATGGCTTACTCTTGGCTATCCCTTCTAAGGAAAGTGTAGCATTGACCACTTCAGCATCATCTTCATCCAATCCCCTCTGATTCAGGTATTTCTTCAGTACAGTAATGATTAAAATCAGGACAAAAAGAATCAGTGCCAGAACTACCACTAAACCTACCATCAGTACGGTGAGATAACCACTGGCCACCCCTGTAGCTTCTCCTCCATCCTCTTTTGCATTCTCTGCACTGCCGCCGCTGGCGACTTCGGGACCTTTCAATGTCTCTTGTTGGATATACCCCAGAATACTCATGATATCCTGATCGGAAAATCCAGTAAAGGCGGTCATTTGGGTATTATTGTACTCTGCATATAGATTAACAGCATACTCATCTCCACTTTGAATGACCTTCTGCGAATTTTTAACAAAGCCAATAATCCATTCTATGGAAGGTGTCCTTTCATATACATTGGCCAAAGCTGGACCTACTAGCTTTTTATGTACTCTATGGCAGGAAGTACAATTACCTTTAAAGAGTGCTTCTCCTTTACTAATAGAGGCTGCATCTTCTGGAATGACCAGTTCAGATGAAGCCTCTTGTGCTACCAATGGATTATACCCTGCCGTCAACAAACACATGCAACTAATAAGAAGTGTTGTTGTAATGCGAGCAAGAGAAAAATTTCGCGTCATTTTAAAAATTTTTAATTCTAAAATTCTTTCCTTTTATAAGACGTCACAAATCTACTACCTGAGTGATATATTTCAAAAGATATCCGTCTACAATAAGCCTGTCCTAAGCTCCGTTTATTTGTAAATAAGAACGGTTTCAATAAAAACTGGCTCAAGATACGTAATTAAGCAGGTCCAGGTTGTAATTTAGAATGTTTACAAATAAAAAAAACGGCATAAAAAAAGTAAATACCGTTCTAAACGTAGAAAAAAAGCATAAATCATTCGGTATGCTTCCTATTTTTAGCAAGTTAAAGCGTCCTTATCGATACATTTCATTTATTTTCATCAGTCCTTTAGGCTTCAGGATAATAATCGATTTCCCTCTGGTTTTGACCAACCCTGAAAGCTTAAACTCCGAAAGTAGCCTTATAACAGTTTCTTTTACAGTACCTATCATACCGGCGAGGTCTTCCCTACTTACACAAATACCATTCTTTTTTGTGACTCCTTCATCGGCAATACATGCATCATCGGTATACAGTCCATCAAGTGTTAAAAGAGTTTCCGCCAACCTGCCGCGTACGGGCATGTAGGCCATTCCTGCTATTTTGTCTTGTACATATTCCAGTTCCCTGACCAACAATTGACTGAAATAGGACATAATATTCTTATTGGAATTTACGTACTGCATAAATTCTTCCCTAGGGAAATAGGATAGCGAGGCGTTTTCCAAGATTTCGGCTGAAACAGAGGAAGGATAATTACCCATAAACAGGCATCGATATCCAATGAAATCACCAGGTTTACATAAGTTCATGATAAGTTTTTTTCCATCACTACCCTGCTTATAGACTTTTACTTTTCCGTAATGCACTTGGTATATCCCCCTTACTATCTTGCCCTCTGAAAAAATCATATGCCCTTTATTATAATGAGATGTTTCTACTCTATTGAGCAAGGGCCTGATTTCTTCATGGATAAAAATTTCAGATGATTTTGTTTGGCCACTTTCGACAAGTGAAGTAAAGTTCTGTTTTTCAACATCAAATCTCATATTTCATTGGTTAGAAGAAATTGATTCAATCTGCCAGTCGGGTTAGACTATAGTAATTATTTCAAAATCAAGAGAAAAAATCACTTAGCATTTCAGTTAATCAATACCTAACTTAACTCATTTTCAATTGAAAAATACATGTATTCAATACTGATACCTTACTTCAGTACTAATTCCGAGCATATGAGTGTCTTTCATTCTATTTCTTTTAAAATCACCCTACATCCCATTATTTCACTATCAAGAGACTATATCACATAAAACATTGTAAATTAGATTATTAAACTAAAATAAACCCACATATCATCAAGATAATCGATAACGTAAAAATGATGAATTACAGACATAAAACACTAATAATCAAGTAGAAAACAATAAATTCAAGCAATTATTTCTAAAATCGTTCAAGAAATATTAAAGACTAGGTAAGTAGAGTAATTTTATAGCTGTTTTAATCTAATTAATACCGGGAATGAGGTAAATATAAATTAAACTCATGCGTAGGTGTAGGTTTGCGAATTTATTTTTCAAAACTCATCTCATAAATAACTAATCTGCTTTACGATTATGCAGGATGGGAGGTCTATTATCCTATTACAATCACATCAGATCCGATGAACGTCATTATCACTTTGTGATAAACCTACAGATAAAGGAGTTACTAGCCCGCATCAATTTGGTTTCCCGTAATCGGCTGCTTCTCATACTTACATCTCCTAGTCCTAATTTTGACTTATCTCAAGAGATCGTTTTAACCCAAAATGATCAATAGAGAACCGATTCCGCGCATAAATAGCTTCCTACCGGAAGCTTTGCCCACCGGTCTTCATTCACCATAGCGGTGCTATGCCGAACGAATACAAATGGCCGGTATTTTGCTATTGATACGCTCATCACGATTTCTATCCATCAATTTGGGTTTAAAATACACCTTCCATTTTCATTCATATGCATTGATTTCCAACGGTGACATGGAGTTCGCTTAGACGGTATTCATTTTAAGTTTAGGACTTTCTCCATCGTGTTCATTGCTATTTCTCTTGAAGCCCAATATTTCGATAGCAAAACACCCCTTATAAGCAATCTCTATATTTTATCTTAAAATGACAGTGTCGTTATCACTGTCTCTACTCGATAGACTACCCTTTCCACTAAAATGTCTCCCGTACGTTTTTTTGGACCATCGCCACTGTCTTATACAAATTTGGGTTTTAAATGTCGTATAAGATTCCGCGGGTCATTTTAGTTTCAACGCAGGGATAGCAGCGCTGTCGCGAGGATTATCAACGCAGGGTGAAGCATAATGAACAGGAAGATAGGCGATAGTTAAAAGCTAAGTTTGTATTAGTGGAGACAACACACTAATACCAAGTTTCGACTCTAGACCTGAATACGGCATGACAGAAACTTATACTCAAGAAAAAATGAAATGGAAAACCTTATAGGCAATGGCCGCGGAGAAAATCCGTATGGTGCTGAACCGTTACGGGTAGACTTGTCATTAGAGTCTTCAAAAAATAATGGTATCTAAGTCAACACATCACCTTGTCCCAGATCAATTGCGTTTAGGTATAAAAAAGAAGAGAAACGTTTACAGTTTCTCTTCTTTCACGAGAGGTATCCTCTGGACCTATTCAATAGCAAAGAACAAAACATACTCTATAACGTATCATGGAACTATCATGAACTCATAAATTTCATGATAGAGTTAAGAGCTTTTTTCGCAAAGCATATGATATTTATCTCAAGCTAGGACAGCTTTATCAAGGTCATACGGATTTTTCCTGTTTTTCTTTGACCACGGAAGAATTAAAAAAACAAAAGTTGAAATTCGTAATCATACTAAACCACAAATTGCTGACCTTTTCAATCTGTTTATCCGGACAAAACAAAAACATCAGAAAAAAGTACCGGGACATTTTTAAAGGAAGTGATTGGAATCAATATCACTTGGCTGAATCGGTCCATGATAGCTTATCTACTGAGACTATAAAATGATAGAAAACCCTGATTCTAAAAACAGAAGTGTCTTAATAGAACAGATTGAAACATAGTCCTTGAAATTTATAAATGAAATTAAAGACATACTTAGATAAAAAAAAGCCCTTCAAAATTGAAGGGCTTTCATTGAGGTCGCGAGCGGATTCGAACCGCTGTACGAGCTTTTGCAGAGCTCTGCCTAGCCACTCGGCCACACGACCCTAAAACGAATTAGGATTGCAAATCTATGGAATAATCTAACACCTGCAACATAAATGACGAATTAATTATTCGAAAAAAATTTGACCTCCACTGATTCAGCTAATCTGACAGAAAGCTACTCTACCCGTATCATGAAGGCGATCGGCACATCACCATAGCAAATCACTCATTCATAATGCTGCCTTCCAAAACCTTGGATCAACCCCCTAATGACCAATAGCCTTTCTATTCCGAACATAAATTACTTCAAGGTCAGCGGCTCTACACTACGTAGGTGCGTCACCTTAGTGATACAAAAGCCTCCTCTCCTAAACCACTGATTTTATTGTACCTTATGTCCTCATGACGAAATCCTGTCGATCAATTTGGGTTAAAACAAAAGAGGCTATATTCCTATAGCCTCTTTTGTTCTCTTATTTCACTTCGTTCAGTGATGTATTTTACTCTGCGTTGTCACTCGGAGTTTCCTCAGGAGCATCCGGTGTCTCTGCTTTGGGAATCGCAGGAGCGGCGGAGGCCTGCCCTTGCATCTTTTCTTTTAGCGCGCTAAGTGCATCTAGATCTCCTAAAGTAGACTTCTCACTATCTTTATTGATTTTGTCGATAGATGATTTCTTAGAAGTGGAACTTGCCTTTTTCTTGGGCATTTTAGGTAGTCTCTCTTCTGTGACCGAATGTACCGCAGTATGGGACAGTACGATTCTCTTATCATCTTTAGAGAAATCGATAACCTTGAAATCTAATGTTTCGCCAGCTTCGGCCTTCGCTCCATCTTCTTTCACTAAGTTCCTGACGGTACAGAAACCTTCAATACCATAAGGCAATTCCAGGATAGCTCCTTTATCGTTTTTGCTTAGGATGCTACACTTATGTACCGACCCGATGGTAAATACACCTTCGAAAGTATCCCAAGGATTCTCCTCTAGCTGCTTGTGACCAAGAGCCAATCTTCTATTATCTACATCAAGTTCCAAAACCTGAACTTCGAGTTCATCTCCTACCTTTACGAATTCAGAAGGATGCTTGATTTTTTTAGTCCAAGAGAGGTCCGAAACGTGCACCAAACCATCGATACCTTCTTCCAGCTCTATAAACAAACCGAAGTTGGTCAAGTTTCTCACGATACCTTTATGCTTGGCACCGATGGCATACTTGGTCAACAAATCTTGTTTGGTCCAAGGGTCTTCGGTCAATTGTTTGATACCAAGGGACATTTTTCGATCGTCCCTGTCCATGGTCAGGACTACGGCCTCCAGTTCATCACCGATTTTGATGAAGTCCTGAGGATTCCTCAAATGTTGTGACCATGACATCTCTGATACGTGAATCAAGCCTTCTACACCGGGAGCGATTTCCAAAAATGCTCCGTAATCAGCGACATTCACTATCCTACCCTTTACTTTGGTTCCTACTTCGACTTCTTTCGCCAGTGAATCCCAAGGATGCTCTGTCAACTGCTTCATACCCAGCGAAATCCTTCTCTTATCTTCATCGAAGTCAAGAACAACGATTTTCACCGTAGCATCTAGGTTCAACACCTCTTCAGGGTGATTGATTCTACCCCAAGAGATATCCGTAATGTGCAGTAGACCATCGACACCACCCAAATCGATAAATACACCGAAATTGGTCATGTTTTTGATCACACCCTCTAGTACTTGTCCTTTTTCAAGGTTATTGAGGATTTCAGCTTTTTGTTTCTCAAGATCTTTCTCGATCAACACTTTATGTGAAACGACGACGTTATCGTTCGTATAATTGATTTTTACAACTTTCACTTCCATGGCCTTACCCACGAAAACATCGAAGTCACGAATAGGCTTGACATCGATCTGGGATCCTGGCAAGAACGCCTCTACACCATAGATATCTACGATAAGTCCACCTTTTGTTCGGCGTTTGACCACACCTTCGATAACCTCGTCATGATCCAACGCTCCCTGAATTTTCTCCCAAGCTTTAACGATTTTCGCTTTTCTCCTGGAGAGCACCAGCTGCCCATTGGCATTTTCCTGTTCTTCGATGAATACCTCTACAGTATCACCGATTTTCAAATCAGGTGTATCCCTGAATTCAGTAAAAGACACCAAACCATCAGATTTGAATCCAATGTTCAAAATCACATCTCGATCGTTGATACCTACCACAGTACCCGATACTACTTCCTTTTCAGTAATAGAGGTGAGTGTGCCCTCATAAAGTTTGGCCATCTCATCTTTCTGATTGTCGGAATAACCTTCACCGAAACCTTTGGTTTCAAAAGCATCCCAATCAAAATCTTCCGGTCGCTGAGGGGCGGAAGGCGTAGCCTCCTTTTTAGGAGCTTCTTGCTTTGGAGCTGCTGCTTCGGTAGTTTCCTCTGCAACAACTTCTTCTTTCTGCGCTTCGGCCTCTACTGCTTTGTTCTCCTCTTCTGCCTTCGCTGATTTGTTTTCTTCGTTTTCTGCCATTTTTTCGAAATTGCCTATAATACTGTTCACCGAGGTCTTTTGGCCAACATTTTTGTCTATAAAACCTGATATCAGGACCGTCCTACCTGAACGGAAATGCAAAGTTAATCATTTTTGGTCACATATTATAATGGTGGATAATTTTATCCCGCCCATGCTACAGTGTATATTAGCTATCAAAAAAGTGCTACCTATTTATATTCAATGACTGTTCGGCCATACTTCACTTACACCTCACAAAGTCATTGACAAATATCTTTTACTATTAAAAAAACTACTATAACCACTCTTGTCGAATAACCAACGCATAAAAGCCTTTGTCCAAGGGCAGGTACCCGTAGTCATAACAGAAGTAGTAGGTAGCCCCAGCTTTAGTAGTATAAGTATTCGTATAATAAGTAAAGTCGAATCCCTTTTCCATTAACTTATCTTTATGGGTCTTAGCTTTACCATTTGGGTTCATGGAAACCAAAATACGACGATTTTTACGTAAAATATTATTGATATTTCTTACATAATTGTTCGAATCACTGTTGAGCTTATTGTTGTATGTATTGCGGCATTGATCGGAACAGAATTTCTTATCTGCCCTACCACGTATCAAGGTACCGCACTCTGTACATTCCTTTTCTTGCATTACACTATATTATCTTAGAGACTATTTATCTTAGAGACTATTTTGGGGCTGTGTCAGAAATTTGTTATCGCTTATTTCGAGTAGGACCGAGCGTTAAGAAAATCTCTTTAAGGATATTTTCAGCGAAGAAACCTGTCTACCGCATGAACACTATCGACAAAGATAGCTTGTTATCCGAAGAAATTTATACGAAATCATTCATCAAAAGAAGTACGTAAGGAAACAAACGATACATTCAAAAATAGTCTCTCTTTCCTATCAGGAAACAAACCTCAAGAAGCTGAGCGCACCTTCTTTTTGGAGGCTGACGAGGCCTCCTGCCCTTGCTGACCTGTATCTTTGGGCCACAAATGAAATCCGCCCCTGTCCCCTTTTCCTATGGTCCAGCTTCCCCAGATACCATTTTCATCGACATGGCCTTGATAACCCACTTTCGATTGATTTCGGTAGGTTTTTATCAGTTGACACTCCAGCATCCGTTTGTTATAAGTGCCCTTCCAAGAAAAAGGTCCGATGTCATCACTGCCCGTGCCATGTACTTTCCCCAATTTAAAGTTTAACCGACAGTGCATTGGGTGCCGCTCCACCCCAGGCCCAAAAGAATAGGTAAAGAACCCTTCCCAGTCACCACTTGGGAATAATTGATGTGTTTCTGATCGTTGCCCTCGCATTTTCTGTAATTATTACCGTTTTTCCTTATAATTTCAGGCAAAATACAAAAGTAATGCGATTCGTCATCACACACGTTATACAAAATCCGTTGCATTGATATTGGCATCGATCATTTCACCTTCAAAAAGCCTCATCTTCGGTTTTTTGATATTGATGAGTCTATAAGAAACAGAAACACCTCTCCTGTTGGTTTTGGTAATCTTGAGTACCTGCTTACCTCTCTTCTTATGTTCGGGGCGACGGCACTGATGATATTGCTGACTACTAACACAATAACAGGGACTATCGATACGTAAGAGTACTTTTTCGACCTTGATCGGAGGAAAGAAGATATTGTCCAAATACCTCAATGGTCGAAGTACAGGGTTCAGTATCACCCATATCCATTTATCCCAAAATGTCCATTAGCAAAATCTATTCTGGACTTAACTGGCTTCAAATCAGTAAATGAATGCGTTTTTTGAATTCACCGTAGCGGTGCTACGCTGAATCCAAGAAAACACCCTGATGTATTGCCATTTAAGTCCTCATGCCGAAGTTCCAACGAACATTCTGGGTTTATCGAGAAAAAAAGATTCTTCTTTGTCTTTTTTTGCCGCTTGTTCCTCATATCCTAACTATGTTACATTACTACAACTACCGATCTCACTCATCGGTTCACTACAGGTTTACTTTATCCCAAAATAATCAATAGCATTCCTATTCCAAACATAAATTGCTTCAAAATCAGCAGTTTTACGCTGCGCAGGTTCGTTACCTTATACAAATTTAGGTTTTAAATGCCGTATAAGATTCCGCTGGTCATTTTGTTTCAATCAAGGCGAGAACCGCAGGAATAGCAGCGCTATCCCGAGGATTGTCAACGCAGAGTGAAGCAAAATGAACAGGAAGATAGGCGATATTTGAAAGCTAAGTTTGTATTAATGATTCACTAAGCCTCCTCACCTAAACCACTGATTTTATTGCAATTATGCCCTCATCACGAAATCCTATTGATTATTTTGGGTTAAATGTAAAGCGGAAAATCAACATTCATTTCGAGGGAAAAAACCATGTTCTATAGTAAAGCAAAAAAGGTCCTGTTTTTCAAAAAAAACAGGACCTTGATATATATTTTTCTATGTGCTTATCGGTTAGGCTGCTCAGCTCACTTCGTGAATCTTGAGCATATTGGCCCTTCCCCGTTCTTTCATCGGCATGCTTGCGGTACCGATAAAAACATCTCCGGGTTTTACATGTCCGGCGTCTTTCAGTATCTTTTCGATATCGGATATGGTATCGTCCGTAGACACTTCATTATCATAATAATAACCACGGACACCCCATACCAGGCTCAATACGGGCAATAGTTTTTTGTTCCCCGTAAAGATAAAAACATTGGCCTTCGGTCTGTGTGAAGATATTTTGAAGGCCGTATAACCGGACATGGTCAGGCCCATGATGGCATTGGCAGAAGAGGCCTTTGCCAGTCTACAGGCTGCCAGTAACAATGCATTGTTGTGATAGAGTTTTTCTTTGGGTTCGGGCATGTAATGGTTGAAATAAACGGATTCGCCCTTTTCAACAGAGGTAATGGTCCTGACCATACTCTGAATCACCTCTACGGGATAGGCACCGGCGGCCGTCTCCGCTGACAACATCAGTGCATCGGCACCGTCCAGTACAGCGTTGGCGACATCATTGGTCTCGGCACGTGTCGGCCTAGGGCTTTCTATCATGCTTTCCATCATCTGTGTGGCGATGATAACGGGCTTGGCGAGACGCTTGCACTTCTCAACGATCATCTTCTGGGCCATGGGCACATCTTCCATAACTATTTCCACTCCTAAATCGCCTCTGGCTACCATTATTGCATCAGTAGCATCAATAATGGCATCGATATTCTCCATCGCCTCGGGTTTCTCTATCTTAGCGATAATACGGATATCTTTTCCTGCTTTTTTTATTCTTTCGCGGAGGTCATGGATATCTTCAGCTGACCGAACAAAAGACAATGCTATCCAGTCTACATTGTTTTCCAAACCGAAGGCAAGATCGATACGATCTTTTTCCGTCAGTGATGGGGCCGATATTTTTGAAAAAGGGAGGTTGATACCTTTCCTTGATTTCAGACTACCTCCATAGATGACTTCAGTGATGACGTCATTACCTTCCACTTTTTCGACCTTTAATTCTAACTTGCCATCGTCGATCAAGATCATATCATTGGGCTTCACATCATTGGGCAGCATTTCATAAGAAGTACTCACCCTATTGCTGTCACCCACAATTTTGTCTGTACTAATGACCAACTTTTGTCCACGCTCGATTTTGGCTCCTTTTTCAACTTCATTGACCCTTATTTTCGGCCCTTGCAGGTCCTGCAATAGACTTACGTGTGTGCCGAGTTCTTCATTGATTTCCCTTACCAGTTCGATGACCTTCTTATGATCTTCGTGTGTCCCGTGAGAAAAGTTCAATCTGAATACGTTTGCCCCTGATTTGACAAGAGCAGTAAGCATCTCCTTGGTATTTGAAGCCGGCCCCACAGTGGCAACAATCTTGGTTTTGTTGAATACAATGTCTTCGTTCATAAGTTTAGAACAGGAAATTCTCCCTGGATTTTAGTTTTGTAATATCAATGTTTGTAATGTACTCTAAAAATTTTACCGTCTTCAAGGCATCAACCATCCCCATGGTATCATAAACACTGACCATGCCCTTTTTCATGGCAATGTAATCAAAATGAGGATGTTCAGGCACGATATATGCACGTGAGCTGATGGCCCCTTCTACGGCTCTATTTTTAAAAAGCCTGAATATACTATGTTCTGTTTCAAATATATAATTGGCGATGAGTATTTTTTCGTCTTGAGTTCTCTTTAGATTATAATCTTCGGCTTTCTTTAGATTAATCCCAATTTTATTATTGATGGCCCAGGCCAGTTTAAAGGCCTTTACCGATGAGGATATACCCACCAGTTCAAAATCATATTCATAATCGATATGCAATTTTTTAACCTTCATGTTTGGGTCCATTTAAGCTCAAAAATACAATATTTATTAGCGTATTTAGGCAAAAACGGCCTTTAAATAAGTTTTGACATTTTTTTTGAGATTAATTTTTAAATGCATTTCTTTGCAGAGTATTTTAACTATCTAAAAATTAAAAAAATGTCTGAAATAGCACAAAAAGTTAAAGGGATTATCATTGATAAGTTAGGTGTAGAGGAGTCCGAGGTTACTCCAGAGGCAAGTTTCACTAATGACTTGGGAGCTGATTCTTTAGATACTGTGGAGCTTATTATGGAATTTGAAAAAGAATTTAACATATCCATCCCTGATGATCAGGCTGAAAATATTGCCACTGTAGGACAGGCGATTTCTTATCTTGAAGAAAACGTCAAATAAACACGATTACATTCCATCAAAATCATTTATGAATTTAAGGAGAGTTGTAGTAACTGGATTAGGTGCACTCACGCCCATAGGAAATAACACCCAATCTTATTGGGAGGGTCTTTCCAATGGTGTCAGCGGGGCTGCACCTATCACCAAATTCGATACTGAAAAATTCAGGACCAAATTTGCCTGTGAAATAAAGGGGTTCAATGTCCAAGAATATCTGGACAGGAAAGAAGCCCGCAAAATGGACCCATTCACCCAATACGCTATGGTAGTTGCCCAAGAGGCAATGGAAGATGCCGCTATCGATTTGGATAAAGTCAATTTGGATAAAGCGGGAGTTATATGGGGTTCGGGGATAGGCGGACTTTGGTCTTTTCAGGAAGAAGTTAAAAATTATGCGAATAATGACTGCACTCCTAGGTTCAATCCCTTTTTTATCCCAAAAATGATCATAGATATCAGTGCGGGATACCTTTCCATTAAATACGGTTTCAGAGGCCCTAATTTTTCTACTGTTTCTGCCTGTGCCTCTTCCACAAATGCGCTCATCGATGCGATGAACTATATCAAACTCGGGTATATGGACATCGCCATCTCTGGTGGTTCGGAAGCCTCTGTCACAGAAGCGGGCATTGGAGGGTTCAATGCAATGAAGGCATTATCGGAGAGAAACGATGACCCCTCCACTGCTTCTAGACCTTTTGACAAGGACAGGGACGGTTTCGTCCTGGGCGAAGGAGCTGGCGCGTTGATATTAGAAGAGTATGAGCATGCCAAAGCTAGAGGCGCTAAGATATATGCAGAGCTTATCGGTGGAGGCATGTCCGCCGATGCACATCACATTACTGCTCCACATCCAAAAGGGCTTGGGGTGATAACCGTAATGAAAAGTGCTCTTGCCAATGCAGGCCTGGCTCCCGAAACCATGGACTATATCAATGTACATGGCACCTCTACCCCACTTGGAGATTTAAGTGAATCCATGGCCATAAGGAAAGTATTCGGTGAACATGCTTATAACCTGAATATCAGTTCCACTAAGTCCATGACGGGTCATTTGTTAGGTTCGGCAGGTGCCATTGAAGCGATTGCCTGTCTACTGGCCATAGAAAATCAGGTCGTTCCGCCGACTATCAATCACTTTACCGATGATGAAGCTCTCGATAACAAATTGAACTTCACTTTTGGGAAAGCACAGCACAGGACTGTCGATGTGGCCATGAGCAATACTTTTGGTTTCGGAGGTCACAACACCTCCATTATTTTCAGAAAACTAAATGACTAATGGCCTTCAGTGCTTTAAAAAGGCTGAGAAATACTTTAAAAAGAAAAACCGAAAAAGACAAACGGCTTCTCTCAGCCATAAAGCATATTGTAGGCAGTAAGCCTATCAACTTAGAACTTTATAAATTAGCGACAAGACATACTTCTGTCGCTAAGAAGAATGAAGGAGGATTCAAAGAATCCAATGAAAGATTAGAATATCTGGGAGATGCCATTTTAGGAGCTACCGTAGCCGATTACCTCTTCAAAAAATTCCCCTTCAAAGACGAAGGTTTTCTTACTGAAATCAGGTCCAGGATTGTCAATCGCGAGTCTTTGAATATGGTAGGCAGAAAAATAGGATTATCTGCTATCGTAGAGTTCGATAGTGCCCATAAAGGCTCTCTTTCTCACAAATCATTGTATGGAGATACCCTCGAAGCTCTAGTAGGTGCCGTTTATCTGGATCAAGGTTATTACTTTTGCAATCGATTTATTATCAGAAAACTGATTTCACCCTATTACGATATCAATGAAATCATCCGCTCCAACCCCAACTATAAGAGCAAGATTATCGAATGGGCGCAAAAAGAGAATAAATCATTCAACTTTGAAATCGTCAGTATCAAAAACAATAAAAGTCACAAAGAATTCACCGCTCAAGTCCTCATCGATGATGAACCTATTGGGACTGGCTTTGGCTTGAGTAAAAAGAAGGCTGAGCAAGATGCCGCACTGAAGGCATGTGAGGCTTTGGGACTATAGTAGTGCCCTTATTTACGTCTTCAACTCACAAAATAATACAGAGCGCTTCCTAGAGAAGTTCCCAACTGTATCTTTTTCATTTTCTCTCGTACAGGCGTTTGTCTTTTTATAGTCGGCCGAAAGGAACCCTCCTATTTTCCCATACATTGTGGTGACAAGGGTACATGAGGGTTCCCTAAGTGTCTGTTGATTCCCAACGGTCGCGTGGAATTCGCAGAAAGACATTCTCACCCAGAGTTAAGTATTGGAGCTTCGTCACAGGGGCTTAAAAATGCAATAAATCTTGAGTTTTCCTGAGTTCAGTATAGCAGTGCTATCAATCGATTAACCAACGCAGAGTGGGGCAAAGTGAGCAATAATATATACGAAATTTGAGAGCTATATTTGTATTAGTATATTTGTAGAGAATTCTAATCTCTACAATATTGAGTGTATCACTAAAGCTGGGCGGAGCTGCCCTCAATCAAATCCCTCTGGATTGGGAAAATAATCTTGAAAATATAAAAACGGCTATCCTACAGGCAAAACAAGAGAAGGTGGACCTACTTAGCTTGCCCGAAATGTGCATTACCGGCTATGGCTGTGAAGACCTTTTTCTGAGCGATTGGGTGCCGCAAAAAGCCATAGAACTATTGCCCGAAATCGCTTCATGGTGTCAGGGCATCTGTGTTTCACTAGGCCTGCCTGTCAGATTGGGCAAACACCTCTATAGTTGTGCTGCATTGATTCAGGACGGTGTCATTCAGGGAATCAATGCAAAACAATTTCTGGCCAATGATGGGGTACACTATGAACCACGCTGGTTTACCCCTTGGTCCGCTGGAGAGATGACTACACTCTATATAAAAGGTAAAGCCTATGGTTTTGGGGACTTGATACATGAAGTGCGCGGCATAAAGATAGGGTACGAAATCTGTGAAGATGCCTGGAGGAAGGACGAACGTCCCGGTTACCGTTTGGCAAAAAAGGGAGTCAAGCTCATTATTAACCCCAGCGCAAGCCACTTTGCCTTCGGCAAAAATGACATACGGGAGGAAATCGTCTTTCAAGGTTCAAAAAACTTCGACTGCACCTATATCTATACCAATCTTTTAGGGAACGAAGCCGGACGGATGATTTTTGATGGAGAAATCTTTATTGCCCAGAATGGAAAGCTCATTCAAAGAAACGAACGCCTATCGTTCAAAGCCGTGAATATGGTCACTGCCGATATTAACTTTACGGACCCTACGAAATCCTATGCGGTACTCAATCCCGATTTGGATGATAAGAACACAGAATTCGTAAAAGCTTCGGCTCTCGCACTTTTTGATTATATGAGAAAATGCAGAACTAGAGGTTTTGTACTTTCCCTTAGTGGCGGGGCCGACTCGACCACTTGTGCCATTCTCGTCAGTGAGATGGTAAAGCGGGCCACTGCCGAACTCGGCGTACCACTATTCTTAGAGAAAATAGGGTACAGTACCCTACGGCCGGAAGTTGGGGCTATGGACCGACCATCTGCGGTAAAGCATATCATGTCCCATTTACTTACTTGTGCTTACCAAGGGACGAAAAACTCTTCCGAGGACACCCTGCGTTCTGCTCGGGAACTGGCCGAAAGTATCGGTGCAGATTTTCATGTATGGACTATCGATGAAGAAGTCGCCTCCTACTCTCGGAAAATAGAAAAAGTCATTGATCGTCCTCTGACCTGGGCCCAAGACGACATCGCTCTACAGAACATCCAGGCGAGAGCACGATCTCCGATCATCTGGATGCTGGCCAACATCAAGAATGCCCTCTTACTGACCACCTCCAATCGTAGCGAAGGCGATGTGGGATATGCAACCATGGACGGTGATACCAGCGGAAGCATTTCGCCGATTGCGGCTGTAGACAAGGCATTCATTATCGATTGGCTACAATGGGCGGAAAAAGCACTGGACTACCCTGCTCTGAGCTATGTCAACCAGCTCAGTCCAAGCGCTGAACTTCGTCCTCTGGAACGTAAGCAGACTGATGAAGACGATTTGATGCCTTATGATATATTAGTAGCCATAGAACGACAAGCTATCCGTGACCATAAATCGCCTCTGGAAGTCTACGAGATTCTTTCTCGGGAAAATATAGCGCCCGATACGCTGCTAAAACAGTATATTACTAAGTTTTTCAGGTTATGGAGTCGCAATCAATGGAAGAGAGAACGCATAGCCCCTTCTTTTCACCTTGATGACTTCAATGTAGATCCCAGAACTTGGTGCCGCTTCCCAATACTGTCCAGCAGCTTTAAACAGGAATTAGAAGAGCTGTAAAGTGTATAACTTGAACTTTTGTTATGAAAGTGGTCTAGACCTTAACATAAGCGCCTGTCATTTTCGTGGAGGGAATGGGATTTGTATAAAAGATAATCAACCGGGTGCTTATTTTCTCCAGCCCTGTCTACTCCTTAAATCCAAAATGGTCAATAGGGTTTCGTTACGAGAGCATAATTGCAATAAGAAGGTTATTGATTATTTTGGGTTAAATGCCTCTTATTAAAGTGATTTAGAATTTTTCTTTTACCTGCAAATTTCAGATTGAGTACCCTGATTTTGTCTTTTTTAACCCAAATTGATGGATAGAAATCGTGATGAGCGTATCAATAACAAAATACCGGCCATTTGGATTCGTTCGGCATAGCACCGCTATGGTGAATGAAGACCGGTGGGCAAAGCTTCCGGTATGAAGCTATTTATGCGCGGAATAGGTTCTCTATTCATCATTTTGGGTTTAAGTTCCGTGGCTTCGGCTATGCAACGGATAAAGACCTTCATCAGGGCACAAAGGCCAAAACCCTCGGTGCCAAACAAAAAGTCTAAATCACTTCATTGACTCATCATTCCCAAGCAGTCAAGTAACCACTGGGAGAATGGCGCCATAGGCGATGTTCTGAGGTCTGTATTCAAGCTATATGTCTTCCCTTCCCATCTGCAAGCTCAACATAGTAATAGAGGTACGGGTAGGTGATAGTGTTCGGATAAATAAATCAAAAAATCATAAGTCTGACTTTTATATTTCATCTATATTTGCCTTATGCCGACATTAGATTTTATGATTTGGAATGCCTCCCCTGAAATATTCACGCTCTTGGGTAGAGAAGTAAGGTGGTACGGTTTACTGTTTGCCCTCAGTTTTTTGTTGAGTCAGCAGATTTTGGTATATATCTACAAGAAAGAAGGAAAACCACCCAAGGATATCGATACTTTGACAGTATATGTGGTCTTGGCTACTATTATAGGAGCTCGTTTAGGCCATGTCTTCTTTTACGAAGCGGATAAGTATCTCGCCGACCCGATTGAGATATTCATGATATGGAAAGGAGGGCTAGCCAGCCATGGGGCAGGTATTGCCATTATATTTTCATTATGGCTATATTCAAGAAAAAAGAAGAAAGGGCAGAACTTCCTTCAGGTACTGGACCGAATCGCCATTACTGTAGCTTTGGCAGCAGCACTGATTCGTTTTGGCAATTTCATGAACTCCGAAATCTACGGCCATACGACCAATTCAGGTAGTGGCATCGTTTACGCAAGAGAGGTTTCCGATATGCTGACCAACAAACGATATGCCGATATTCCTGCAAAAAAAGTCGATTATAGCAAAGACAGTAGTAGGGAAAATATCATTGAAGATGAAAACACCTACGTGCCCATCACGATTACTTTAGCGTTCGATAAAAGGAGAGTTTCCAAAGAAAATCTGGAAAATTATCTAAAATCCGATACGGGTCTAAAAGAAGTATTGATATCTTATAGTAATGTAAGAGATCATATTTACCAAGAGAACGACCAAGTTATCACCTACCGAATCGAAGAAGATAAAAGAGAGATACAAGCTACCATAAGTACTTATGGCAAACCGAGATACCCCACACAACTTTACGAATCTTCCTCTTACTTCCTGTTGTTTATTTTCCTGTTTTTCGTTTGGACAATAAAGAAGAAAGAGACTCCATCGGGAAGGATTTTCGGACTCTTTATGATTCTGCTCTTTACACTTCGGTTTTTCCATGAATTCTTAAAAGTGAACCAAGTCGCCTTCGAAGAAAATATCCCCCTAAATATGGGACAATGGCTCAGTATTCCTTTTGTCATTGTGGGTATCTTTGTGCTGGCTCGATCATTTAGGAAAAAACAGCAAGTCGTTCATTAGTCCCTTCGGTCCACTTTCCGGACCGTTTACAATGGGATATTACTTGCAGGGAGAAACAAGAAAGACACCTTTCCAACATCCTGTTCTCCCTACAACATCTACCATAGTAGATATCTACTGAAATCGATTATGTCTCTTTATGGATGGTTTCGTACTCTCTGGGACGGGACTTATTTTTTCCATCACACGTCTATCGTTATGCTGATATAGCTTCCCAATACCGTATATCTTGCTGTTCACTTTTTTCATTCGGTGAAAATTTTCCTTGAACAACACTAAAACTTGACCATGGAAGTATAATTACAATATATGCGAATTATGCGCTAGCTCGCCCCTTGCACTTATTCCAGCGGTTTCGTTAATACCCCGTGTATTTAAAACTGTAATAGTAGGGCGGCAACCGAAGGTTCAAAGAATACTTTTAGAGTCAATCGATGTGGTGAAGATTGCTGATATATTAATCGTTTTAACAGAGTCTGCAAACTCACGTTTATCAATAAGGATTGTCTCCTTTTACGGAATCCGAAAATTATCATATACCCCAAATCAATCAATAGGATTTCGTGATGAGGGCATAAAGCACGCTAAAATCAGTCGTTTAGGTAAGGGGCTTAATTGATGATTAATACAAATTTGGATTTCAACTGTCGTATAAGATTCCGCAGGTCATTTTTTTTCAATCAAGGCGAGAACCGCAGGGATAGTAGCGCTATCCCGAGGATTGTCCACGCAGAGTGAAGCATAATGAACAGGAAGATGGGCGATTTTAAACCCAGAATGTTCGTTGGAACTTCGTCATGAGGACTTAAATAGCAATAAGTCAGGGCGTTTTCTTGGATCAAGCCGAAAAGTTGGGGGAAAGATTTTGAGTACCTATAATTGTGGCAAAAAAAAATCACATTGGATAAAGAGTTAGCGCGCCTGTTGTTGCCAGAAGGACTGGTGGAGTTTTTTAAGATCGTTGAGGTCGTTAAGGCGAGCGATTCGGTCACCATCCACTTAGAAGAGGAGAACATCCATCCCAAAGAGTTTTCCGGTCAGAAACTGACCTCCAAGGGTTTTTATGAGGCGGCCCTGATCAAGGACTTTCCCATTCGTGGAAAGGCAACTTAC
>CANLOE010000041.1 GCA_947492745.1 uncultured Cyclobacteriaceae bacterium | reverse complement strand
TGCTCAACTACAGGACCATCGTCAAGGTATGGCACGGCAACCCGGAATGTCCAAAGTTCTATCAGTACTGAGGGGATATGGATGTTGTCAGCAATGGACTGAGAATGTATGGGGGATTTAGCTTTACAGGTAGACAAGGTATTGTATTGATACCTTGCCGATATTGTCTGTTGTATTGTTTTCATGAGTATGGTGAATCAGTAGGTCTTCTAGGGTTCAGCGTAGCATCGCTACGGTTGATCCGGAAGACACGTTCATTTCACTGATTTGAAGAGTTGTTTTTGTAATAGACGGAGGCACGCAAGTTCGATGAAAGCCTTTAAAATCGATTGATACTACAGGTTAGATTGAAGGTTGATGGTGCTTTGTTTATCTGGAAATCATCAATAGGATAGTGGACCAAATGCATGGATTCTGGGTATTGTTGAGGGTCCGACAAAGGGTGTTATTGAAAAAAATGCTATTTTAGTAATAAGTATACGTCTATTATCGTGAAGCAAATCAATACTACGAGTAAAATTGCGGTATCATTGGAAAGAGTGAATAAGCCCCAACACTCTTCTTTTCATACAGGAATCTATAGTCAGCCTTATTTCAGTGGGGCATGGCATTACCATCCCGAATTTGAGTTATTATTGATTACGAGTGGTAGCGGCCAGCGCTTGGTGGGCGATCATGAAGAAGGCTTCGAAGAAGAGGATTTGGTACTTTTGGGAGGATATTTGCCACATGCTTGGATTCCCGAAGACAAATATATGCAAGAAGGTTCGACAGCTCCATGCCAATCCATTTACATTCAGTTCGAAAAAGATATTTTCGGCTCACACTTTGTCGATATTCCCGAATTGAAAGGGGTGCGTAGAGTGTTGAGAAATGCTGAGCTGGGCATTAAGATTCTAGGCGAGGGTAAATTGGAGATCATTCGATTATTGAAGGAAATGCCCCAGTGCTCTCCGTTAGATCAATTATTGAAACTGATCAAAATCTTGGATTTGATAGACCTTTCTGGTTTTGTAGTATTGGCTTCTGAAAATTATCTGAAAGAGAGCTTCTACTTCAGGTCCAGTCGTATTCTAAAAGTACATGAGTATGTAATGGAAAATTTCCAAAAGGAAATTACTTTGAGCTATTGTGCTGGGCTGGCAAATATGACAATGCCTTCGTTTTGCCGGTATTTTAAAGCTGAGACTCAATATACATTTACCAATTACCTCAATAAAGTACGTATCGATTTTTCCAAAAAACTACTTGCCAACTCTGAGATGTCCATTAAAGAGATTGGGTTTGAGTGTGGTTACAATTCTGTACCCTATTTCAATAAGCAGTTCAAAAAAATAGAGGGGGTTGCTCCTTTCGTTTATAGAAAATCAATAAGGAAGGAGTAGAATAGCTATCTCTCCCTGCTCAATACCAAGCGAACGCTCATAAGAAGCACATGAGGGATCCGGGGAAGTATTCATGCAGTTTTTAGAGTAAATTGGCAGGCTTTAAAGGAACGGAGGTATCCATTAGCTTAGCCTTGTTTATTTTTTTGTTCTCTTTGATGAACTTTGTGCCGATAACATAAGCTTTGGCATTGTTCACGGCATCGACAGCCAATAACTCATCACCTTTGAAATACCAGAACGAGAATTTTATCCCTTCATCGTCCTCTTTGCGCAGAAAGCTTTGCGTATAGCCATTGGAAAGTCCTACCATTTGTAGTTTGACATTGTACTGGTCGGACCAGAACCAAGGTATAGCGTCATAAGTAGGTGCTTTATCACAAAGTGCTGCGGCGGCTACTTTGGCTTGGTCCACTGCATTTTGTACTGACTCCAAACGAACGAAACGGTCGTAGTGGGGATTATAGTGATAAGTACAATCTCCAATGGCGTAAATATCATCATCGCTGGTACAGGTACTGGCGTTTACTTTAATGCCATTTTCTATATCCAAGCCGATATCTTCTGCTAATTCTTTGTTGATTCGAATCCCAACACCCAGAATAAGGATGTCTGCGGTGAAACTAGAGCCGTCTGAGCATGATATTATGTTTATACCGTCCTTAGCGGCGATGGAAACCACATTCTTTGAGGTGTGTATATCCACCCCATTATCCGTATGTAGGCCCTGAAAAAAATCAGACATTTCAGGGGCGGTCACCCGTGCCAGTACACGTTCTTCCCGTTCCAATACGGAAACTGCTGCACCGAGCTTGCGCAAAGAAGCGGCGATTTCCAAACCGATGTATCCGCCACCGATAACAACGACACGCTTATCGGTATCCATCTGTAATGCTTTGCGGATATGCTTTACGTCAGCGGCCGTACGAAGGGCAAACACATTATTTGCTGTTTCCAGCCCCGGTATCGAAGGGATAAGAGGGCGTGCGCCTGTCGCTAAGACCAGTTTGTCGTACCTTTGTAAGGAACCATCGGTCAGTACTATGGTTTTTTCTTCACGTCGAATGGAGGCTACGGTAAACCCAAGTTGCAGGGCAATGTCTTCTTTTTCGTAGCTTTCTGCTGACTTCAAAGCATACTTATCCAGTGTATCTCCGCTACTGAGGTAGGCTTTGGAAAGTGGCGGGCGGTGATAAGGAAGTATGGGGTCTTTATCAAAAAGGATGATTTCCCCTTTCCAGCCCTCTTTTCTTAGCGAAAAAGCTAAATTGACACCAGCATGGCTTGCACCGATGATGACACAGGTCTTATCATGTGAAGAATGGTCTGACATAGAAATTACTTATGAGTTGGGAGACTGCTTTGAAATCGTATACCAAGAAGAAGTGCTTGAAAGCAAGCATGATCGAAAAAGCGAAAATTTGAGATGAATATTGTTCAGGTGGATTTTATTGGTCTCCTTGAAATCAACAGATACACATGAAAACAAACAATACTTTTCAGAACAGTCGCTTAGTCTGATTCGGCTACTTGAAGGACAATACCATCCAAGTGATCATTGATTTCCAGCTGACAGCACAGACGGCTGTACTCATTGGCATGGTCATCCAGCTCTAACATATCTTGCTCGATCTCACTGGCCTCTCCTGTTTTTTCGACATGTTCGGGCGCTACATGAACATGGCATGTAGCACAGGAGCAGACTCCACCACAGTCACCATCGATACCGGGTACATTATTGTCTACAGCTAACTGCATGACAGAGCCTGAAGTCCCCTCTAAGGTAATCGTCTCGTTATCGGTAGTTATAAATGTTATTTTCGCCATAATTTTTTATTTTGTTCTTTTTTTAATGTTCATTACGGACGGCTCAAGCATGAAACTTTACACTAATATGGTCATAGCCGACCTTGCGCTTGAACTCGCCCAGTTCTTCTATATTTTCTTTGTAGTCAATGATATCAATGGATTTTACTTTTTCGGCCAATGAAATCAATAAAGTATGCATGATCTGTCGGGCATGTGTGGCACCCAGGCAATTGTGAGTGCTGAATCCAAAGCTCACATGAGGGTTTAGCTTACGGTCGAGCATGATTTCATTGGGGTTTTCAAAAGCCCTAGTGTCTCGATTGGCCGATGCCCAGCATAGGGAGATGCGGGAATCCGCTTTTACCGCATGTGCGCAGACTTCTGTATCCTTCGTCGCTACGCGCCCCATATGGGTCAAGGGAGCAAAATAACGAATCAGTTCTTCTACGGCCCTTCCTGTGATCTCGGGATGCTCTTTTAACTGCGCCAGTGATTCGGGATGTTCCGCAAAATAGGCAATCGAGTTGGTCACCGCATTGATGACCGTATCCCTACCTCCGGCAAAAGTCAATATCATTACTCCTTTGACCTCTTCGCGGCTGAGTTTTCTTCCATCGATTTCCGAGGCCAGTAACATGGAATAGAGGTCCTCTCCCGGTGTTTCGATAGCCTTACTTATCTGTTCGTCGATATAATCGTAAAGTATATTTGCCTTATCACCATCTAGAGCAGTGTCCTCACTTCGGAACACATGTGTCCCCCATCCTATCCATACTTCGGATTCCTCATAAGGAATATTCAGCAGTAGGGTCAAGGCCCTGGACTGTAAACGCAGTGAAAAATCGCTCACGACCTCTACGGTATCTTTTTTCAGTACTTCATCGACGATTTCATCCATCTGCTGACGTAATTTCCGTTGATAATCGGCTTCTAAGGGACGCTTGAACCAAGGTTCTACCAAATCGCGATAGCCCTTGTGCTCGGGAGGGTCCACTTCAAATGGGATTTGTCGTGTGTCGCGAATATTGACCTCCGACGGGACTACGATACGCCCAGGGGTGGCACCGGACTGAAAGGTTTTCCAGTTATGGGCACATTTTCGAACCTCTTTCAGCCCCAAAATCATCGTCACAGGATCATCTTGATCGTTCATTTTTCCATAGCCTTTTTCCAATCGGGCTTTTTCAAAAGGGTCTGAAAGTGCGCTCTTTTTCATAGTTTGAAAGTTTTATCGGGGTACATGATTTATACTTTATCAATCAATAAGGTAATCGGCATTATCGAAGACAGAGCTAATTTATAGCTTGATTTCAACGTTTTAGAATAGTGTCAAAGAAGACAATGGTTTCTTTTATATGTTTTTCCCAGTAACTCCACTCATGTTTACCTGGATTCTCGGTATACGTATGTGGGATCTCCGCTTCTTTTAATTGTGCATGTAATTTTCTATTGCCTCCGATAAGCTCATCATCAATACCACAATCGAATCTGAAAGGAGGTAAATCCTCTTTATTCTTAAGAATCGTTGCATACACCGATTCGTCCATAGCATCGTTCTGATGATAAACGTCCAGATCTTCTTCTACAAATAGGGACATTTCCTCTGCCACAGTGATGGAGGACAGTCCTGAAACACCGGAGAATTTATCTGTATGCTTTAAGCCCAAATGTAAGGCCCCAAAGCCCCCCATGGACAGGCCGGCGATGAATAACTTTGATAGTGGACCTGCTTCAGGTATCAATTCGATAAGTGCACTGACCACATCCTCCACGATCCATTTCTCGAAATCACGCCCGGAATGGGGGAGGTAGCCACTTCCATCGCCCCATAGGCCATCAGAAGGCATGGCAATCAACATGGGGTCTACCTCATCATTTTCTATCCACTGTTGCATCTTGAGGTGAATACCTGTTTTCTGAGACCATATCCAGTGACTGCCATAGACCCCGTGCAAGAGAATAACAATGGGCAGGTCCTTCATTTCTTTTTCGGTATCGGGTACATATACGGAGATATCACCACGTCCCATTAGGTGCTTACTTTTGACAGTGATGTACCTCAGGTTATTGGATTCGAAAGGTGTATCCGATAATTCGGTAGTCCTGAACTTTGATGTTTTGTCCTCCATTCTTCGACTTGGCTTTATTCGAAAACGATTACTCCTTTGGCATTTTTCCCCGAAAGCATGTCCTCGAAAGCCTGATCCAGATTTTCGAAATCATACTTGGTAGTTACCATTTCATCCAATAGCAGGTCTCCTTTTTCATAGAGGTCCAGTATTTTAGGAAAATCGATTTGCGGACGACATTTTCCATACAAGGGATTGATATAGATTTTATCCCACTCGAACAACTGCATGTCTATGGTAACTTCCTCTTCTATACCACTGACCTGAACCGCAGTGCCAGCGTTGCGAACCATAGCTAAAGGTGCGGCCCCCAAAGCTGGAATGGCCGTACATTCAAAAGCAAAATCAGCACCATTGTTTCCGGCCAGTTGCTTCACCTGCTCGGTAGCTTTTGCTAATCCTTTGTCGTTACGGTCCGCCAAGACCGTATGGGTCGCACCAAATTCCTTGGCCATGGTCAATCGCGTTTCATTGATATCAATGGCAATGATCTTACGGGCACCCGATATGCGGGCACCTTGGATGACGTTCAGGCCTACACCACCCGTTCCTATGACCGCTACTGTGGAACCGGCCGAAACTTTGGCCGTATTGACCGCAGAACCGTACCCCGTCATGACACCACAACCGATAATCGAGGCCGAACTATGGGGAATGGTATGTGTATAACGCACAACAGCCTGCTCCTTGACTACGGCATGTGTGGACAAGGTACCGATATTGAACGAGCGTTCTATACCCTTTCCTTTCCAAAGTGTGCTCTCTAGCTGTGCATGTCCGCTGGATACTTCGCCATCGGGCAGGGCATCGCCCGCGACTACAGGTGAGTTGTTTTCACAGATGTGTTGATTCTGTTCTTGACACTGAAAGCACCTTCCACAAGGAATGGCCCAGTTCAAGATGACTTTGTCACCTTTTTTTACTGATGTCACCGCCGGGCCTACTTCTTCGATCACGCCTGCACCTTCATGGCCAAGAATCACAGGCCTACCCCAAGATAGGGAATCATGATCCGTATGGCATAGACCGGAGGCCATCATTTTTACCAACACTTCATCACCTTGTGGCGATTGCACTTCTATGTCTTCGATAGTGAACTTACCTTTACCATCGGTTATTGCTGCTTTTGCTTTCATATTGAACGGGAATAGTCTGCAAAACTAAGTATATAATCGCAATGTAAATTCAACAATATTGCTCGATAATTCTACTGTATTGTCAGGGTGTCAAAGAGATGAAATTTCATATGTTTTCCATGGTCCCTATTATCGAATTTTGCCCTGTGAAACGGAAAAGCAAAATATAGATGAATGCTCCAACTTTATCAAGTCGAGCTGTCGAGTACATCTTCATGAATAGATCGATTGTTCTTGTTTCTTGAGACAATTGTTTGTGAGCATATCTAAAACTTATTTATCCGCTATTTTGAGTACGGAATATGTCAAGGTTGAACGTTAAGCTAATGTCCTAAGAACATTTATAGCGGAGGGCCAGTTAGTACTTTGAACAATGATAACAGTGCTATCTGTAGAGATTTCCAATGAGATGATCATCAAATTGTATGGAAATTAATATGATATTTTAAGTGTAAATTTGTATTATATTTTATGATAAAGCTTGGCTATACTGGTCATTGACTAACCATTGGTTCTATACTCAATGGAAAAAAGCTACCCTTTCCTTATTGTTTCCTCACCATGGGAAACCATATCAGGGGCCAACGCTATTACCTTCTTTCATGTTTTGTCAATTTCCCCTCAGATGAATCCTTGCTATTTTAGGGATGCTCTACAGCCTAATGCGAAGGTTGGTTTCCATTATGGGAAATTTAAACTTATTTATCTTTAAAAATACATTTGAATATAAATAAAATAAATATTTTTATATTTTTTTAATTTATAATTATTTTATATCAATGTATTGTTGTTTTTTTGATAAAATGGATTTAGGGACTATTTTAAAATTTGTTATCACTTATTTTGGATAGGACCTAGCGTTAAAATAATGCCGCAAGGGCATTATTAGTGAAGGGGGCCGGTCTGCTGCGTGAGCCATTGACAAAGATAGCCTGTCGCGCTAGCTAGCGGAAATTTCAACCCGGATCATGCGTTGGAGCTTCGTAACGAGGGTTTAGATATCCATAAATCAGGGCGTTTTATTGGATTTGGCATAGCACCGCTATGGTGAATTCAAAAAACGTAGTGCAACGACCGGTTTGCAGCTATTTATGCGCGGAATAGGTTCTCTATTGATCATTTTGGGTTTAAAACAGTCTCTTAGAATGCCTGTCCAGTATGAACAGCAAGAATAGATCCGAGACAGGAAATAGAGGAAGATTGCGGGAAATTCGATAATTCACTGCTGCCGATTCGCCCCGTTGATTACGGGTTCTATCTTTTTATCAATACTTGAGTATTGTTGGAATAGTACACTGTTCAGAGTGTTGTTACTCAATGGAATGTTCTATTTGAACTATTGAACAATTCTGGAATCTACCTCTTGGGAATACACTTTAATAATGACTATTCCCATGCATGATCCGGGTTGAATCCAAATTGATCAATAGGATTGCGTGATGAGTGTATAATTGCAATAAAATCAGCGGTTTAAGTGAGGAGACTTTTGTATCACTAAGGTGTAAAACCTGCGCAGCGTAAAACCGCTGATGTTGAAGTGATTTATGCTCGCAATAGGAAGGCTTTCGATTATTTTGGGTTGAATTTGCTCTAAAGATTTGAAGCGATGACTATCGTGTAGAACTAATGGTCATATTAGAGATGGGTTTTCGTTTTCAATCAAAAAAATAGGGTTCTATACTTTCCCTTGCCATCCAATCCAATGCAAACATTTTTATCCTATTTCAAAAGAATCTAAATCACTTCCGCTTTCAAGGGAGTTGAATTAGGATAATTTTTTTTTTTAAATAACCATGGTCGACATTTTGCCATTAAATATTTAAGATGAGCACCTTAGATGGAAAGCACACCTTAGTGCTATATTTCGTGTGTTTGCGGTATTCCTGAGATTTCGTTATTATTGTTGTATTATTTATATGTCGCAACTTATACTGTTCCTATTATATTAAAGATACATTTTTTTAAGTCACTGGCATTTAATTTTTTAACCGAATCAAAGAACCAATCAGCATGCTCTCAATATACAAGTCCTGTGTCCCAGCATTGTTTAATGCAGTTTTTTTATTGAGCCTCAAGGATACTCATATAGAAAACCTATATCACAAAGCCATCTTTGGATATACCGTCAACAAAGTCTATCCCCCTCTAAAAGTTGAGTCAGATAGAAGGTTTTCCCTAAGCCCCATATTTTCCACGTGATGAGATATAACATACACTTCATATAGCTCCATAAGCCTACATTTGATTTAATCTGGTTACAAGTGTTCCGAGAACATATTGAGAAACTATGGATAATGCGCATTCTTGGTGTTCGATTGTCCGGTTATAATCAAGGGCAACTGCTCGGAGCCTTTTAGATTCGAATTATGCGCTTGAGCTTCTTTATGACGGTTTAATATGCGAAGAGTCAGTGGGTTTTCTTGGGTTCGGCAAAGCATCGCTTTGTCTGATTCAAAAAACATGTCCATTTCGCTGATTTGGAGAGATTTGAACTTGTAATAGAAAAGCTCAGGTACGCCACGTTTTGCTACCCTTGTCTTGTGAAATGGCTTGTGGTAGAGTACTTCAACATGAATAATACCAATTACTGATAGAGCAAAATATTGGATGTAAACATCTATTAACTATGTCATTACAAATAAGATCTGAAGTGAGTCAAAAAGGAATACTTGAAAATACTTTGATTCAAGTATTGCAAGAGCGTCTGAATCAAACACCGGACAGGGTCGTATATCGATTTTTAGAAGATGGAGAGAGCGAATCAGGTGTAAGGACATACCGAGAGTTATATGACCGGTCGAAAATCATCGCCTCGCATATCCTACAGCATGCACGAAAAGGAGATCGCGTACTCTTGCTTTATCCTTCTGGATTGGACTTTGTGGATGCTTTTTTTGGTTGTCTATTGGCTGGGGTCATTGCCATCCCTGCTTTTCCCCCTACAGGAAAAAGACGTATCGGAAGGCTGGAAAGTGTAGTATCCGATTGTGAGGCATCTTTGTTTTTGACTACCAGTATGATTTTTGAGAAAAGCTGTTCTTGGTTTGACGGTACCACCTTATCGGAAATGGACTGGCTTTCTACGGACCGATTGTCGGAATGTATCGAAAGAGAGTTTCCTATTGTAAAGCCGAATGACATTGCTTTTTTACAGTATACCTCTGGCTCTACCGGTAGTCCCAAAGGGGTCGTGGTATCCCATTCGAATATTATTCATAATAGCTACCTCATCCAATCGGGTCTGCATCATACACCTGATACCCCTATGGTAAGCTGGTTGCCTATTTATCATGATATGGGGCTGATCGCAGGAATCCTACAGCCCGTTTATGTAGGCTTTGAAACCATTTTAATGCCTCCTACGGCATTTATTCAAAAACCTATCCGATGGTTAAAGGCCATTACCAAATACAAGGCCCATACTAGCGGTGGCCCTAATTTTGCCTTTGATCTTTGTGTGGATCAACTCAGGGATGAGGACTTGGAAGGCTTGGATTTGAGTCATTGGAAATCCGCTTTCAATGGCTCTGAACCGATTCGTGCGAAGACCTTGGAAAGATTCCATCACCGGTTTTCGAAAATTGGGTTTAAGGAAAGCGCCCTTTCTCCATGCTATGGGATGGCCGAGGGAACTTTGGCTGTCAGCACGTCCGGGTATAATAGCATCCCACGGGTGTTGAGTTTGGACAAAACAGTTTTGGCTTCGGGTCAGGTAAAGTATTTTGAGAACAAGGATGATGCTTTGAATCAGGTCAGTTTAGTGGGGAGCGGAACAATTATCGCCGATCAGAAGGTGAAAATAGTCCATCCGGACACACGTAGGTTATGTGAAGAGGGGAAGGTTGGGGAGATATGGCTTTCGAGTCCTAGTGTGGCCAAAGGGTACTGGGACAAGGAAAAGCTGACCAAGGAGATATTCAATGCATACATCCTCCATACCAATAGCAATCCTAACGAGGAAGATGGACCCTACCTGAGAACAGGAGACATGGGGTTCATGCACGAAGGAGAACTGTACCTTTCGGGTCGATTGAAGGAAATGATGATAATCAATGGTGCCAATCATTTTCCTCAAGATGTAGAACGCACCATTCAAGCTGTCCATATTGATTTACAAACCAATGCAGGAGCGGTGTTCAGTGTTGTTGTAGAAGGAAAAGAAGAAATCATTATTGTTCAGGAAGTCAAACGGACCAGTTTGAGGGATTATGATTTTGGGTTGCTGGTATCGCTCATTAAAGAAGCCGTAGCAACAGAGCATCAAATACCGATATATAAGGTTTTCCTGGTCAGTCCTGGACGTGTGCCGAAAACGACCAGTGGTAAGATCCAGCGATCGGCAGCAAAATCATCGTACCAAAATGAGACTTTGAAAGGAGTATTGGAAAGTTGGACCCGGGGCGATGACCTTACTGTCGGGCATCTGCCGGAATCGGTGGACAAGGAAAAAACAGAAAAGGTACCTGTAGACTCCAAAGGAATATCACTGTGGTTACAGGAGCGTATAAAAGAAGAACTGAACCTCGGTATTGAGAAAGTACCGGAAGGGGTTTCTTTTGCGGGATTGGGCTTGACTTCCATACAGGGCATCCGATTGTCCGGTATGCTCTCAGAGTACTTGAACAAGGAGGTACCAGCTACTGTATTGTACGACTACCCCACAATACGGAGCCTGTCTTTATTTCTTTCCGGTGATGCTCTTCAAGAAGAATCATCGATGGTCATGCCAGGGGCGAAGCCTCATGAGCCAATGGCCATTATCGGTATGGCCTGCCGCTTTCCGGGAGCTGCTGATTTGGATACCTTTTGGCAGAACCTTATATCGGGAAAAGATGACATTACCGAAGTCCCCGAAGACAGATGGGAAATCGATACAACCTACAGTGATATTTTGGATGGACATCATATGAATACCCGCTGGGGCGGATTTCTGGAGGGTGTAGACCGGTTTGATGCCGCATTCTTCGGTATATCTCCTTCTGAAGCGAAAGATATGGATCCTCAGCAGCGTTTACTTTTGCAGCTGAGCTACCATCTTTTGGAAAATTCGGGAAAGAGTCCTTCCACATATTTCGGAGCAAACATAGGGGTATACATCGGAGTAAGTCAGAACAGTTATGTCGATTTGCTGAAAAAGAACAGTCCGGGCTATAGTGCTTATTCCGGACTAGGGAGTGCCTTGAGCATCGTTGCCAACCGGTTGTCATATTTTTATGGATTCAAAGGACCAAGTATGGCTATCGATACGGCTTGTTCTTCTTCTCTCGTAAGTGTGGACACTGCTATAAGAAGCTTACGTAGTGGTGTTTGTGATATGGCGATAGCGGGAGGGGTCAATTTGATTGTCTCCCCAGAGAATACCATAGCCTTGTCCCAAGCGGGTATGATGTCCCCGGAGGGGAAATGTAAAGTTTTCGATGCTGCTGCTGACGGATATGTACGTAGCGAAGGAGGCGGGTTGGTTTTGTTGAAGCCTTTGTCCAAGGCCGAGCAGGACGGTGATACCATTTTGGGGCTGATCAAAGGGAGCGCCGTGAACCAGGATGGAAATAGCAACGGTCTGTCCGCGCCCAGCGGTCTGGCACAGCAAGCGGTAATCAAGAGTGCACTATCGGATGCGGAGACAGCTCCCGACACTGTTACCTACGTGGAGACACACGGTACAGGTACCTCACTGGGAGACCCCATAGAAGTAAGGGCATTGAACAATGTGTATCGAGAAGAAAAGACAGTGACAGCCCCATTGTTATTGGGTGCTGTAAAATCAAATATCGGCCACTTGGAATCTGCGGCGGGAATAGCGGGTCTGATCAAAACGGTTTTATGCTTACAGCATCGGCAGATTCCGCCACAGCTACACTTGCAGCAACCCAACCCGTATATCAACTGGAAAGATAGCCTTGTTCGCGTTCCCACAGAGCTTACACCTTGGCAGTCCAGAGGCGATACCTATCCACGTAGGGCGGGAGTAAGTTCTTTCGGCTTCGGAGGAACCAATGCCCACCTGATCTTGGAAGAAGCGCCAAAGAGCAAAGAAGCACAACAAAGCATGTACGATCAAAGGCAAGACCATTGTGAATTACTGCTTTTTTCCGCGAAATCCGAACTTTCATTGACCTTGCAGCAACAGCACGTAGCTGCTTACAGAAACAACTATCCCGAAGTATCCTTGTCAGCATTGGCCTATGGTCTAGGTATGACGAAAGATCATCATGAAAAACGTGCTGCTCGGGTGACACGCCATAAGGATCATGATATCGATAAGCCAAAGAGCGATGTATTTATTACGAATACTATTAACGAAGGACTTCAAGAAGGAAAAGTAGCTTTTCTGTTTGCCGGACAAGGTTCTCAGTACCTAGGGATGGGGTTGGAACTGTATACACGATACCCTGCTTTTAAGACTTCCCTGGACCGTTGCTTTCAACTCTTGGAGCCATTGATGAAGGAGGACCTGAAAACCCTGATGTTCTCGGAATCCGGCACCAAAAACGAAAGCCGGCTGATGCAAGCGGAATGTGCCCAGCCCGCACTGTTTATCATAGGTTACGGACTGTTCGAGTTATGGACATCTTGGGGACTGCGTCCACAAGCATTGCTTGGACACGGTATCGGAGAACTGACCGCAGCATGTGCGGCCGGTGTCTTCAGTCTGGAAGAAGCCTTGAAACTAGTAACGGCCAGCGCTATGTGTATACAGTCTCTGCCCAAAGGAGGAGGAATGCTCTCCGTTTTTTGCTCGGAGATAGCAGCTAATGAGGTCTTGGCAGGATTTGAAGATGAAGTGGGCATTGCTGCCATCAATGGCCCGAATCATGTGGTCCTGTCGGGAAAGTCCCTATCGATGGCAAAAATCTGTTACACCCTTGCAAAAAAGAGAATCGAGTACAGAGAACTCAATGTCTCACATGCTTTTCACTCACCACTAATGGACTCCGTATTGCAGACCTTCAGGGAAGTGGCCGAGACGATTAATTACCTCCGGCCCACATCACCTATGGTCAGTACGTTAAGTGGGGAATTCGTTGATGTCGAAGTATGCAATGCCGATTATTGGGTGTCTCAGTTGCGGTCGACGGTACAATTTTCGAAAGGTATCTCCACCTTGTTCGCAAAGGGCATCAACACATTTGTGGAATTGGGTCCCGATGCTACTCTATCTGGCCTGGGAGAACATAATATCCCTGAGGACTATGAGGCCATTTGGCTTACGTCGCTGGACAGAAAAACAAAAACGGTCCAATGCATACTGGAAAGTGTAGCCAAATGGTACGTGCACGGTGGTAATCCCGATTGGGCAAATTATTTTGAGGGAAGGGAACGGCCGCGACTCTCCCTGCCCAACTACCCCTTTGAGGAACGGCGATATTGGGTGGACAGCGATAAAAATATACTTGATAGCACTTTTCAAAAGGATATCTATGACCTCTCTTGGGTGGACCAGGAGATTCCAGTGCAGAAAGGTGCCATACCAGCGGGACACTGGCTATTGGTCGGTAAGGCCGGCACGGAAACCAGCCTGTTGAACAAAGCCCTGTTGAGGATTGCAGAAAAGGTAGTACAGATATCCCCTGAGCGCATGACTACCTATGAAGAGCTGGCGGCAGTGACCCATATAGTGGTAGATTGGTCGTTTATACAGGATACGTCCGAAGATGTCGGCAATACCTCGGAGTCCATAGCTATGAGCGGCTTTGCTCAGTTAAGGGAATTGATGGAAATGCACAGAAGTAACCGATTTTCCGAACTGCGCCATTTATGGTGGGTAACCGAAGCGGTTCATTCCGGTACTTCCTCGACCGGTCTTCGCTTATCGTCCTTGTGGGGGCTTGCGCGCGTATTCATGAACGAGTATCCCCACGTTCCGATGGGACTGATAGACTTGGCAAAAGGTTGTCAAGACTCCCAGGCACTGTCCGGTGCACTTGCTTCGACCGCAGGCAGGGAGCAGTTCCTCTACGAACAGGATTCTAGGATTTTGAGCTTAAAGATGACTCAAAATACAACTTTTGCTTCTGAGGAACGGCCCGCTAATCTTTTGGCTAAAGGGAAAACGGTCATGATAACGGGTGGTTTGGGAGATATGGGGCTGAAACTGACCGAGTGGATGGCGGAAAATACTCCTATAGACCACTTCTTATTGATAGGTAGGAGTCAACCATCACCACTGAGGCAGACAAAACTACAGTCCCTTCGTGATGCGGGGGTACATATTACAATCGCAGAGGTAGATGTTACCGAGAGAGAAGCCTTACGAAAAGTCATTGATTCAGTACCTTCCTCATTTCCCATACAAGGGATTATCCACCTTGCGGGAGTTATAGAAGATGGTCTTCTTACCGATCAGGATCCTGTGCAGTTTCAACAGGTGTTGGCACCTAAAGTAAGAGGTGCTTGGTACCTGCACGAACTTACCGATACCTTGCCTTTGGATTTCTTTGTACTGTTTTCTTCGGTATCCTCTGTTTTTGGTACCACAGGTCAGGGTAACTATGCTGCTGCCAATGGGTTTTTGGACGGATTGGGCCTTTATAGACAGGAGAAAGGGTTACCTGTAAGTGTTATCAACTGGGGACCCTGGGCATTTGTGGGCAGTCAAAACAATCTATCCGAGAATGAGAAATCAAAAATCAAGGCATATGGTATATCCTCCTTGTCCCAAGAGAATGCCTTTTCTATGCTCATCAGTACGCTGCAACAGGGAAAGTCCCGATTGCTATATGCTGATATCGACAGAGAGAAGTTCGGCGAACGTTTGACCAAAACCTGGGGAAAAGTGCCCTCTTTTTACGATAGAATAGTATTGTCTACAGGAAGAGAGGAAAAAACCACTTATCCCGACTTGGTTCTGAAACTACTCCGACTTCCGACCAATGTCCGTTTGAAGTTCTTACAGGAAGAACTCAAGCGAGAGGCGGGCGCGCTGCTCTCCGTTGCTGAAGTACCCTTGGACCGTCCACTGACAGAGATGGGCCTGGACTCTTTGAAAGCCATAGAGCTCAAGAACCGATATTCGAAAGCACTGGATAAAAAAATTCCGATAACCTTATTGTTCGATTATCCTACCATCGAAGACTGTGCCCACTACTTCTTGGGTATCTTGGATCTGGATTCCATAGAGCTACCTACGACAGTAAAAGAGAAAGAGGTCGTTCTGAGCCCTCAGGACCAGCATGTTTCCGATACGACCTTACCTGAGCAAAAAATGACAGATAAGGATGATATAGCTATAATAGGCATGTCGGGTAGGTTTCCGCAAGCTGTGAACCTTTCTGAGTTTTGGGAAAACCTGATTTCCGGTAAGGACTGTGTCACCGATGTCCCCGAAGAACGCTGGTCAATGACAGAGTGGTACCAAGAGGATAAAGGAGTGCAAGGTAAAATGTACTGCCCCAAAGGAGGCTTTCTGGAAAATCTGGATCGCTTTGATCCTATGTTTTTCGGGATTTCCCCGAAAGAGGCAAAGAGTGTGGATCCACAGCTACGCTTATTGTTGGAAACAGCGTGGGAAGCGTTGGAAGATGCTGGCTATGACAGTACGCGGATCAAAGGAAGTAATACAGGTACCTATATCGGACTGGCCGGAACAGAATACCAATTTAAGGCAGTCAGTTGTGCTGCGGATATCGATGCCTATACGGGACTGGGAACCTCTCACAGTGCCATGGTGGGAAGGATTTCCTACTGGCTGGGATTGAAAGGGCCGTGCATGCCTATCGATACGGCTTGTTCTTCTTCACTGGTAGCGGTACACTTGGCCACGCAGGCCATACTGAACGGCGAATGTGACCAAGCTCTGGTCGGCGGGGTAAACCTGATGCTGACACCCGAAGGAAACGTATACCTCAGTCAGTTACAGGCTTTGTCTCCCAGTGGCCATTGTCATTCTTTTTCCGATGACGCGGACGGATTTGTGCGTTCCGAGGCTTGCGGGATGTTGTTCTTGAAGCGACTGTCCGAAGCACGGAAAGATGGCGATTACATCCATGCCGTTATCAAAGGAAGCAGTGTCAATCAAGATGGAAGAAGCCAAGGCTTCACGGCACCTAGCAGGATGGCCCAACAAGAAGTTATCAGCAGAGCACTGTCCAAAGCGGGGATATCTCCGGCAGAGATAGATTACATAGAAACCCACGGTACAGGGACTCCGCTGGGAGACCCCATCGAGGTAGGCGCATTACAGGAAGTGGTGGCAAAAGAAAGAAGCCACGGGGCACCGTTGTTGATAGGGGCGTTGAAGAGTAATATCGGACACACCGAAGCCGCTGCCGGAGTGGTGGGTATCATCAAGACAATTTTGGCACTGAAAAATGAACTATTGCCACGGAACATCCATTTTGAAGCTCCCAGTTCCAAGATTCCTTGGAGTGAGATACCCATTCAGGTAGTTACCAAAAATACCCAATGGAGAAAAACGGGGAGAGCAAGGTATGCGGGAGTCAGTTCCTTTGGTTTTAGCGGTACCAATGCCCATGTGATACTGGGAGAGGCCCCCAATAGGAAGACGCACATACAAGAAACCCATGATAATGAACCCTGTTTACTGCCCTTATCGGCCTTTGATAGAGGAGCATTGGTAGCGCAGGAAAAAAATCTGGGGCGCTATCTGGAAGAGAACCCTGACGATACGCTGAGAGATATCGGTTATCACCTTTCTTTAAAGAGAAATCACTTTTCCTATAGAACGGCCATAATAGCGAATAGCCGTTCCACATTACGAAGGGTACTGGATACAAAGGAAGAAAATAAGGTCTTTGCTGCGCAGCATGATTTCTCATCATTGAAGACTGCTTTTCTTTTTACCGGGCAGGGAGCCCAATACTCAGGTATGGGAAGCAGCCTTTATGAACGGGAGGAAGCATTCAGAACAGCCCTCGACCGTTGTTTTCATGAGCTGGGCAAAACTCATGATATGGACCTCAAGACCCTTATGTTTGCCCATCCTTCTCAGGGAGAACCCTATCTATTGGACGATACGCAATATACCCAACCTGCCCTCTTTAGTCTGGGATATGCCCTGTTCAAATTATGGGAACACTACGGATGTACTCCAGAAGTACTGCTGGGACATAGCGTTGGAGAGATTACGGCTGCCTGTGTGGCAGGAATATTCAGTTTGGAAGATGGATTGATGATGGCTGTAAAGCGAGGAGAATTGATGAGCAAACTTCCCCGGTCGGGCGGCATGGTATCCGTAGCAACGAGGGCGGAAAAGCTTCGGGAAATGATAGCGCCCTATCCTCGGGATATTTCCATAGCAGCCATCAATAGCCCCCGTCAGACCGTATTAGCGGGAACGACTTCTTTCTTGGAAAAGATATGTGGTCAGCTGGACACTCAGGGTATAAGCTATAAAAAGTTAGAGGTATCCCATGCCTTCCATTCGCCACTTATGGAACCTATGCTGGCCTCGTTCGAGAAAATCGTAAAGAACATAAAGTTTGCGAAAGCCAACTATGAACTGATCGGTAACATGACGGGAAAACCGGGTGGAGAAGAGATGAGTACTCCGCGGTATTGGGTCGATCATGTCAAGGCTACCGTGATGTTCTCAAAAAGTATCGGGACACTATTGGATAAAGGAATCAATACGTTCATCGAATTGGGTCCCCACCCTGTATTATCCTCATTGGGACAGCATTGCCTACCGGAGAATGATACAAAGACTAGAAGTATATGGCTACCATCCCTATCCAAGGGAAAAAACGATATCATGACCATGATGTCGAGTCTTGCCAAATGGTATGTCGAAGGCGGTCAGGTGGAGTGGAAGAATGTATTTGTCGGACAGAACGATATCAAATTGAATCTGCCCACTTATCCTTTTCAGAGAAGTAGGTACTGGATAGAAGAGACCCGACGGGACAAGAACAAAAGTTCGATAATCAGCAATGGAAAAGGTACCCTGTCATCCACAAAGATAGAAATCCCAGGAAGTATGATCTATCAATGGGAAGTCGGGCCAAAGGTTTATCAACAATGGTCCATGGATACCAATGTAGAGCGTATACTCATGCCTACATCCTTTCTGGTCGATCTAGTGCAGTCCTATATCGATGATCGAGCAGATGCCCTGATTCTAGGTTCTGTTCAACTGGAAAAGCCATTGTATGCCGAAGATGGCCTGACCTACACGATACAGTGTATATATAAGGACCTCGAAAGTGGAGGCTATGAGTATATGCTTTATAGCAAAAACACCAAAGACACAAAATGGAGGTCCCATGCAATGGGCAGTATCCTCGAGCCTTTCTCTCCCGATTCGAGCCAAGCAAAATCTTCGGACAAGGGGGTAGCGGAAACCTCTATCGTCTCCACTTCGGGGAGTACAGTTCAAGAAAAGAAGGAGATACCGAGGGTAGAGGATGACCTACCAGGGCAACTGGCTAGACTTTCGGGAGGGGAGCGCTTGTCGGTCATGGTAACGTGGATGCAAAAAGAAGCCGCAGCGGTAATGGGCATCGACGAACTGCCCGTAAACCGACCACTTATTGAATACGGCATGGATTCTTTGATTGCCATGGCTTTAAGAAATCGGTTACGCGATACCTTGAAAATCAATTTGCCCATTACGATTATTTTTAATTTCCCATCGATACAGGCCTGTGCCACTCATATCCTCACTGAGATTATGGAGTTTGGGACGAGTGGGAATGAAGACGGGAAACAGTCGGGTATCTTGGATGTGATAAGGACCGCAAAGCTTCCCTTGTCCTATGCCCAAGAACGATTGTGGTTCTTGGATCAGTTGGAGGGTAGTGAAAAGTACCATATTTTCACTGCACTCAGACTTTCGCAGGCACCCGATCATACTGTTATGCAGGAAGCAGCCCACCAGCTGCTCCAAAGACATGAAGCATTGCGTACGGTGGTGAAGACTGATGAGAATGGGAATCTGTATCAAGAAATAAAAGTCGTGGATACTTATGATATGGAGTATATCCAACTCGGCCCACAGGCCAATGTGGAGAATGCTATCCATGAAATCATATTCGCTCCTTTTGATCTGTCATCGGACCTGATGTTGCGTTTTGCTCTAGTACAGACCAACGAAAAAGAATATTTTCTGATTATAGTCGTACACCATATCGCTGCCGACGGCTGGTCCGAGTCCTTGATCTTAAATGATTTTATAACGCTCTATGATGCCTTATCAAAGGGGGGGACACCTCTTTTGCCCGAACAGGCCGTTCAATATGCTGATTATTCCGTTTGGCAAAGAGAATACTTAAAAGGAGGTGAATTGAATCCCATGTTAGAGTATTGGGACGGGCAGTTAAGCGGAGTCGAACCTTTGGAGTTGCCCCTTGACTACCCTAGACCCGCCTTTCAAAGCAGTAAAGGAAGAAAAATAGAGTATGTCATCGATGCCTCACTGAAACAAAAGCTGATCGGGTTTTCTCAAAAAGAAGGAGTAACCTTGTTCATGACCATGCTTTCCATTTTCAAGGTACTGTTGTACCGATATAGTGGTCATCAAAAAGATATATGCGTAGGTACGCCGATAGCCAACCGTACCCAAGAAGAGGAACAGCAGATGGTCGGTGTTTTCATCAATACATTGGCCATTCGAAGCGAACTGAGCGAAGAGCAAACGTTCGTGGACTTTCTGAGACAAATCAAGGAAACAACATTAAAGGCCTATGAGCATCAGTCCGCTCCCTTTGAGAAAGTAGTGGAGAAACTATCTCCGGAAAGGGACATGAGCCGCAGCCCGATATTCCAAGTGATGTTCGGATTGCAGAATTCGCCCGATGTGAGAGAACTGGAACTGGGAGACCTGAAACTTTCAAAATACGATATAGAAAATACGACCTCCAAATTTGACCTGACCTTCACCATTGATGAACAGGATGACCGTCTGATGCTATACGTGGAGTACTGTACCGATCTTTTCAACGAGCATACCCCTGAGAGAATGGCGGCCCACTATCAAAACCTATTGATAGCTTGCATCGATAGTTCCCACCTCCCATTGGGCAAGATACCAATGCTGGACAGTCAGGAAAAAGAGGGATTGTTGAAAGGGTTTAACGGTACCTCGGTAGAGTACCCTTCCGAAAAGACCGTGATGGATTTGTTCAGGGAACAGGTAATCAAGGCCCCGGAAGCTACAGCCCTGAGGTTCGAGGGGGAGTCTGTCAGTTATAGGGAACTCGATTCGAAGTCGAATCAACTGGCACATCACTTACTGAGTTTAGGCCTATCTGCCGAAGAACCTGTGGGTATCTGCATGGTACGTAGTGTAGAGATGGTCGTGGGTATTTTGGGAATATTGAAAGCCAGAGCGGCCTATGTCCCCGTAGATCCGGAGTACCCATCCGCCCGTATTGAATACATGTTTTCTGAGGCCGGTATTCGTAAAGTACTGACAAATGAAGCCGGTAGTGCAGTAATCCCCAAGGTAGGACATCTGGACGAAATACTGCTGGACAGGCATTGGGAAAGAATCGCGGAACAGTCCATTGAAGCACCTGAACATAAAAATAAGATAGGTGAACTGGCCTATGTCATCTATACCTCGGGGAGTACGGGTAGCCCCAAAGGTGTCATGATAGAGCACGGTAGCCTAGCGAACAGGATTCTTTGGACTCAGGATAAATATAGATTGGAAGCCTCTACAGATAAGGTACTCCAGAAAACCAATTTTTGCTTTGATGTATCGGTATGGGAGTTTTTCTGGCCTTTGGCCTTTGGCTGTCCACTAGTGCTGGCGGCTCCCGATGGACATAAAAATCCTGATTACCTGAGGAAGCTCATCATCTCTGAATCTGTCACGACAGTACACTTCGTTCCTTCGATGCTGACACCGTTTCTTCAGTCTTTAGAACAACATGGGGAGCAAGAGAAAGAGGGCGTACTGTCCCGCGTACTGTGCAGTGGCGAGTCGCTATCCTTGACCCATGTACGACACTTCAGGTCCATTTTCCCAACGGTACGTCTGGATAACCTTTATGGACCTACCGAAGCTACTATCGATGTCACTAGTTGGACAGCTCCTACGGAAGTGGAATCACTGTCCCGTGTTCCCATCGGTCGCCCGGTATCCAATACGGATATCTATATCCTGAGTCCTGGCGATGAGCCTCAACCGATTGGTGTTATCGGAGAACTCTGTATCTCAGGTGACCAGCTGGCAAGAGGTTATATGAACCGCGAGGAACTGACCCGTACTAAGTTCGTCGATCACCCCTTTCGTAAAGGAGAGCGGATGTACCGCACGGGAGACCTTGCCCGATGGCTTCCCGATGGGAATATAGAGTTTCTGGGACGCGGGGACAATCAGGTGAAAGTTCGCGGCTATCGTATCGAGCTGGGCGAAATTGAGACTAGGATATCGGAAATACCCGAAGTGAGTCACTGTTGCGTGTCCACTTACAGTGGAGTGGACGGTAACCAACAGCTGGTAGGCTATGTAATCCCCCGAGGAGATATGGATCGGAAGTCCATAAAAAACAGCCTGAAAGAGTATTTGCCCGAATACATGATCCCCCAGCTATGGGTCGAGTTGGAGGACATGCCATTGACCTCCAGCGGTAAGATAGACCGAAAATCTCTGCCCGAACCAGAGCAAAGTATACGAGGGCAGGATATAATCGAACCCCGTTCTGAGCTGGAGAAACAGCTTATTGCTGTTTTTTCGGATGTCTTAGGGATGAAAGAGATAGGAATCCGGCATGACTTCTTCGATATGGGACTGCATTCTCTATTGGTCATCAAAGTAATCGCCGCTATTCAGAAGAGCATCGGGGTTACGGTTCCCGTAAAGGCACTCTTCGAGTTCAAAACGATAGAAGAACTAAGTACCTTCATCGAATATGCAGAAGAACAGGAAGAAGAGGATACTTTCGAAATGAGTATTGAATTATGAGGACGTATTTGATATACCTGTGCGTATTGATGGTCTCCCTTTTTGGTACAAACTTGACAGATTTTGCGTTGGGGATATGGATTTTGGACCAACCCGATGGCAGTGTCAGTTCCTATTCTATGGTTTGGTTCTTTCAGGCCTTCCCCGGAGTTCTGCTAGCGCCGTTTATCGGAGGACTGATCGATCGCTGGAATAAAAAGAAGATGATCGTAACAGGCCTATTGGTTGCGGGTCTGGCCAGCGCGTTGATGATGTTACTGCATTACTTTGCTGTACTACGTTCTTGGCATATAATGTCGGCTGCGGCAGTAGGTTCTATCGCGGGTATATTTGTGTTCAGGAGTTTCTCGGTGTCTATTCCGGCGATGGTCCCAAAAGAAAATTTGGTCAGGGCCTCAGGGCTATCGATCACTTTGTATTCTATCATTGAAATCAGTGTGCCCATTCTCGCTCCGGTACTCTACAAGTTAGTGGGAATTACTTATATCTTCTCGCTGGATGTCGTCACATTCGTGATATCGGTCCTGTTCTTTATGGCGTCCAGATTTGTCGCTGTGACCAAAATTAGCGAAGGCTTCGATATTGGAAAAGACTGGGAGATGATAACCCGCTTCATAAAGGACAATAAAGGTATTCTGCACTTGACCGCTTTTTCCTTCATATCAAATTATCTGCTCGGCCTTACTTTTGTGCTGTTCACTCCCTTGCTACTGGATTTTTCCAATGAATATGTCTTGGGCATGATCCTCTCCGTAGCCGGTACCGGAAGCCTTCTGGGAGGAGTCCTAATGAGCCGGGTAAGGGGCAAGATAAAAAAACCAATGACTGCTATTCTGCTCACGGGCTTCCTGAAAGGGATGATACTGATAGGTTTTTTGGTCTACCTCGACCCTTATGCCCTGGCCGTAGGGGGATTGTTGATGTTCCTGTTGTTTACCATCGAAGAGGTGATCAGCGAGTCGTTCTACCATACCATCATACCCATAGGGCAGCTGGGGCGGGTATCGGGTTGGTTCTCTTTTTTTGAGGGTTTTTCGAAACCCATGTCCTTTTTATGCGCAGGTTTTTTCATGAGTCTACTTTCGGGATTCAAGGATAGCTGGTTCGATGAGACGCTGGGCTATCTGCCCGGCACGATGATCACCAAACATATCGTCCTGATATTTGGCCTCTCAGGTACGCTATTATTGTTCGTTACTCTGATCTTCAAGAGTAATCGATCATTGAAAGCATTGAACGATGTATATGACGGAGAGTTTAGTTGAAATAAATTAATTGAAAAGTATATGGAATTTGGATTAATGTTTTTTGCCAGTAGTGAAGACTCTCTGTCTGGCAATATATACGAATTGGTAAAACAATGTGCCATTTACGGAGACGAAAATGACTTTTCTTCCATCTGGGTACCCGAAAGGCACTTTACGGAATTTGGAGGGGTATATAATAACCCTGCCATTTTACATGCTGCTATCGCTGGGGTCACCAAAAGGATAAAACTGAACAGTGGTAGTGTGGTCTTGCCCATACATGACCCTATCCGCGTGGCAGAAGAATGGTCGATGGTGGACAATTTGTCCAACGGACGTGTGGGGCTATCGATTGCCTCAGGATGGAATCCCAATGATTTTGTCTTCTTTCCGGACCATTATGCCAACAAGCATCAGGTCATGTACGAAGGTATTGAGACGGTCCGAAGATTATGGAACGAGGAAGCCATCGAACGCCGTGGTGGAAACGGTAAAACTTCCCAAGTAAGGATATATCCTTCACCGGTACAAAAACAGATTCCTCTTTATATCACCACTAGTGGTAACCCCGAAGGTTTTGAAAAAGCGGGCAGTCTGGGCTTGAACATACTGACGGCAGTATTGGACCAAACATTGGAGGACTTATCGGAAAAGATAGTTCTGTACCGAAAGAAACGCGAGGAGAATGGGTTTGACCCCTCCACGGGAAAGGTATCCCTGATGTTGCATACTTATGTGGGTGAGGAGGAAACAAGTACCAAAGAAGAAGCCCGGAAACCCTACTGTGATTTCCTGAAAAGAAATAGAGGCCTGTTGAATGGACTGGCCCAGAACAGAAACAGTAGTTTTTCCATAGACTCTCTGTCCGAAGAGGATATGGATGAGTTTGTCAACTTCCTGTACGACAGATTTGCAACAACAAAAGGACTCATAGGAAGTAAGGAATCCTGCATGGACATGGTAGAGCAGACAGAAGCCGCAGGGGTAGATGAGATTGCCTGTCTCTTGGACTTTGGACCACCTTCTTATAAAATACTAGAGAACCTAGAGCATTTGAGGCAATTAAAGGAAGTATATAGTGTCAGCAAAACAACGGTATAATTTGAAAGAATATGAATTCAGTTCAGAACATCTTGGAAAGTGATAGGGATACAGTAGCCCCTTATCACATATCAGAAGAGGAAAATCGTAGAATCAATGCGATTTTAGATCGTTTAATGGAGCGTGAAATAGACCCCGAGTCCACCTCTTTCCTTATTCGGGCCCCCTATTATGCGCATCAGTTGCCCAAAGCGCTGATCGATGAACTGTACGCATTCAAGTATCGCGACAATAGTTCGGGAATCATTGTTTTTTCCGGGTTCAGGTTCGTGGATACACAGGGTAACCTACGTCCGGTAGAAGACTTGATTGGGAGAACACCGACGAATCACTTACAGGTCGATAAAAACGAGTATCTGATAAAAACCCACCTCTTGTTTGTTTTGCTGAGTAGTATATTGGGAGATGTTTTCGGTTGGAACTCGCAGCACAATGGAAAGCTCATCAACAATATCCTACCCGTACCGGGAAATGAAAAAGAACAATTGAGCACGGCCAGTGAAACCACCCTAGAGTGGCATACCGAAGAAGCATTTCACGAGTTTCGGGCCGATAATCTAGGGTTGTTTTGCCTGAGAAACCGGGATCAAGTGGCGACCACAGTATGTGCTATTGATGAGCTGGAGCTCCCGGATGATATCGTCCGGGAGCTGTTTAGAAAGAAGTATATATTCTTTAGCGATAATAACTTCAACAACGAAGCCTCAGAACCCTCATTACAATCGGTCCTCTTTGGAAGCGTTGCATCTCCGTACCTTAGGATAGATCCCGCATTTATGGCTCCTATAAAAGGAGATGCCAAAGCAGAAGAAGCCTTGGCCTATATCACAGATCATATCAATGGCAACCTAAAAAGGGTTGTCCTGCAAACGGGAGAGTTCTGCTTCATTGACAATCATAGGGCGGTGCATGGTCGGGAGAAGTTTCGACCTAGGTATGACGGGACCGACCGTTGGTTAAAAAGAGTCAATATCACCAGAGATCTGATCAAATCAAGAAGCCTTAGAGATAACGAAACGGCTAGGGTATTGCACTAAAAGCCTAAAGGTCAAAGAGCAGTAGAGCTGCGCTTTCCCATACAAGGAGAGTGGTGATAAAATGAAGGTACAAAGTCAATGCTGGGCAAGAGATGGGGAAGACTTTCAACCCGGATTATGCGTTAGAGCTTAGTTATGAGGGTTTTAAAAGCAATAAATCAGGGCGTTTTATCGGGTTCAGCATAGCACCGCTACGGTGAATTCGAAAAACGCATTCACTTTACTGATTTGCAGCTATTTAAGGTCGTAATAGAAGGGCTAATGCATGATCTGGGTTCAAAGTATATATCCGGAATTGAAGAATACGGAGGAAATACACTGTCAGTATTGTGGGAGGTTCGGTAAGAAGTTATCATACCGATACTCCATGACCTAGAGGTTTTCATGGATTAGTGAAACAATACTTGAGCCACTGAAGAGAAAACAGGATACTGTCCATACACAGTATATCGAGTAGTTTTCTTCGCGCGTAGTTCCATAGAGGAAAATCGAACTCTACGGAATCGATGAGATTCCATGCTATGAAACCGATTAGCGAAACAGTAGTGGAAATCTAAATAACCGAACAAAGAAATCAATTGAAAAAGTATAAACAATTAAATAGAAAAAAATGGAAAACGGGCAAGTCTATCTAAAACCCAATGTTGTCATTGAACCCCTGTTTGACAATTGGTATGCTTGGAGCCACCTGATCTCTCCGGCAACGGCAGCCATGAACGTCACAGAAAGGCACTTGAAAATCATGGATTCATACATTCAGGCACCGTCGGCCCATGCGGCGGCAGTAAAAACACCCAAAATGCTGGGAGGACCATTTATTGATTACGATGGAAAGCGAGTGGACGAAATCGAAAAATTAAGAGACGAGACCACTGTAGGGCAGAAAGACCTGATTGCATTCAAAAAGGCGGTCATCGAACTGGAGACCTTGTTAAAGAGCAAGGCCAAAGGATTTTCCCTAGAACCGTTATACGAAGAAGTCCCCGAACTATTGAAAGGCTATGTGGAACTGGTATATGACCTGAACAATCAGCCTTCCTATAGGTTTTTCGAACACCTTCTGTACGAGAGTGAGTTTTACAAGGAAAGCTCACAGAGCGTATCCCTATGGCTGACCGATAATGATGAGAGACCCTTTGTATTGAGTACCCCTCGTTTGGAAGAAGAAGATAGACTACAGCTTGACCTCCCTTTCAAAAGCGAAGGACTGGACATACTCAGCAAGATGAAGCGAACACCGGGATCACTATTGGAAGTGAAAAAAGCACTGGGCATAACGAAAGACATGGAACCTGTTTTCGATACTTTCTTTACAAAAGAGCCACCAAAACCCTACGAAAAATATACTGGAGATAAAGTGCGTATGCGGTACTTTGGGCATGCTTGTATCTTGGTGGAGACCAAGGACGTCAGTATTTTGATAGACCCTGTCATCAGTTATTATGGCTATCCACAAGAAGTCGATCGCTTTTCCGATATGGACATACCCGAAGTCATCGACTATGTATTGATTTCGCACAATCACCAAGATCATATCCTATTCGAAACACTGATTCCCCTCCGGCATAAGATAAAGAATATTTTGGTGCCCCGGTCTTCTAAGGGACCATTGCAGGACCCCAACCTGAAGCTGATGTTCAATGCCATAGGTTTTGACAATGTGTTCGAAATCGACGAAATGGAATCAACGCATTTTAGTGATTGTGTGATTACGGGCCTCCCTTTCTTAGGAGAACATTCCGATTTGAACATACAGGCCAAAACCTGTTTTCATGTACGCTTAGGTGATTTCAAAATGCTTTTTGCAGCGGATTCGTGTAATGTGGAATCCAAAATCTACGAATATGTTCATAAGATAATAGGAGATGTCGATGTTGTCTTTCTGGGTATGGAATGCGATGGAGCCCCGCTTTCATGGCTTTATGGACCATTATTGACAGAGAAGTTGCCCAGGGACAAAGACTCTTCGCGTAGGCTTGCCGGTTCAAATTTTGAAAGAGCAAAGGGGCTTGTCGAAGTATTTGGTGCCAATGAGGTATATGTCTACGCTATGGGACAGGAACCTTGGCTGGAATTTATCAGTAGCTTGAAATACACTGAAGAGTCAAACCCGATTGTACAATCTCAGCTATTGCTTGACTATTGTAAGGAGAAGAATATCACCGCTGAGAGGCTGTTCGGAGAAAAGGAAATTCTCTATAACAAGTTCAAAGAGGTCGAAGAAGCAATCTCATAATACCGTAACCGATACATTGAGAGAAGATTACGTAAGCCATTGGTAGGGCACCGTTGGGGGGTAAGCAGAAAGTACATTTAACCCGGATCATGCGTTGGAACTTCGTAACGAGGGTTTAAGTGTCAATACATCAGGGAGTTTTATTGGGTTTGGCATAGCACCGCTATGGTGAATTCAAAAAACGTAGTGCAACGACCGGTTTGCAGCTATTTAGATCCGCAGTAGATTTTCCAATGCATGATCTGGGTTTAACTGCACGTCTTTCCAACCTTGGGTAGCCCTCCTATAGGTTCAATGATACAAGTAGCGCTTAGGGACAGGTCCATTGGAAAATGACCCTCCCTTTGTGATTCGGCACTGTGAGCCGAAAGATTATGGATTTGCTGTAAAAAAATGCAGTTTATGGACTTCAAAAACCTAATTATAGGTTCGGAATGAGGATTAAAAGCACTTATGGAATCAGGTCAGGATTTGTCCTTACCTAATAACACATTGACCCTATCAGTAGGTATTTAACATAAAATAACGATTTTAACTATAGTATAATGAAGAGCACTATTTCAGATATCTTGCTTAAGGCTAAAAATGCAGGGGTTAAATTGGCACTGGATGGTGATTCCCTGAAAGTCAAGTCCAAGAACAAGGCCATACACCCTGATTTGCTTCAATTGATCAGAGGGCAGAAGCAGGAAATCGTTAGACACTTAAAGAAATATGCTTCCATAACATTGTCCAAGGACAATCCACCGAGAGAGGCTATTTCTCCTAGAAATCAGCACGACCGGGACAGACTACCACTATCTTTCGGGCAGGAACGCCTATGGTTTGTCCATCAATTGGAAGGGAGTGTACAATATCATATGCCTATTGTACTGCAAATGAAAGGGATACTGGATGAAGATCGCCTGAGTGCGGCATTTAAGGGAATTGTCGAAAGACACTCCGTTCTGAGGACTACCTACCATGTGGAAAACGGTATTCCCTACCAAGTAGTACAGCCCTCTACGGCATGGTCAATGGAGAAAACGCCCTATACACCGGGCATGGACTTGGACTTTCTCATCAGTACCTGCATCGATCGGCCTTTTGATCTGTCCGAAAATTTCATGCTTCGAATCCATCTCATCCAAAAGAATGTTCGGGAGCACTTGATGGTAGTGGTCATTCATCATATAGCAGCTGACGGATGGTCCGAAAAGATCTTGCTGCAAGAGTTAATAGAAAACTATAAGGTCGGCATCACCGAGCGACCTGCGGCATTACCCGAACTGCCCATAGAGTATGCAGATTATTCAGTATGGCAGCGTACATATTTTGAAAAAGAAAAACTGGCAACATCACTATCTTTTTGGGAAAAAAAACTGGAAGATGTGGCTCCAATAGGATTGCCCTTGGACTATCCTAGGCCTTCGGTACAAAGTACGAATGGGGATTTGCTGGAAGTGGTCCTGGACGGGCCATTATCACAATCCATAAAACAACTCTGTCAGGCACAAGGGGCCACTTTGTACATGACCCTGCTTGCAGCCTACAAGGTACTGCTATATAAATACACCGACCAGTCGGATATTTGCGTGGGTAGTGCTATCAATGACCGATCTCAGGAAGAGGTCAAGGATCTGATCGGTTTTTTTATCAACAACCTGGCCCTCAGGACTTCGGTAGATAGTAGTGAAACCTTTACTGATTTTCTATCAAAAGTAAAAGAAGTTGTGCTGGAAGCTTTTGAACACCGTTCAGCACCATTTGAGCAAATCGTCAACCGTGTACTGAAAAAGAGGGACGCGAGCCGAAGCCCTGTTTTTCAGGTCATGATGAATGAAAGTAACCTACCTGATTTCGGGGAAGTGGACTTACCTCAGCTCCAATTGTCCTCCTATCCGAAAAAACACAATACCTCCAAGGTTGACCTGACTTTTAATATTCAGGAGACAAAAGCTGGAATCCGTATTGTGTGCGAATACTGTACGGACCTGTTCAGCAAAGAAACCGCCCAGAGAATGCTGACACATTATCAGCGATTGCTACGGAAAATCACAGTAGACCCATCGATAAGGTTGTGCGAGTTGTCCATACTGACCGATAAAGAATCACATGAACTATTGGAGGTATTCAATACGACATCAGTGGACTACCCACGTGACACTACGGTCATCGACTTGTTCCTCGAACAGGTACACAGGTACCCCGAAGCTACAGCGCTTACCTTTGAAAAGAAGTCTCTGAGCTATAAAGATCTCGATACCCGGTCGAACCAATTAGCACACTACCTTATAGCAAAAGGGGTGTTTGAGGAGGAACCGGTGGGCATCTTTATAGAGCGAAGTATGGAGATGGTGGTTGGTATCCTGGCCATATTGAAAGCGGGCGGAGCCTATCTCCCTATCGATCCCGAATACCCGTCTGCCCGTATCGATTACATGCTCTCGGATGCTGGAGTAAAGAGAGTACTGACGAACGAGGCCTGTAGCACTGCCATACCGGATAGTATAGCCTTAGAGAGAATACTGTTGGACGGTCACTGGGATATTATCTCGGCATATTCGACCATGTTGCCCGAACCTAAAAGTAGAGCGACAGGATTGGCCTACGTCATTTATACCTCGGGCAGTACGGGTAGGCCCAAGGGGGTTATGATCGAGCATGCCGCCCTTTTGAACCGTATCCTCTGGGCGCAGGACCACTATGGACTGGAAGCCACGACCGATACAGTACTACAAAAAACCAATTTCTGTTTCGATGTCTCCGTATGGGAGTTTTTCTGGCCCTTAGCGGTCGGTTGCCGATTGGTACTGGCAGCGCCCGATGGGCATAAGGATCCCAATTACCTAAAGGAACTCATCGTTTCGGAGTCCGTGACCACCCTACACTTTGTGCCTTCGATGCTGATGACTTTTCTCCAATCCATAGAGAAAGAGACTGCCCCGAATAGGCTTTCCAGAGTTCTTTGTAGTGGCGAATCGCTTCCTTTGGCTCATGTCAGATACTTCAGATCGATTTTCCCGAGGGTGCGTTTGGACAATCTCTATGGACCTACCGAAGCCGCTATTGATGTGACCAGTTGGACAGTTCCCACAGAAGTAGAAGCCTTGTCCCGTATCCTGATAGGGAAACCCGTATCCAATACCCACATCTATATCTTAAACGATGAGATGGCGCTACAGCCCATCGGGGTCGTCGGTGAGCTATGTATCGGAGGTCGCCAATTGGCAAGAGGTTATCTGAATCAGGAAGAACTTACGCATACTAAATTTGTGGCCGATCCATTTGCTCAGGGAGAACGGATGTACCGTACGGGCGATCTTGCGCGATGGCTACCCGATGGTACTATTGAGTTTCTGGGCCGTAAAGATCATCAGGTGAAAATCCGTGGGTATCGCATCGAGCTTGGAGAAATAGAATCCAGGATAACAGAAATACCACAGATACATAGTTGCTGTGTGCTGGCCCCCGAAGGAATGGACGGTAACCGACAACTGGTCGGTTATTTGGTCACGGATGGGGATTTCGATAATCACGAAGTACAGGAGGTGCTGAGGGAACAGCTGCCCGAATACATGGTACCGCGCCTGTGGGTCTCCTTGGAGTCGATGCCCCTGACGGCGAGTGGTAAGACGGACAGGGACCAGCTACCTCCCGTAGAATCCTCTCAATTGGCATCAGTAGCGTATGTTGCTCCCCAAAATGAGCTGGAAGAACAACTGACCGGAATCTGGCAGGAACTCTTGGGGATAGAGAAAGTAGGGGTCAGGGATAATTTTTTCGAACTGGGTGGACACTCATTACTGGCTACCCGTTTGGTCTCTATGGTAAGGAAGTCGCTGGGAGTGGAGATGGCCATACGCGATGTCTTTGTTTACGAGACCATAGCGGACCTGAGCATGCACCTTTCTGGAAAGGGCGAAGAGGTCCCGGTTCCGGCGTTGAGTACTTATGACCGCCCTGAAAAGGTACCCTTATCTTTCAGTCAGGAGCGACTATGGTTTTTGGATCAGTTACAGGGAAGCTCAGAATACCTTGTCCCTGTAGTTCTTCACTTATCAGGGGATTTGGACATTGAGGTGCTTTCCCGCAGTCTAAGGGAAATCGTGCGTCGTCACGAAGCCTTGCGTACCATTATCATTTCAGAAGACGGTGTAGGCTATCAGAGATTGCTCTCCGCCGATGGCTGGAACTTGGAACAAGAAGAATCGGTGCTGGAAGACGGTACCCTACAATCAGCCGCATTGAGTGACTACCTCTCTCGACCCTTTGACCTGAGCCGTGACTATATGTTCCGTGCCTGTTTGTACCATTTAGGAGAGGGCAAACATGCGCTGGCATGGGTTTTCCACCATATCGCTTTTGACGGCTTATCGGAACGTATTTTTATCGACGAATTTTCCGAATGCTACCGTTCCGGAATCGCCGGTACCTCTCCGGTACTTCCACAACTTCCCTATCAATACATGGACTATGCCTTGTGGCAAAGGGAGTACTTGGAGGGTGAGGTGATGGAAAAACAGTTGGACTATTGGGAACAGCGCCTGAAAGATGCCGCACCACTTGTATTACCGACAGATTATGCCCGGCCTCCTATCCAGAGTACCGCTGGGGCTACCATCTCTTATAACATGGAAGGGGATTTGCGCGAAAAGGTAGTATCACTGAGTCGGAAGGAGGGAGTTACTGTTTTCATGACACTTCTGGCGGCGTTTAAGGTACTCCTCGGTCGCTATAGTGGACAAGAGGATATCAGTGTAGGTACGCCAGTGGCCAATAGGACACAGGAGGGCTTGGAACACCTTATCGGTTTTTTCATCAATACCCTAGTGCTCCGCAGCCAAGTGCTTCCTTCCATGGACTTTCTTGGATTCCTGTCGGAGGTCCGCTCTACTACCGTTGCTGCTTATGACCATCAACAGGCACCCTTTGAAAAGGTGGTAGAACGTGTTGCCGCACCACGCGATAGGAGTAGAAGCCCACTTTTCCAAGTATTGTTCTCCTCTCAGAACACGCCCGAAGTCCAAGGTTTAGGGCTGGAAGGCGCTACCTTGTCCAGCGATGAGACAAAGGACCGCGCAACTTCCAAATTTGACATTACGGTAAACGTTAGGGAAATAGCCACGGGATTTTCGATAGTGGTGGAATACTGTACGGACTTGTTTGCGGAGGCTACCATAATGCGCATGCTTTCAAGCTATCAAGCGTTGCTCGATAGCATCGTAGCGGACCCGACCCGGCCTCTGTGTGAACTACCCATGCTGACCGCACAGGATAAATACCGACTTTTGAATGTATTCAATAAACCACTGATAGCTTCCGGTAGTGAGAATACCGTCCTACAGCTCTTCGCAGCGCAGGTGCGTAGCGCTCCGGATAGTCGCGCAATTGTTGCTGACGGCTCGGAACTGAGCTACGCCGAGCTGGACGAACAATCGGACCGTGTGGCACATCACCTGAACAGGACATTTTCCATCGGCAAGGATAGCTTGGTGGGCCTCATGGTAGAACGTTCTCATTGGTCCGTAGTAGCTATCCTCGGTATTCTGAAATCCGGGGCAGGATACCTCCCGATAGATATCTCCTATCCCGAGGAAAGGAAAACCTTTATGATAGAGGATAGCGGCATAGGGCTATTGATCGTAGAGTCGATAAGCCTTATGGAAGTAATCGGTTATGGAGTCAACGTATTTTCAATCGATGTAGAATGTGAGGACCTTCCTGCCGCACAGGATTTCAATCCTACGTATGACCCAAGAGCAAAAGCCTATGTGATTTATACCTCTGGCAGTACGGGCCGTCCGAAAGGTGTCGTGGTGACCCATGGTAACTTGTGGAACTATGTCGCCCATTGCGCTGTAGCTTATTCTTCGGAAGAAAACACTTCATTTGGTTTCCCACTGTGCACTTCGCTCTCTTTCGACCTGACACAAACGAGTCTCTTTCTGACCCTGTGTACGGGAGGAACCCTTTCGGTATATCGAGAGGAAATCATCGATACACTTCCAAGAATACTTTCTGACCCTCTTGTCAACGCACTGAAGTTGACACCCTCCCACTTATTGTTATTTCAGGATAGGGTAGTACCGCCCCACCTTCGGTGTATCATTGTAGGAGGGGAACCCTTGCAGTCCTCTCATCTATCATGGCTTGATGCGGAAAACGGACAGACTTTGGAGATATACAACGAATATGGACCTACTGAAGCGACCATCGGTTGTACTTGGTTCCATCTTCCTTTGGACGGAACTCCTTTATCCTCTTCGATTCCTATCGGTCGGCCTTTCCGCAATGTGACGGCCCATATCCTTGATGCTTCCGGAGGACTGCTCCCCATTGGTGTGGTCGGCGAACTCTGTATCGGTGGTCATCAGGTAGCTGCGGGCTATTTGGGACGGCCCGAGTTGACTCGGGAAAGGTTCGTCATGGATCCCTTCTGGAAAGGGGGCATGCTTTACCGCACAGGTGATCTCGCACGTTGGCTCCCTGATGGCCAACTGGAGTTCATGGGACGCAATGATGAACAGGTGAAAATTCGTGGTTATCGCATCGAGTTGGGTGAAATCGAAACGGCCCTTGCGGCACTTGATGATATCGGGCAAAGTTGCGTCATGGCACCCCAGGGTCCCGATGGATACCGCCACCTCGTTGCTTATGTTGTCGCTGTCGATGGGTTCGATAGCGCTACCCTGGAAGAAAGACTGAGCGTATTTTTACCCGAGTATATGATACCGCGAGTATGGGTGCCCTTGACATCGATGCCCCTGACGGAAAATGGTAAAATAGATCGTAAGTCACTCCCTTCTCCAGAGACAGCTGTTTCCTCCGGAGGTCATTATGAAGCCCCTTCCAATGAACTGGAAGAATGTCTGATCGGAATTTGGCAGGATTTACTGGCGAGGGACAACATCGGTATCAAGGATGACTTCTTCGAGTTGGGCGGACATTCTCTCTTGGCCACTCGGGTAGTTTCGCTCATCAGAAAAGAGTTGAACATAGAAGTCGCTATTCAGGATATCTTTACCCATACGAATATCTCTGATCTGGGAGCGTACTTGTCTACTCAGGTTCAGGGTACTTCACTACCTGTTATCAGTGCTCAGGTCAGGCCCGAGAAGGTACCCTTATCTTTCAGCCAAGAACGCTTATGGTTCATTGACCGATTACAGGGGAGTGTAGAGTACCATATCCCATTTGCCATAAAACTGATGGGAGACTTGGACAAAGAGATGATGCAGAGCAGTCTACAGGAAATCGTAAGTCGTCATGCGACACTGCGAACAATCATTGTTGAGGAAGAAGGTGTTGGATACCAAAAGCTATTGCCTTCTGAAGACTGGGTCATGGAACATACGGAACTCGGTCTAGGCGATGACTTGTCCACATCACTATTGGGTACGTTTCTATCCCGTCCTTTTCATCTCGATAGGGATTATATGTTCCGCGCCTGCCTATATGATTTAGGAAACAAATCCTATGTACTGGCGGGAGTGTTCCACCACATAGCCAGTGATGGTTGGTCAGAGCGTATCTTGGTTCAAGAGTTCATGGAGTTATACCGTAGTCACTGTGTGGGTACAGCTCCCGCACTTCCGGAGCTACCCTTAGACTATATGGATTATGCCCTATGGCAGCGGGAACATTTGGAAGGGCAGCTCTTGGAGCAACAACTCTCCTATTGGGAAGAACGCTTAAAAGGTGTATCGCCCCTTCAGCTACCCACGGATTTTGTGCGTCCCTCTATCCAGGGAACTTCGGGTTCTTCGGTATCATTGCAACTGGAAGCTTCTCTGAGCGATGACCTGAAAACCTTGGGCCAAAAAGAAGGGGCAACAGCTTTTATGATACTTCTGGCAGGTTTCAAGGTATTGCTGTGTCGCTATAGCGGGCAGGAAGATATCAGCGTAGGTAGCCCCATTGCCAATCGTACGCAAGAAGAGATGGAACACCTGATCGGCTTTTTTGTCAATACGCTGGTATTAAGGGATCAGCTCGATGTTTCATCCAGCTTTCTTGACCTGTTATCGGATATCAGGTCAACGACCTTGGAAGCTTACGATCATCAGAGCGCCCCTTTTGAAAAAGTGGTGGAACGAGTATCGGATACCCGAGATATGAGCCGTAGCCCTCTTTTTCAGGTATTGTTCGTGCTACAGAATACACCTGATGTTCCGAAAATTGAACTGGAAGGGCTCACCTTGTCTAATTATGAAGGGGCTGAAGGGCATTTCACTTCGCAGTTCGATCTTACGCTGAATGTAGAAGAGACAGCAGAGGGCTTTTCATTGATATTGGAGTACTGTACCGACCTGTTCACGGAAAGTACCGTTTCGAGAATGTTATCTCATTACCGAGAGCTACTTCGTGGTATTGTCGCCCATCCCACCATGGCCCTGCGCGACTTTCCCATGCTGGCCAAAGGGGAAGAACACCAACTCCTAGAGGTCTTTAACGGCACCACTGTAGCCTGCCCCGATACTACCATTATCGACCTTTTCGCAGCGCAGGTCGATAAGGCTCCGGAGAGTACGGCTCTCGTGTTCGAGGGGAGAGAAATGAGCTACAGGGAACTGGATGAAAAATCCAATCAGTTCGCTCGGTATTTGCATGAGGAAGGAGCTGGGCCTCAGGATAGAGTAGCCATCTGTTTGGACCGTAGCCTAGAAATGATCATAGTTGTTCTGGGGACCTTGAAGTCCGGAGCGGCATACGTTCCGATAGACTCGGAGTACCCTAAGCAACGAATAGATCATATCATTGACGATAGCGCAGCTTCTTTTTTCGTTACGACTCGGGCCTACGGATTTCTGACAAGCGATAAAGCGGGACTTAGGGCCATCGTATTGGAGGACTGTAAAGAAATCATCGACAGTCGGCCGACGGGGAGTATAAACAAAATTTCCGATAAGGAGCAAGCGGCCTATATCATCTACACCTCTGGTTCTACGGGTCTACCGAAAGGAGTGGAGGTCGGCCACCATAGCTTATTGAATATAGCGTTATGCTGGGAATCTTCCTATCAGCTCGGCAGTGATACCTGTCTATTGCAAATGGCCAGTTTTTCTTTCGATGTCTTCACGGGAGACCTCTGTCGGAGCCTGTTGTTTGGAGGTAAGATGATACTCTGCCCTTCGGACACACGCTTGGACCCCGAAAAGCTGTACGCCCTGATAGCGGACACGAAGGTGACCTTATTGGAAGGTACCCCTGGATTGCTGGTCCCCTTAATGGATTACATACATGAGCAGAATCTGGAGTATGACTCGATAAAACTATTGATTTTAGGGTCGGATATATGCGGTATCCATGACTTCAAAAGACTCTACGGCCGGTTTGGGCATGCTATACGGATCATCAACAGTTACGGCACTACTGAAGCTACCATAGACAGTGCCTATTTCGAGGCAGAAGATATCGATTGTCTTGACGGTTCTGTCAACGTACCTATTGGTAAGCCTTTATGGAATACTTATTTCTATGTACTCGATCCTTCCGGAAAGTTACTGCCCATGGGTATCCCGGGAGAGCTGTATATCGGAGGACATGGAGTGGCGAAGGGTTATCTGAACGGTAAGGAGCCTACTCATGCCAAGTTTATGGACAATCCTTTCAGGGAAGGAGAGAGAATGTACCGTACAGGCGACTTGGTGCGCTGGCTCCCTGATGGTAATATGGAGTTTCTGGGCCGTAGGGACAGTCAGGTAAAGGTGCGTGGTTACCGTATCGAACTGGGCGAGATAGAGTCTAGGATAACAGAAGTACCCGGCGTACTTGGCTGTTGCGTACTTGCCCCGGAAGGAGCAGAGGGCTATCGACACTTAGTGGCCTATCTAGTGACCGAGGAAAACACGGATAGCTCCATGGTACAGGAAGCACTGCTGAAATGCCTTCCCAATTATATGGTGCCCCGCCAATGGGTGCCCTTATCAGTGATGCCTCTGACCAAGAATGGGAAAATAGATAAAAAAGCACTTCCTTCCCACCAAGTCTCTTTACAGTCCTCAGGGGAATACCTGGCTCCAAGAAATGAAACGGAGACACAATTGGTAGAAATTTGGCAAGGCCTCTTGGGGAGGGACGGTATTGGCATTCACGATAACTTCTTCGAACTCGGAGGACACTCCCTACTGGCCACTAGGATGGTGTCCATGGTACGAAAGACCTTGGAAGTAGAGATGACTATCCGCGATGTTTTCTTCTACATGACCGTGGCGGAACTGGGTCTCTTTCTATCCAATAAGAACAAGGAGGTACTGCTTCCTCCTCTGAGTGTTCGACCACGTCCAGAGAAGGTACCTTTGTCCTTTAGTCAGGAGCGCTTATGGTTTTTGGATCAACTGCAAGGTAGTGCTGAGTATCATATTCCCATCATTTTACGACTTTCCGGTGACCTCGATGTCGAGGTGCTCTATACCGGCCTCCGGGAGATAGTGCGTAGGCATGAGGTATTGCGTACGGTCATTCTACAGGAAGAAGGTATCGGCTATCAAAGACTGCTCTCCGAAGAAAACTGGACCCTCGAACGGGAAAATATAAGCGGGGACAGCCAAGATCTGAGAACAAAAATAGATGCCTTTATAGCTCGTGCTTTCGATCTGGAGAAAGACTACATGTTCCGTTCCTGCCTTTATGATCTTGGAGGGAAAGAATACGTGTTGACAGCAGTGTTCCATCATATAGCGAGTGATGCTTGGTCCGAGAATATACTCATCCGTGAGTTCAAAGAACTCTATCGAGCGGGCCTATCGGGTAGTACTGCTGTACTTCCCACACTTCACCTACAGTATATGGACTATGCACTTTGGCAGCGGGAGTACCTCATCGGTGAGGTCATGGAAGAGCAACTGTCCTACTGGGAAGAGCGTTTGAAAAACCCGGTCCCCTTAGAGCTACCGACGGATTATGCGCGGCCTCCCGTTCAAAGTACTTCCGGAGCTATGCTTTCCATGGACTTGGAAGATTCTCTGAGTGAAAAAATCCGGACCCTTGGCCGAGAGAAGGGCGTGACGGTCTTTATGACGCTATTGGCGGCGTTCAAGGTACTTCTTTCCCGCTATAGTGGGCAGCGGGACATTAGTGTGGGTACACCGGTAGCCAACAGAACACAAGAGGAACTGGAACACCTGATAGGCTTCTTTATCAATACCCTTGTGCTGCGCAGTCATTTGGACCCTTCTCGGTCCTTCACCGACTTTCTCTCAGAAATTCGGTCAACGACCCTCGAAGCCTATGATCACCAACACGCCCCTTTTGAGAAAGTGGTAGAGCGTATCTCGGCACCCCGGGACATGAGCCGAAGCCCTCTGTTCCAAGTGCTCTTTTCACTTGGGAATACGCCCGATAAGGATGAGGTCATGCTAGAAGGCCTTACCCTTTCCAGCTACGATGACCGTGAACATGTCACTGCACAGTTCGACCTGATAATGAATGTTGTGGAAACGGACGGGAAACTCTCCCTTTTGGTGGAGTACAGGACAGACCTATTCAAAGAATCGACCATCCTGGCGATGTTAACGCACTATCAAAAGCTGCTCCACAGTATCGTAGCTACGCCTGAACAGCAACTTTCCAAACTGTCCATGCTCACTTCCAAAGATGTAGACCTTTTGTTGAACAGGTTCAATACTCCAATAGGGGCCCCTTCCTCGGAGGCTACCGTTCTGGACCTGTTCGCTGAGCAGGTGCGTACCGCACCGGATGGTCTTGCGATAGCTTCCGATGGCCTAAAGCTGAGCTATGCCGAGCTGAACGAACACTCCGACCGTCTGGCGCATTACTTGCGTTCCGAACGTTCTCTTGGGGAGGGTAGTCTGATAGGCATCATGATGGAGCGCTCTCATTGGTCGGTGATTTCTATCCTCGGTATCCTGAAGTCAGGGGCAGCATATGTACCCATTGATATCTCCTATCCCGAGAGTCGGAAGTCTTTTCTGGTCGATGACAGCGGCATGGACCTATTGATCATCGAATCGATCAGCCTCATGGAGGTCATCGGTTTTGGAGTAGAGGTATTTTCCATCGATGTGGAGTATGGTGACCTTCCTTCAGCGCCCGACTTTAGTCCTTTAAGGGTATCGGATGTACCGGCCTATGTTATCTATACCTCTGGCAGTACGGGGCAGCCCAAGGGCGTTATCCTATCCCATGGCAATCTGTTCAATTATATCAGGCATTGTTCCACAGCTTATGCTTCGGTAGAGGGGCTTTCCTTCAGTTTCCCTTTATGTACCTCACTTTCTTTTGACCTGACACAGACAAGCCTATTTCTGACGCTGTGTACGGGAGGCGTACTTTCGGTATACCGTGAAGAGATACTGGATACCCTGCCTCGGATACTCACTGATCCTTTGGTCGATTCGTTGAAGTTGACACCTTCCCATCTGACATTGTTCAATGGACATCCTCGGCCCCATCTGCGACGTGTCATCATCGGTGGTGAGGCACTGTTACCGTCTCATCTGGCATGGTTGGACCAAGGCTCTCGTGAACTGGAACTGTACAATGAATATGGTCCTACCGAAGCGACGGTCGGCTGTACTTGGTACCGGGTGCCTTTTGACCTATCGCCCTTACCTACCTCGTTTCCTATCGGACGCCCATTGGCCAATGTTACCGCACATATTCTGGATAGGGACGGAGAACTTCTCCCTATAGGGGCAGTCGGAGAGCTGTGCATTGGAGGCTTACAAGTGGCCATTGGTTACCTGAACCGGCCCGAACTGACCCGCGAACGTTTTGTGACCGACCCCTTTATTGAAAATGGGAAGCTCTATCGTACGGGCGACCTGGCCCGCTGGCTCCCTGACGGTCAATTGGAGTTCCTCGGTCGATGGGACCATCAGCTAAAGGTTCGCGGTTACCGAATCGAACTCGGCGAGGTCGAGGCCGCACTTTCGGACCTTGATGGAGTATCGGAGTGCTGTGTACTCGCGCCCGAGGGACCCGATGGGTACCCTTACCTAGTGGGCTATGTAAGCACTGCCGATGCGTTCGATAGCTCCCGTATCGAGAGTCTTCTAGGGAAACTACTACCGGAGTACATGGTACCTCGGGTATGGGTTGCCCTTGAATCGATGCCCTTAACGATCAATGGTAAACTGGACCGCTCCGCACTGCCCTCACCGGACTCATCACTTGCTTCTGGAAAAGAGTATGTAGCCCCTCGAAATGCACTGGAGAAGCGCCTCGTGGAAATCTGGCAAGAGCTGCTGGGTGTGAAAAAGGTCGGCATTCAGGACAACTTCTTTGAACTGGGAGGGCATTCTCTTCTGGCCACCCGATTGGTTTCGATAATCAATGCAGAATTGTCCATTGAAATATCGATACGTGAAGTATTTGAACACGAAACCATTGAAGAACAGACAGTATTGATAGAATTCCTTGATCCCGACCTCGATAATGACGATGATCGGGCAAGGTATAATGAAACCATTGAAATATAAACCATGAGTTCAGAAATCCTACATATCCTCAAAGAAGCTCGTAGTAAGAAAGTTAAAATAGGTGCCAATAACGGCTCCCTGACCCTAAAGTCAATAACGCCCATCGAACCGGACCTACTGCAAAAGATAAAAGACAATAAGGCACTCATAGTCGAGTACATTGAAAGAAGTCGGGCTAAGAACAAAAGGGAAAAGGGGACTGAAATAACTCCTTATGACCGATTGGAACAGAAAAGAATTCCGCTATCATTCAGCCAAGAGCGACTGTGGTTTCTCGATCAATTGCAGGGGAGTACCGATTACCACATTCCATTCGTGATGAAGCTGACAGGCGACCTGAACGAAGAAGTGTTGTGCACAAGTCTGCAAGAGATCGTATGTCGCCATGAGGTACTGCGCACTGTCATCGCTTCAGAAGGTGGCATCGGTTATCAAAAGCTATTGCCTGCCGATAATTGGACACTGGAGCGGGAGGATATAGGTACTGCCCATCATCGTGCTTTGCCTTCGCGTCTGGATGCTTTCCTTTCACGCCCCTTCGATCTTGGTGCCGATTACATGTTCAGGTCCTGTCTGTTCGACCTCGGGGCTGGGGTCTATGTACTCGCGGGAGTATTCCATCATATAGCAAGCGACGGTTGGTCCGAGGGCATATTGGTCCAAGAGTTTACAGCGCTCTATCGGGCCCATAGCTCTGGTGCTTCTTCAGCGCTTCCCGAGTTGCCCCTACAGTATATGGACTATGCCCTATGGCAGCGACAGCACTTGGCGGGAGCAGTTTTGGAGCAGCAATTGTCCTACTGGGAAGGGCATTTAAAGGGTGCGATTCCGCTCCAGCTATCCACGGACTATGCACGCCCTGCGGTCCAGAGTACTTCAGGTGCTATGGCATCACTTGATTTGGACCCCGCTCTGAGCGATGCTATCAAGGCATTGAGTCAAAAGGAAGGAGTGACCACCTTTATGACACTTTTGGCCGGGTTTAAAGTGCTGCTTTCCCGTTACAGTGGTCAGAGTGATATCAGTGTAGGTACCCCCATTGCCAACCGTACGCAAAGGGAGCTGGAGCACCTGATCGGTTTTTTTGTCAATACCCTGGTGTTGAGGAACAATCTGGACCCATTCATGTGCTTTTCGGAATTACTATCGGATATTCGCTCAACGACCCTCACGGCCTATGATCATCAGAGTGCGCCCTTCGAGAAAGTAGTGGAGCGCGTGGCGGATACCAGGGACATGAGCCGTAGCCCACTGTTCCAGGTAATGTTTGTAATGCAGAACACACCGGATGCAGCGGAAATGGAATTGGGAGGTGTCACCATGACACCTTACGAAGAAGAAGGGGAACACTTCAGGTCACAGTTCGACCTTACCCTGAGTGTAAGGGAAAAGAAAGACGGCTTTTCCTTGGTCATGGAATACTGTAATGATCTATTCCGTAAAGATACGATAGTGAGGATGCTGTCCCACTATCAAGAATTGCTCCAAGCTATCGTTAAGGACCCTTCCATGCCACTGCACTCCCTTTCTATGCTCAGTGAAGAAGAGCAGCAATACATGCGGGATGTATCCAAGGGGACAGTAGTGGATTTCTCCAAAAATAGAACGATTGTTGACCTCTTTCTGGAACAGGTAGAGAAAAGCCCGGATAACAAAGCCATAGTATTCGAAGGTAGTTCGATGAACTATCGGGAGCTGGACGAAAAGTCGAACCAATGGGCGCATTACCTGATTCAGCAAGGCCTACAAACGGAAGGTCTTGTAGGAATCTGTATGGAGCGTAGTCTGGAAGTGATTGTCGCTATCTTTGGAGTCCTGAAGGCCGGAGGAGCTTATGTACCTATCGATATCGCTTATCCAAAGGACCGTATCGATTACATGCTGAAAGATTCAGGGGTTGGAACAGTAGTGTGTGATGCCGATGGTTTTTCAAAATTTTCAGGTAAGGATACCTTATCCATTATAGCTACGGTAGACCATCGGGATACGATTGATACAATGCCCAAAAGTACTCCTGAGAGGGCCATCACTTCACAGTCGCTGGCCTATGTGATCTATACCTCGGGCAGTACCGGAAACCCGAAAGGGGTCATGATCGAGCATCGCAATACGGTATCGCTGTTACAATGGGCAGCGAATCAGTATGATAAGAAAGAAATGGCGGCGATGCTGGCCAGTACTTCGCTGAGCTTTGACCTATTTGCTTTTGAGCTATTCGTTCCTCTGATATTCGGAGGTACTGTATACTTGGTGAAAGACTTATTTTCCTTATCAGAGGTAGAAGCACCCATTACTTTTATCAATACGGTTCCCAGCGTTATCGATAGTTTTATGGCTTCTAATAGTATCCCCGATACCGTCCTTACCGTGAACCTAGCGGGAGAACCCCTATCGGCGGACTTGGTAAATAGGCTGTATGAGCTAGGTACTATCACAAGGGTCAATGATTTGTACGGTCCCTCGGAATGCACGACCTATGCGACATTTTCAGCGCGCTTAAAAAATGGCATAGCGACGATAGGTAGACCCTTATCGAACACAAGTATCCATATCGTAGACTCCACCATGAACTTAGTGCCCATTGGGGTACAAGGAGAACTGTGCATCTCGGGTGCCGGACTGGCCCGCGGATACTTGAACAATACTATAATGACGGACGAGAAGTTCGTGGAAAATCCATTTGTAAAAGGGGCACGCATGTACCGCACGGGAGACCTTGCCCGCTGGCTACCCGATGGAAATATTGAGTTCATGGGTAGGAGGGACAATCAGGTAAAAATCAGTGGTTACCGCATAGAACTGGGAGAGATAGAAGCACAGTTATCCAAGGTACCCGGAGTCGGAAACTGCTGTGTCGTGGCTGGTGAAGGTCCTGATGGCTATCCTCGTTTGGTGGGCTATGTAACCCCTCTGGACGCTGTGGAAAGGGAAGAGATACAAGCGGTGCTCAAGCAGCACCTTCCCGAGTATATGGTACCCCGTCTATGGGTATTGTTAGAGGAAATGCCCCTCACGCAAAACGGTAAGGTGGACAGGACAGGACTGCCCTCACCAGAGAACTTCGGTCTATCCTCCAGAGAATATGTGGGACCCAGAAACAACTTTGAAGAGCGTATGGCCACTATCTGGCAGGAACTACTGGGACTGGAAAAGGTCGGTATCCATGACAATTTCTTTGAACTGGGAGGTCACAGTCTGCTGATCGTAAGGTTGATATCCCGCGTACAACAGCTCGGTTATGAAGTAAGCGTACGCGACTTCTACCGTTCCCCTAGCATAGCGGCGCTCTATGAGGGATTTGAGGGGCATGCTTCCGTGGTCTCAATACCGGCCAATGGTATCGAGGAGGGCTGTACCTATATCACCCCGGATAGAGTATCCTTAGTGGACCTCGATCAGGAAGAACTGGATACGATCATGTCCATAGTTCCCGGAGGTGGGGCCAATATTCAGGATATCTATCCCTTGTCTCCTTTGCAGGAGGGGCTTTATTTTCATCATTTGATGAGTCATCCCGACAAGGGAGACCCCTATATCTTACCGAATCTGATGCGATTTTCATCGCTCAAAGGCCGTGCGGACTTCATCGCAGCGTTACGCCGGGTAGTAGCACGTCACGATGTGCTACGTACCGGAATCCAGAACGAAGGGCTATCTACAGCTGTTCAGGTAGTGCTGCGCCAGGTAGCACTACCCATAGAAGAATTGCCCTTGATAGAGGGCGAGGATGTACTCGCTCAAATGAATCGTAGAATCGCTCCTGAAAACCTCTGGATGAATGTAGCCAATGGCCCATTGTTGAAGTTGCAGATTGCTGATGATATTGAAAGTGACGCCTACTATCTAATTCTCTTGGCGCATCATATGATCATCGATCATGTGGGGATGGAAAAAATAACCGAGGAAATCAGGACTCATATTTCGGGCGATGATCATCAGCTTCCAGCCCCCTCGCAGTACCGTGACTTTATAGGAGACATACGTTATAACTACGCTATCGAAGAGAGCGAAGCTTACTTTCGTTCATTGCTCAAGGGTGTGGAAACACCCACATACCCTTTCGGTCTTTCGGACGTATCGGGTGACGGGGCCACTGAACTTACCTCCTTTTCTGAGTTTGTCCCGGAGGAGATGGCTAAGGCACTCCGTAATACTGCCGGCAACTTACAGATGTCACCCGCCGTTTTGTTTCATGCTGCTTTCGGTATCGTAGTAGGGAAGTGCAGTAATAAAGATCATGCAATATTCGGTTCTCTGTTTTCGGGTAGATTGCAGGCTTCGGCCAATTCAAGGTCTGCACTGGGACTCTTCATCAATACCCTTCCCGTTCTGGTCAACCTCCATGGGAGTGTGCAGGAATATGTCGCTCAGGTAGAAGAAAGACTATCGGAACTATTGCCTCACGAGCAAAGCCCCTTATCCACGATACAAAAGTGGAGTGATATCCCGAATGATATCCCTCTGTTCAGCACATTGCTGAATTACCGCCACTCTATGCCGACCGCAGCCCCGACCATGGATGCTGACACGGGAGTAGAAGTACTATCAGCAGAAGAGCGGACCAATTACCCCCTCATCGTGAATGTAGATGATTATGGAAATGCTTTTGAGCTTACGGCAAAAGTAGCCCATCATGCGGTCAGCCCATCGAAGATCATGGCTTACCTGTTGGAAGTCCTGTCGGCTATGATGAGGTGTTTTGAAAATGATTTACAGGAACAGGTCGCGGAACTCTCCATCTTGCCAAAAAGCGAAAGACAGCATCTATTGGAGGTATGCAATAATACTACCTTAGCTTATCCCGAGGACAGTACCTTGGTGGACCTATTTGAAGAACAGGTATCGAGAACTCCGGAAAGTATTGCTATTCTATTTGGAGGTGAAGCGGTAACTTACAGGGATTTGGATAACAAATCCAATCAATTAGGGCGGTACCTGATAGAACAAGGAGTTCAGGTAAAGGATAGGGTGGGAATCGGTATCGAGCGCAGTCCTGAAATGATCATTGGGGTCTTGGGAGTATTGAAATCCGGAGCGGCTTACGTTCCCATCGATACGGACTACCCACAGAGCAGGATCGATTATATGCTGAAAGATGCCGGTATCAGATTGGTATTGAGTGATGCACTCGGTTCCGCAAAATTTTCGGCAAAAGGTTCCTTATCTGTTATACAACTGGACGATCACTGGCATATTATCGAAAAACAATCCGATAGTGCTTTGGGAAGCGATATTTCCCCTCGGGATATGGCTTATGTAATGTATACTTCAGGAAGTACCGGAAGCCCCAAGGGAGTTTGGACAATGCACCGAAACATAGTGAAACTGGCCATGGAAAAAGGACCGATCGCTATTCACTCCACGGACCGTGTTCTGCAATGGTCCAATTTGGTTTTTGATGGTTCCGTCTATGATATTTTTTCCAGCTTGCTCAACGGGGCCGGTTTATGCCTGATCACCAAGAAGGCCGCCGCTGACCCAAAGGAGTTATCCAAAATTATCGAAGAACAGAAACTGAGCGTCGTTTTCCTGACTACGGCATTGTTCAACCTGTTCGTTGATAATGACCTTGAGGCACTTGCCCGATTGCGCAAGGTCCTGTTCGGAGGACAGCTGGTGTCGATGCCCCATGTAGAGCGGGCCTATGCCCATCTAGGTCCCAAAAAACTCGTTCATGTATACGGTCCTACCGAGACAGTGGTATATGCCACCTGCTATGAAATCGATGCCGCTCCCACTACCGCAGTACCCATAGGCAGGCCCTTGTCAAATACCCATACCTATATTTTGGATCCTTCTCAAAACTTATTGCCTGTTGGTGCCATCGGGGAACTGTGCATTTCAGGAGCTGGCGTGGCCGGTGGTTATCTCAACAATGAGCCGCTTACCCAAAAGGCATTTGTCGAGAATCCGTTTGCAAAAGAGCAGCGGATGTACAGAACGGGCGATCTGGCCCGATGGCTGCCCGATGGTGACATCGAATTTATCGGGCGAAAGGACGATCAAGTGAAAGTCCGAGGCTACCGCATAGAACTGGGCGAGGTCGAGTCACAATTATCAAAAATCGAAGAGGTAAAAAGCTGTAGTGTCAAGGTCAATAAGGGTCCCGATGGTAACTGGCGCTTGATAGGCTATGTAGTGCCATCCAATCCATCCGAAGGGTCGGACGGTACGGCTATAGCGGCCCGCCTGAAAGAGAACCTGCCCGAGTACATGGTGCCACAACTGTGGATCCTTCTGAAGGAGATGCCTTTGACACGCAATGGGAAGGTCGATAAAAATGCCCTTCCTGCACCAGAGGATGTTTCGCTATCGAGTCAAGAGTACCTGGCTCCCCGAACTATTCTAGAAGAACAATTGGTAGCTATCTGGCAAGAACTACTGGCTGTCGAAAAGATCGGTATCCATGACAATTTCTTTCAGTTGGGAGGTCACAGCCTGCTGATCATACGCTTGATATCCCAAATACAGCAATTAGGCTATGAGGTGAATGTTCGCGATATCTATCGTTCCCCAAGTATAGCTTCACTAAGCGAAGTGCTCACAGTTCGTCCCCTGGAGGCCGATATACCCGCCAATGGTATCGAAAAAGACTGTACCTATATCACTCCTGAGAGGGTACCGCTGACGGACCTGAGTCAAGAAGAGCTGGATACGGTCATGTCCGGTATACCTGGAGGGGCCCGCAATATTCAGGATATCTACCCCTTATCCCCTTTGCAGGAAGGACTCTACTTTCATCACTTGATGAGTACGCCCGATCAAGGAGACCCCTACATCCTACCTAGTCTAATGCGCTTTTCATCCTCTGATGATCGTGAGGCTTTCACGGCCGCGCTACAACTTGTCGTGGACCGACATGACGTATTGAGAACCTGTGTACTGAATACCGGACTCTCCTCTGCCGTTCAGGTCGTATTGCGAAGGGTGGAGCTTTCTTTGGAAAAGTTGTCCTTCGAAGGTCATGAAGAGATCCTTCCCCGATTGGAGCGCGAGATAGCTCCGGAAAACTTGTGGATGGACCTGTCCACTGCCCCACTTTTAAAACTGAAGGTAGCAGAGGATGTAGAGAACGGAGCCTATTATCTCTTGCTCAGTATTCATCACCTGATTATCGATCATGTAGGCATGGAAAAGATAACTGAGGAAATCATGCATCACCTATCGGGCAATACGGATAAACTGACCGCTCCACCCTTGTACCGCAATTTTATAGGCAATATTCGCCATCACTATTCCGAAGAAGAAAGCAGGCGATACTTCCGGACCCTCCTCCAAGGTATCGAAGAACCTACCTATCCTTTCGATATGTCGGATATCCATGGTGATGGGGCTACAAACAGGGAAGTCGGCCATGTTATTCTACCCCAAGAGATGAGCAGTGCCCTGCGCCGTATCGCCCATAACCTACAGACCTCACCCGCAGTGCTGTTTCATGCTGCTTTCGGTCTCGTGATAGGAAGGTGCAGTAATAAAGATCATGCCCTATTCGGTTCTCTTTTTTCCGGTAGGTTACAAGGTACGGCAGGTGCCGATTCTTCTTTGGGATTGTTCATCAATACGCTGCCTGTTCTTGTAAACCTAAAGGGCAGCGTGACCGAATATATCACTCAGGTAAAAAATAGGTTACAAAGCATGTTACCTTATGAACAGACCCCCTTGTCCACTATTCATCAGTGGAGTGATATTGCCAATGATGTTCCTTTCTTTAGCGTGTTGATGAATTATCGTCACGATACCTCCATGCCCATAGCGGGTACGACAGCGAACGATGATTTCGACATGGAAGTCCTTTCGGGAGGAGAGCGGACCAATTATCCCCTTTCTTTTGATATCGATGACCATGGAGATGACTTTGGGCTTAGGGTTCAGATTGCGAATGATACTGTAGAAGCAGCGCATTTTATCGCTTATGTACAAGAGGCACTCTCCCTATTGTTGACACATTACGAAAGGGGAGGAGAAGTAAGTGTCGAGGACTTGTCCATCCTGCCCGAGACAGTGCAGCAGCAACTACTGGAAGACTTCAATACGACCGCCATTGATTATACCGATGACAGTACCGTTCTCACTTTGTTCGAAGAACAGGCACGAAACAAACCCGAAGCTACCGCACTGGTATTTGGGGAAGAAGAGCTGACGTATGCAGCTGTGGATAAGCGCTCGAACCAGTTGGCGCATTACTTGAGAGCACAGGGAATAGAACAGGGCGACCTCGTTGGAATCTGTATGGAAAGAAGCCCCGAAATGGTTGTCGGAGTTCTGGGAATACTGAAGTCCGGTGCAGCCTATGTACCCATCGATATCGATTACCCAACGGCTAGAGTCAACTATATCATAGAGGACACCTCTTTGGGATTGGTCCTATGCGATGTGAAAACCAGCTCCCTGTTTGAGAAAATTTCCGGTCTGTCGCTCCTTATACCCGATACCCGATTATTGGATACCTATGCCACCGATCGATTGTCCATTACGATATCCGAGGACACCTTGGCCTATATTATATACACCTCCGGTACAACGGGAACCCCCAAAGGTGTCATGATCAAACGCTCTTCATTGTATAACCTATTACAGTGGTACAATACCTATTTTCAGATGGATGAAGGTTTGAAAGTACTTCAGCTGACAAAACTGGTCATCGATATCGCCTATCAAGAGATTTTTTCGACATTGATCAATGGGGGGGTCTTATGTATCCCGGAAGAAAGGAAAGTACTGGACCGCGACTATATCAGGACGCTTATCATCGATCAGGCTATCAATTTTGTGCAACTGATACCGGATACTTTGTCCGTGTACTTGGAAGATGGCGCCCGATTGTCCTCACTGCGCCACGTACTGGTAGGAGGGGACCGTCTTTCGGCATCACTGGGAAACACGATAGTGGCAAAAGGCTACGAACTGTACAATATCTATGGGCAGACAGAAAGTACGATAGACCTTCTGGTCAGCAAAGTGGGGCCGGATTCATTCCTGTTCAGAGATAAAGTCTCCAATAACCGGATATACATACTGGACCGTCATCAAAGATTATTGCCCATTGGGGCTATTGGAGAATTATGTGTGGGAGGCTATGGTGTTGCCAAGGGATACAGGAACAAAGAAGAGCTGACGAGTAAGAAATTCATTGCAGACCCGTTCAGGGAAGGCGAGCTGATGTATCGGACGGGTGACCTGGCCAGGTATTGGGCAGATGGGAGTATCGAGTTCATCGGTAGAAAGGATAATCAAGTAAAAATACGTGGCTACCGTGTGGAACTCGGAGAGGTGGAAAATGCACTGTCATTACAACATAGTATCGAAACCTGTTGTGTACTGCCCCAATCGGATACGGCCCATGAAAGCAGTGGCTTGATAGCCTACATAAAACCAAAAAAGCAGCTCTTTGAAAATACAAAAACAGGGACTTCATACCACTGTAAGCTTCACGATGGTTCCGCAGAGATGTATGGGCAAATGGAGGATATCCATTCCAGCTCATGGGCTGATTTCTTTGAAGGAAGCAGTGTCCTGAAAGAATACTGGAGAAGAATATATACCACCTTTTCCGATCTACAAATAGGAATCTACGATGAAGAGGAAAAACTCATTGCGGTAGGGAATACTGTACCATTGCAGTGGAGTAAGGAACTGCCTTCCTTGGGTTGGGACGATGCTATAAAGAAAGCCTTTGAGGACAAAGAGAGATGCCATACAGCAGATACCCTGTGTATACTATCGGGAGTCGTTGATGAAAACTATATGGGAAAGGGCTATAGTAGAGAACTGGTAAAGAGAATGGGTGACTTGGCCATGTCGAGAGGATTTGCCAAACTCGTGGTCCCTGTCAGGCCTATCCTCAAGCATCAACACCCTTCGCGGTCCATTGAAGAATACGGCAAGATGAAAAACGAGCAGGGCGCCACATTGGACCCTTGGGTACGCCTGCACGAAAACTTGGGAGGGCGGGTTATCGGCTATTCGGAGCATTCCCAGCGAATAGAAGGAGATATAAATCAATGGGAGGCCTGGACAAGCCAGCGTTATACGAAAAGCGGTATCTATACCTTCGATAAAGGTATGCAGGCAGTACATATCGATGTCGATAATGATACAGGAACCTACTTTGAACAGGCCATATGGTTTGAACATAACCTAGATCTGTACCAAAGGGATGCCGTTTTCCACTCTCTGGCCTACACGAAGTCTTGCTTGAAAAATAAATTACCCGATTACATGGTCCCTCAACTATGGGTGGAACTGGATGAAATGCCGCTGACCGACACGGGAAAAATAGATAAAAAAGCACTTCCACCCCCAGAGGGTCATGACTTGGTACACGGTAGTCATTATATCGCCCCCAGAAATGAAATAGAAAAACAACTGGCCCGCATATGGGAGAAGCTATTGGGTATTGAGAAGGTAGGTATTCACGATAACTTCTTCGAACTGGGCGGCCACTCCTTGATGGCTACCCGTCTGGTGTCCATACTTCGGAAAGAACTGGATATAGAGGTCGCTATCAAGGATATTTTTGAGTACACCTCCTTGGAACAATTGGGAGATTATGTCCAATACCTGACTGTAAAGGAGAAAGCAGCGGATAATATTGTATTTAAACAAACCATTTAACCTAGAGAGACATTGGAAGCCATAGAAATACTGAAAAAAGCTAAATCACAAGGAGTGTATTTGGAATTGGAAGATGGTAATCTAATCTTAAAGTCCACAAAAGACCGGATAGATCCTGATTTACTGAACATCCTAAAAAACGAAAAGTCTTCGATAATCGATTATCTAGGAGGATACCAAGAAAAAGAGTCCCCACAACCCCTTCGGTCGAATAAAAAAATAGAACCCTACGATTGGTCCAAGGAAGAGGCCATTCCCCTATCTTTCAGTCAAGAGCGGCTTTGGTTTCTGGACCAGTTGCAGGGAAGTTCGGAGTACCATGTTCCTATCGTATTCCGTCTTTCGGGTGCTCTCGACCGAAAGGTGCTGTCCAAGAGCCTTCGTGAGATAGTCCGTAGGCATAGCGTGTTACGTACGGTAATCTTATCGAAATCAGGTGTGGGATATCAAGAATTCCTATCGGCCGATGGCTGGTCTCTCGATAAGGAAGATCTTTCTGCTGATACGGATATACTTGGTAGAAAGGTAGAGGCCTATGTTTCCCTTCCCTTCAACTTGGATAGCGACTACATGTTCCGTGCCTGCCTATACGATATGGGCAATACCGAGTATGTACTTGCCGCAGTGTTTCATCACATAGCGAGCGATGGCTGGTCAGAGAGCATACTTGTGCGCGAGTTCACTGAGCTCTACCGTTCTTCCCTTTTGGGAATAGACCCTTCCCTTCCCGAGCTTCCCTTGCAGTATGCCGACTATGCACTTTGGCAGCGTGAACACCTGTCCGGCGCAGCGATGGAAGACTTGTTGTCCTATTGGGAAAATCGGCTAAAGGACCCCGTCACTTCAGAGCTTCCGACTGACTACCCACGGCCGGCAGTTAAGAGCACTTCGGGTGCTACGGTCTCATTTTTAATGGAGATGCCTATTCTAGAAGGCTTGAAATCCTTGAGCCAGAGAGAAGGGGCTACGGTTTTCATGGTACTACTAGCGGGTTTTAAAGTATTGCTTTCCCGATACAGTGGGCAAAGGGATATCAGTATAGGCACACCCGTGGCCAACAGGACACAAGAGGAACTGGAACACCTGATGGGCTTCTTTATCAATACTCTTGTGCTGCGCAGCCACTTGGACCCTTCCCAACCTTTCATCGATTTTCTGTCGGAAATACGATCAACGACCCTAGAGGCCTATGATCACCAGCATGCGCCTTTTGAAAAGGTCGTAGAGCGAGTGGTTCGTTCGCGCGACATGAGTCGAAACCCGTTGTTTCAAGTACTCTTTTCACTTCAGAATACTCCTGAGATGGGGGAGGTCGAACTGGGCGGGCTTGCCCTTTCAGGGTATGAAGGTCAAGGACATGTTACTTCACAGTTCGACCTCACAGTGAACCTTGGAGAGACTGTAGAAGGTCTTTCGATTGTTGCGGAGTACAGGACGGACCTGTTCAAGGAATCGACCATTTTAGGGATATTGGCACAGTACCAAGAACTGCTCCGTGGTATTATCGCTACACCCGAACGGCGTCTTTCGGAACTGTCGATGCTCACTACTGCTGATAGGCATCTCTTGTTGGAGGAGTACAACGCTCCGGTGGTTTCCCCAATGGAGGGTACCGTACTGGCCCTGTTCGGCGAGCAGGTACGCCGCCGCCCTGCCGGTGCCGCCCTGTCCTTCGACGGTACGGAGCTGAGCTATGCGGAGCTGGACGAGCGTTCTGACCGTCTGGCACATTACCTTCGTGTCGAGCGCGGCCTGGGCAGTGGCGACCTGATAGGGGTGATGGTGGAGCGCTCCCACTGGGCGGTGATCTCCATCCTTGGCATCCTGAAATCGGGGGCGGCCTATGTGCCCGTTGATCCTGCGCATCCCGAGGACAGGAGGTCCTTCACGGTGAGCGACAGCGGCATGGCCCTGCTCATCGTGGAGTCGGTGAGCCTGATGGAGGTGATCGGCCTAGGGGTGGACGTGTTCTCCGTGGACGTGGAGTACAGTGGCCTGTCCGCGGCCCCCGGCGCTATCCCGCTCCCCACCGGCGGTGCGGCTGCCTATGTGATCTATACCTCTGGCAGTACGGGCCGTCCCAAAGGGGTAGTGGTCTCCCATGGCAACCTGTCCAACTATATCGCGGACAGCCTTCCCGCCTATTCGGAGGGCGGTTCGGGGGGCTACAGCTTCCCGCTCTGCACCCCGCTGTCCTTCGACCTGACACAGACGAGCCTGTTCCTGACGCTGTGCAGCGGTGGGCTGCTGTCGGTGTACCGCGAGGACATATTGGAGAGCTTCCCCCGGATACTCACCGATGCCCGTGTGGACTCGCTGAAGCTCACCCCCTCGCACCTGTCGCTCTTCGCGGACCGTCCCTTTCCCCATCTCCGTCGTATCATAGTGGGTGGCGAGGCCCTGCTGCCCGCGCACCTCACGCCGCTGGGCGATGACCTCTCGGGTCTCGATATCTA
>CANLOE010000040.1 GCA_947492745.1 uncultured Cyclobacteriaceae bacterium | reverse complement strand
TCCCCGTCCTGTCGCAGCACGAGACGGTCGCGCCCATCATAGACAAAGTATTCGGGCCGTGCGCCGGGCACTTTTTTTATAATGGTCCTGTTACGCCCGTCATGACGGTACCGGAAGGCATAAGCCTCCAGCTGCTGTGCGGTAGGGCGGTAGTTACGCGCTTCGTGGAGCTGTGCCATCAGCTCGGGGGGAAGGATAAAGCACAGGTTGTCCTTTTCATCATGGACATAATAGGTTTCCGTAGGTTGTGGTCCCTCTGTCCGCTCCATCACTTTCCGGCCACGGTTATCGGTAAAGGTCCGTACCGTTTTTCCGTTTTCGTCGGTACTGCTCAGCACATGGAGTTTGCCCGTTCCATACCGACCCACCGATAGCGGTAGGCCATTGGCAATGCTCCATCTACGCACGTGGTGCATGTTCACATTGGTACCGTGTTCCATTTTGACCGTATGGGCCGTGGACGTACCGTTGGGCTGCCAGGCCGTGCCGAAGGCACCCTGCTCGGTCACGCGGTCGAGGGGACTGGCATCGTATACCTTTTCGGCCCAGGGATGCCCGTCCCATGCGGTCCGTTCGGCTCCTTGGTAGAAGCGCTGCTGTGCCTCGGGCGCATCGCTTTTATAGTGGCCATTGCCCACTTCGGCGGCATAGGGCAGGTAGTCCCTGACGTGCCTTCCCTGGCCATCGTACTCGATGTGGAGTACTTCATCTCTCCCGAGGGGCGATGCTTTTTTCATGATTTCCTGCACGGGCCTACCGAGTCCATCGAAATAGGTGATGGATGCCTTGATTTCCTCCTTGCTGCCCGCCTTGGTGTCGTTCAGGGCTACACGGGGGGAAAGGGTCCTGATACGGTTATGGCCCGAGTCCTGTGCCCGAGCTCCGGGGGAGAGGACGAACAGGGCATAGAGTAGGCCCGATATCAGGATAAGGTGCCTTTTTTGGCAGTTTGGTTTCATTGTTTTCTGTTTTGGTTCGATACTGATAGGGTTATGGGAGTGTATGTTCGGAAAAGGTACCCCGGGAGGCTCCCCTGGGTCTTTCCCTATGGGGAGCAGCCGCAGTAGCAGGTCAGCCCGGGAGGACAGCGGAGCAGGGAAGTACTGCAATCGCCCTCTGCGGTCATTCGGCCCGAGCAGCAGCGGTCGGGGTCCCTGCTCTGTTGCCCATCTCTCAGGCAAGTGGCGGCCTGGATGTTGAAGGGACGGCTGGTATCCGATAGTCCCGATGCGGTCGCCCTTATCCGGATACGGTACCCTTCTCCGGGCGGTACGTTGATGTACCACTCATGGCCTCTCGGAGATGCCGAAAGGTCGGCCACGGTGGCGATGAAACGGGAGGTGCTGCCCTGTAGGAGTTCTATCCTTCCCGGACCGCCCCCGTACTGGTCCCACTGGATGACCATGGGCTGATGGCGTTCCACGGTCCTGCCCGCAAAGGGTGCATCTATGACCTTGATAAAATCGGGCGGTGCGTCCACGCTGAAGGTGTGGTCGACCATGACCTTGCTGCCCAGGGCATCCCGAAGGATACAGGTGGCCGTGATGTTGCGCAAGGGCCCTCGTAGTGTGAACTTGACCTGTGGCGAACCTGTGGGCGTGGAGCGTCGGGAATTTCCGGGTAGTTTCCAGGTATAGGTGTAGGGTGGCAGTCCACCACTGGCCCGGGCCTGTAGGGTGATCTCCCTATCCGAAGGGAAGGTACGGCTTCCGCTGATCTCCATCTCCGGACAGGAGGCCGGCGCATAGTCGTACCCGTACTCCTTGAGCACGTGAAGGTCCTGGTCCAGTTCCTTTTCCGGGCGCAGCAGCTTGTCGTAGGTAAAGGAGTGCGACTTACCGTTCAGGTCCACGGTCTTTTGGATTCCCGCCAAGAGGTCATAGTCGTAAAAGGTGGCTGTGCTGGTCATGGGGAGTCCCTGCCTGAGGGTACGGACCTGTCGGGCGGTCAGTCCCTTGCGAAAGGTCAGGTCCGTGGTCGCCAACAGACGTCTGATGTCCGCGGTCCGGGCATTGCTTATCCTGGCCAGGGGCCGTGTATGGTCATGGCCCCAAAGGTATACGGTGCGTATCCCATCGCGGCCCAGGATTTCGGTGGGGTTGCCCTGGGCATAGGCCAGCACCCGCCCTTCGACATCGTAGTCGCCCGAAAGGGACAGGTAGCCATTGGCATCAATATAGGAAAAATCTATCTTCTGCGGTTGCGCAACGTGCAGGGTACGCACCTTTTCCACCTGTAGTCCCCCATCGGTCCCGAAATCGGCAAATTCGCTGAGCTGCCCGCCCGTGACCTTTTCGGGACTGCCCGCCCAGGTCCGTGTCTCTATGAGCGGGTTGCGATGGGCCCGGTACAGTTCCCATAGGGCTTTTGCGTACCTGCCTTTGGCCTTTTTGCCATTGGTCCGGCACTTTTCGTGTTCCTCATCGCAGCGTTCCATACAGGTCTCCCATGCGGTGCCGATGGGGTATCGGGGGGGTGTCCCACAGTCGCACTGTGGCTCGGTCGGACAGTCGGCCACTAGGCTTTTGTGGAAATCGTGGGCATAGCGGTGGTCCTGTCCATGGCTCCGGCCGTCACTGTTCACCGTATAGCGCCGTGACAGTAGACCTTCACTGTTGTATTCGAAAAACGATTTTATGCGCTGTTTGCCACTGCTGTAGTGCAGGATTTCCTCCCGGCCGATGGGCAGGTAGCGATAGTAGTAATTCAGATAAGGCCTGGCCTCATAGAGTAGGATACTCCTGAACTCGGAGTGTCTCTTTCCCGGTTCTTTTTTTATGATTGTTGTCCGGCTTGAAGAGACCACGGCCCGGGCAGCATCTTCGGAAAGTCGGGCATACCGGATATTGGTTTCTTTGACCAGCCGGCCATCGTTATCGAATAGCCTTTCGCGAAGGGGATGCCCGCGCTCATGGGACCGATCTCCAAAGGCACTGGTAAAGATGCTCGTGCCATACAGACCGGGCAGTAGGTCATCGTAGTGTCGGGTACCGTCTTCATCGATGAAACCCGTGTAGTCGGTGATGGTATAGCCATTGCCTACCTCTTGCTCGATTACCCGGTTATAGGTCATGTGGGGCAGGTGCTCGTTGATGCCCAAGGGCTGCCGTCCCTGATAGGATATCCGTTTGCTGATAATGCGGCTGTCCCCTCGCTCCCCCGGCCTTCGCTCTTCTGCACTCCAGCTGTATTTCGGCAGGCCGTCCAGTGTACCGCTGGGGTATTGCGCGCCATTGACAGGGTCGTACTCACTGTTGTAGTGGTATATTCTCGTGAGGGGGTGCGTGTCGGAGGGTCCCGAATGGGAGCTGATTTTTTTGATCCTCAGACCGCCGGCAGCTTTTCGGCCCGTAATCACGATGCGCTGTCGGTCACTGTCCAGGTAGTGGGCATAGGTATGCTGCTCGTACTCAAAGGTAGTGTATCCTCCTGTGGGGTAGCGTATGGCACGTAACGTACCGGCCAGTGCCACATCCCTGTCCCGGGCCGGGGCCTTGAGGATATTTATCCGGCCCAGTTTCTCCAGAAGTAGGTCCACAAAGTTATCGCTTCTGGGCAGTGTGAAGCATTTTTCGGTATTCCCATTGAAATAGCCCCAATGGTCCACCGCTTCGGACAGGTAGGGAGGAAGGGCCGCACCGTCATAATAGCTGAAGCTGTAGGGCGGCTTGGACTGCGTACCGTCCCATGAGCTCTCGGTCAGGCACTGTAGCATCAGCCTTTCGTCCGGTCGGTTGTTGTAGGCGAAGGCAAAGCGGAGGCCCGTATCAGCGGTCCGGCTCTTGATGATGATTTCATCCAGCTTTTTGGTCTTGAGCCTTCGGAGCATGGCCTGTTTGTCGTTCGTGGGCCACTGGTCATGGAGGTAGTGCCAGTAGATGTCCTGATGGTATAGGGGATCGTGGATTTCGGGCCTATTGAAAGCATCGACACAGATTTTATCCGTGATGATACCGTTCAGTGCCTTGGAGAGCTCATCGTTTTTCAGGTAGGCTTCGGTAGGGTAGCCCAGCTGCTGTGCATCGCTGCGCTCGAAATCGATGACCTGATGGGCGGAGCGTATGGACTCCAGGTATACGGGACGGATAAGGCTACCGTCATAGGAGCCGTATTTGGGAGCGGGGTTTCCCTGATGTTCATAAGCGATGCCCGTGAAGACATCGTTATGGTCGTAGACCCATGTCCTGCTCATGGAAAAGGATAGGTTCATAACGGAAGAGTAGTCATCATGGCCATAGTGAAGGTCGACCTGCTGCCCATCGGGATGCTCCACTCGGGTAAGGTACCATGTAGTGGCCATCCACGGCTGTATCATCTGCTGGTGCCAAGGGATGCTGTATTCAATAGCATCGGTATTGTCCGGACTTCCGTCCCGAATGTTACCGAAGTGATAGCGCATACCGTCCGGAGTGATGAGGGTAAAGCCCCCAAAGGTACGGGTCGTGCCCTTCAAACAGGGCAGAGAGTGATAATTGTCCTCAACGGCCTGTATTTCGGAAGGAAGACCGATGATATTGTGCTCATCGAACACGACTTTGATATTGTGCTCGCTCTTGACCGCCCACTGGCCTGTTTCGGTCAGGAAAAAGCTGCCCGAATAGCCCATGAAATGGAAGCGGAACATATCGGGCTCATTATCCTTGGCATCCTTCTGCCGAAAAACCATATCTTTCAGTCGGGCGGTTTCCTTCCAGTTCTTGCCGCGGTTGACGTTGTGATGGTAATAATAGCCCGCCCTGTCCCCGAATGTGCCACTCCATATCGATAATTGCAATGGGTGCAGGATTTTGCTGATATCAAAATGGTTTCTTCTTAAGGGAAGCACCGGAGCATCCAGGTCATCGGGCAGTCCCCGTACCACCCTACTGATGGCGCCCCCTGCCATGAGGGTAAAGTTCAGCCCTGTCCACCCGGGGCGTACATCGGGCATGACCCCTCCGGCATGGTAGCTCAGGGAAATGGGCAGGGAGAGCTTCCCATCTTTGAGCGTATACAGCGGGATACGGATATCGGGGATGCCCGTGTACTTGGATACGGGCACTTCCCCGTACTGGCCGAGTGCCGTGGCATTGGCACTGGGCAGGGAGATATTGGGCCGGGGTACCTGGGCGTGAAGGCCCATAGGAAAGAGTCCCAGAAAAAGGCACAGCAGGGGCCATACCGGATAGCGGTGTTTCATGGATTTCGGTGTGTTGTAGGTGGTTGATGGTGACGGCAGTGCGCTGACCGTAGTACCCGCACTGTCAAAACGGTTGCAATACTATAGCTTCCTGTATACAAAAGCAATGATTGATACTATTTCACCTAAAAATTGCAATTTGTAAATTAAGAGTACAATAAATATGTACAATACATTTATTTTTACGCTTATTGAACTACGAAAATAAAATCCATCGTAAATCATTGATTACACATACACTGTCCTTTCGGCTTTGCCATGCCTACGCCATCGGTACAAAAAAAACCATTGATATACCCAAACAAATTGATTCGGGAAAGAGCGGAATCATAGCGAAAGCACTGTACCGGCGGGAAGGGCCAAATGATGAGTCTGCCAGTGACAATTGGGCCAATGCAGGGTTTTTCCATAATCCCAAAATAGTCGATAGCCTTCCTATTCCGCACATAAATGGCTTCAAAATCAGCGGTTTTGCGCTACGCAGGTTTTATACAAACTTAGCTTCTAAAATCGCCTATCTTCCTGTTCATTTTGCTTCACTCTGCGTTGACAATCCTCGTGATAGCGCTGCTATCCCTGCGGTTATCGCCTTGATTGAAACCAAAATGACCTGCGGAATCTTATACGACATTTAAAACCCAAATTTGTATTACACCCTAACCATACGCTAGGCCTTCTCACCTAAACCGCTGATTTTATTGCTCTTTATGCCCTCATCACGAAATCCTATCAACCATTTTGGGATAATTTGCCGGACCCCGAATTTCCTTCCTATTTTACTTTTTTTTGGGTCTATGAAACAGGATCCTGATAAGGATTCCCGGTCAGGGCATGGGTAGGCCGGTGGAGGTTCTTCACTGAATCGGAAAGTACCCAGTCTTCAGCCTATGGGCAGCCAAAAACTGAAAAATTAGAATTAAACCCGCATCGTGCATTGGAAAATCTACGGCGGACCTGGATATCCGCAAACGGGTCGTTGCACTGAGTTTTTTGAATTCACCATAGCGGTGCTATGCCCGATCCAATAAAACTCCCTGATTTATGGATATGTAAACCCTCGTTACGATGTTCCGGCGCATGATCCGGGTTGAACCCTCCATGCATATAATCTGTGTAGGAGTCTAGTTCGAATCCGTAGGGGAATACTTCTTCTTGACCACAGAGACAAGATAACGGAAACTTTTCTTTGGATTCTTGAGAGAAGTTACCGTATAGGTGACCGTATTCCCGATTTTGAATGTCTGCAAAGAACCCACAGATGGGGATATACTGAACAGAGAAGTGTCAAAATCGACTTTGGATAAACTGAAATCAAGGTTGGTTACAGTGGAAGGTACTGTGATGATAATCTGTCCGGAGATTTTTTCAGTTTGGTCGATAATGAGTGGTTGACGCATTTGTAGGTCTATATAGCTCAGTTCCGATAACTGGAAGTCTTTGAGATAGCCCTTTTCTAATTCAACATCTTCTATATTACTTATGGTATCCTGTACACTTTCATCAGCGGAACAACTCACCCAGCACATGGGAGTAATCAACAGGATAAAAATGGTAGAGGTTACTTTGAGGAAATTCATTGTAAAATGATATTTTGACCTAAACTATATTGGTAGATGATACGCTAAGATTAAACAATCGCTAAGCCATTAATATTGATAAGGTGTTGATTAATAAATTATTAGTAAGACTACAGAAAATCAAAAGTAACCTTATAAATTATAAAATCCATTAAAATTATATTTTTTTTTATATAAAAAATTGTCATAAATAATGAATTATACTTTTTTAAGATGGTTAAATATCTGTATTACAACGGATTATTGTCTGTTTGGGTTTTTGGTTTTGATCTTTAGTAAGAAAAGTGCAATCAAAAGAAAGGTGCTTTTATTCCTGTTGAAAAGTAATTTGGATTTTTTATTTCTCCTTCGTATGAGTCATTGAACTTACGATTACCGATATGGGTTATTGAAGTGATTTAGACTTGAATCGGGACTAAAAAGTGATGAATCTGAATTGCTTATTCCAGGTCTCCTTCAGCACTTAGATATAGTTCTTTCAGCTGTGCCACTGTTTCATCAGAGGGTTCCTTCCATAGTCCACGTTGTATGGCTTCAAGCATTCGTTGTGACATGTCTTTTAAGGCCCAGGGGTTATGTTCCTGTATGAAAGACCTGTTTTCTTCATCCAGCAGGTAGGCTTGGGTTATCCCCTCGTACATGAAATCTTCTACCTGATGGGTAGTAGCATCATAGGCAAACAGGTAATCCATCGTGGCCGCCATTTCAAAGGCACCCTTATAACCATGGTCTCGCATGCCGGCCATCCATTTAGGATTGACCACTCTGGAGCGGTATACCTTTAGCAGTTCTTCTTTTAGGGTTTTCACTCGGGGTTGTTCCGGTCGGGAATGGTCCCCGAAGTAGGTGCTGGGAGCTTCGCCCTTTTCCAAGGTCACGGCAGCGTTCAGCCCTCCCTGAAACTGGTAGTAATCATCTGAGTCCAATAAATCATGCTCTCGGTTGTCCTGGTTTTGCATCACAATATCGATGGCCTTCAGCCTCGCCCTAAAGGTCTCATGGGCGGGATGTCCCTCGTTTTTATGGCCATGATAAGCATAACCGCTCCAGTGGATATACACCTGGGCCAGGTCTTTCTGCGTCTCCCAGTGACCACCGTCGATGAGCCCCTGTAAGCCGGCGCCATAGGCTCCCGGCCGAGAACCGAACACGCGATAGAGCGATCGTTCTTCGGCCAGTGCTGCGCTGATTCCCTTTTGTTGCCATACTGCCTTTTCCTGTAGGTACTTGGCCCGAATGGGATTGTCTTCGGGGGACTCGTCCAGTTTCGCTACCTTCGCTACCGCTGCATTGAACAGGGAGATGGCATCGGGGAAAGCATCCCTGAAAAAACCGGATATCCGTAACAGTACATCCACTCTGGGCCGACGGAGCTCCACTAAAGATAGGATTTCAAAATCCTTGACGCGCCGGTTGGTTCCTTGCCAGATAGGACGTACACCCATCAGTGCCAGTCCTTGGGCGAGGTCATCGCCACTGGTTCTCATGGTGGATGTGCCCCAGACGGAAATAGCTATCGAGCGTGGATAGTCGCCATGCTCCTGCATGTAGCGCTCGATGATGAGTTGAGCACTTTTATGGCCCAGTTCGTAGGCAGTAGGAGAGGGTACGGTCCTACTATCGATGGAGTAAAAATTCCTTCCTGTGGGCAATATGTCCAACCTTCCGCGTGTAGGGGCACCCGAACCACCTGCCGGGACATACCTGCCTTTCATCCCATGCAGGAGATTGGTGATTTCCTCTTTCGTTTGGTCCAGTAAGGGCAAGGTATGGTACCGGATATAACGAAGCACTTTTTCCGTTTCCTCCATTTCCCCCGATGCTTCGCTGACTTCATGGACCGTCAGTATTTTCCGGACCTTTTCGAGGGCCATATCTTCCAGTACAGCGATGGCCTTGCCATAGGTTCTGCACAGAATACCATTGATTTCTTGATCATAGATACCTGCATAGGCGACATCCAGCGGGTCGAATCCCAATTGTAGGTCTTGAGCTATGGCTTGCGACAGGGAAGGGAGCTCATTGTAGGGTAGCCGGTGAAGTGCTATGACCGTATCGACCAGTTTATCGGTGTCGGGCAGCTGTCCAAAGATATGCAGGCCACCCCTGATCTGGGCTTCTTTCAGTTCACAGAGATAACCGTCTATGGTTTCCAATAGTTGGTCGATATCGCTGGCATCACTGCCCAGGTCGGCGCTCAGATGAGTGGTATTGACCAAAACCTCTATTTTCTTTTTCAATAGAGTGCTGCGCTTCGGATCTACCAGCGCAGATTCATAGAATTCGTCGATGAGCAATTCCAATTGCAATAGATCACCGTAGTTATCGGCCCGCGTCATCGGGGGTATCAGATGATCGAGTATAACTGCGTGGCTTCTTCTTTTGGCTTGTGTCCCTTCTCCCGGATCATTGATGATGAAAGGGTAAAAATGAGGTACCGCTCCCAGCACAGCGGCCGGGAAGCAGGATGCTTCATCCAAAGCGACACTCTTGCCAGGAAGCCACTCTAAGTTGCCATGCTTACCGACATGAACAATGGCATCGGCATGAAAGACCTCTTGGACCCAGATATAATAGGCTAGATAAGCAAAGGTCGGGGGAAGGTCGGGAGAGTGATAGGAGGCCTGTAGGTCGATATCATAGCCTCTGGAAGGCTGTATGCTGACAAAGATATTCCCTGTCTCAAAGCCTGACAGGAGAAAGTACCCATCCTGATACTGTGGGGATTGGTGGGGAGGCCCCCATTGCTCTTCTATTTTTTTCCTTAGCTCCTTGGACAGCTCATTGTAGTGTTGATAGAACACTTGTTCATCCAATCTCACATTAGCCTCATGGAGGGCAAGTGTTGTCAGCTCATTGGTAATACCGCCCGTAAGTGCCGAAATCAGTTCGGCGCTGTTTTGTGGTATGAGATCACCCATAGTATACCCTGCTTCTTTCAGGCCTTGGAGTATGGCCACGGTACTGGCCGGGGTATCCAGCCCCACGCCATTGGCCAGCCTACTGTTTTTATTGGGATAATTGGGCAGTATCAGGGCTATTTTCTTTTCGGCAGCGGATTTGTAGTGGAGCTTTACCCAATTTCCGGCCAGTTCTGCTACGAAGGAACAGCCGCTAAGGTGAGGTTCGTACTGTACTATTTCCGAGTCCGTCAATGCCTCCTTACCTACTGAGGATTTGAACGATATCGGTTTGGTAATGATCTTACCATCGACCTCGGGCAATGCGATATTCATCGCGATGTCCGTAGGAGGCAGGCCGAACTGTCCCTCTTGCCAAGTGGCTTTATTACAGGAGGCGATGATGGCCTGAAGTACAGGAACATCGAAGCGGTCAAAAATGGAATGGTCATTGTCCTGAAAGGATTGGATGGAAAATCCCGTGGTATTGATCAGTACACTTGGGGTTTTTAGTCCATGTTTTTGTAGTAATGCTTCTATCTCTTTGACGATCAGGGTGTCCCTAAAGCTTAAGGCCATCAGTGTAAGGACCGACAGGCCATTGTCGGTTAAGGATCGAGAAAGTACCCGAAAGGGTTCGAGGTTGCCCGCGAGGTAATGGGCCCTATAGCCAATGATCATTGCCAAGGGACGGCCTTCCTCAGCGATAGCGGCCGTGGCTCGTACATCCATGATATCATGATCGACATGATATAAAAACAAATGGGGAATAGGGACAATCGGTGCCACGGACAGTGGCGCTTGGAGCAATAGGTTGAAAAGTGCCGATAACCCTTGACGCGTATTGTGACTGCCACCGGCGACGAGATACTGCCAGATCAGATCGACCGTGGGCAGCGGCACCGTGGACATCCGTGTCAACTCAATGTCGGGTTTGTCGTCCCCTGGAAGTACTATCAGTTCGATTCCTTTGTCGGCCGCCATATCCGAAATGGCTTCGCACAAATAGGGGAAGTAGGCCACACCTCCGAGGAGTCGTAATACGACTAGTTTGGCTTTAGTGACTACTTCCTCTACATAGGTATCAATGGTCAGCTCTTGCTTGAAATAAGTCAGGTTGGCCAGTCTCAGGCTCGGGAGGCCGGGCTGTGTTTGAGATAGGCTTTTATAGGCCTCATTGACAGTAAAAAGTTCGGTATCGGCAGCAGAAAGAAATACGATGTCTCCAGGCTTTTGGACGATATGGAAAACACCCTCATCATTGGGGTTCCACCCACCGGGCAAGGTTGAGATTAAATGCATACATTGGGGCAATTAACAATGAACAATTAACAATTAGCAATGAACAATTAGCAATGAACAATTAGCAATGAACAATTAGCAATTAACAATTAGCAATTAACAATTGATTTAGGACAAGATGATTCGTTGACTTGTAATAGCCTCTACTTAATCTGACAGTTGCTTTTACTGAACAATTCTGACCGGGTCGTATAGGACGGTTTACACCAGTGCTTTGGATTTTAGGTGCTTTCCGATGATAACTAGCCTCGTTTTGCGCACTTCATCGGCTCTCCATTTCCGATCGAAATAGTAATCGAAGCGTTCTCCTACACCTTGTAAGATCATTCGCATCGGTTTATCGGGGATGTTCACGAAGCCTTTGATCCTATAGATTTCATGACTTTTTACCAGCTCGGTCATTTCCTGTACGAGGTCTTTGATGTCCTCGGTCGCTTCATATTCTTTTAGCACGGTATCGATATCATCATTATGATGATGGTGATGGTGTCCTTCTTCATGATGTTTGTCATGAATGGAATGTCGGCCTTCCAGGTCATCTTCAGCGGATGCACCGATACCCAATAGCACCTCATTGTCCATGACCCCATCCTGAACGGGGATGACCTTCGTGTTGGCCCGTGCTTTTCCAGAGACAATAGCCTTTATTTCATCCAATGCCGGCGCTGCAATCAGGTCGGTTTTGCTCACCAATACCAAATCGGCACAGGTCAACTGGTCTAGAAATAGCTCTTCTATGGGTGTCTCATGGTCCAGAGAGTCATCTGCCAGCCGTTGTGCTTGCACCCTCTCGCGGTTGCAGATTTCACCCGTGGCAAGACCTACGGCATCGACTACAGTGATGACTGCATCGATGGTTACATGAGGTTTGAGGTCGGGCCAGTTGACCGCTTTGACCAAGGGCTTGGGCATGGCCAGCCCTGAGGTTTCGATAACGATGTGGTCGATGTCCTCTTTGCGCTCCATCAGGTCCATCATGGTCGGCAGGAACTCCTCTTGGACCGTACAGCAGATACAGCCGTTGGGCAGTTCTATTAGGTTGCATTCTGCCTTATCCTCCGCTCCGGCATGGATAATCTGGCCATCGACATCTACTTCTCCGAACTCATTGACCAATACGGCGATGCGTTTTCCGCCGGCATTCTTGAGCATATTATGGACCAAGGTGGTTTTCCCCACTCCCAAGAATCCGGTAACGATGGTAATCGGTATTTTTTTCATTATACTTGTTTTTGTTTCGTTTGTTCTTTGATGTTCTTCTGTATGCTTTATGCTTTTTTATGCTTTCTTCTTTCGTTTATAGAGGAACAGGTTCCATTTTTCCTCTGCTACACCATGTTGGTCCATTTCTGCCCGGGCCATGGTAAAGAGCAGGTCCGAAAGGCGGTTGATATAGGCAACAATGTACTCGGGTACAGCATCAGGGTCCTCGCGCAATAGTGTAATGAGCCGTCTTTCTCCCCGACGTACTTGAGTCCGTGCCACGTGACACAGAGCGGATACCTCATTGCCGCCGGGCAGTAGGAAATAGTCCGATGGACTGCTCATTTCGTTTTCCAGGCTATCGATCCACCCTTCGCAGAACGCTGCTCCGTCCTTGGGTTGAGGGTTGGGATTGGCCTTGTTGGAGTCCGAAGGACGGGCCAAGTGGGACATCATGTTCATCATATCTTTCTGTATCCGATGTAGCCCTTCTTGCCAGGCATGCTCCGCGCCCAATTTGACCCGAAGCAGGCCTATAGTGGAATTGGCTTCATCCAGAACGCCATTACATTCGATACGGGCAGAATCCTTCGATTCTCTTTTCCCCCCGAAGACGCCCGTCATCCCTGTGTCTCCTTTTCTGGTGTATATTTTCATAGTGATAGTGATAATAAGTTCATCATTGTTCGAAACTGGTCATTGTCACCAAAGTAGAGGTGGATATAAGAGGCCAGTACCGTGTTTTGTCGGTAAAGTTTTGTTGTTACGTCCATGCCTCGGATATTGCTTACCCGCCCGATAGTATCAAGCGTAGCCTTGGTAGTGCAGGAAGAGTAATGAAACTCATGCCCCATCAGGGTACCTGCTTCCAAGTCGATTTTTCGATATCCGAGGTTCAGTTTCATGGGTTTCATGGAAGTGCTCAGCGGAAGTGCACCGACCATTTCGAAAGTATTCCCTTCTTTGTCCTCTAGGTGTTCGCCCAAGTACATCAGCCCACCGCACTCGGCCAGTGTCTTCCCTCCATTGGCAATGAACTCGGAAATAGCCCTGCGCATAGCACTATTTTGTGAAAGCTGTGCGGCATACAGCTCCGGATAGCCACCGGGCAGGTACAATAGATCTGCTTTTGGGACTTGCTTATCTTCCAGGGGGCTGAAAAAAGTAACTTCGCCCTGTTGTTCGAATCTCCTGAGGTTTTGCAGATAGGTGAAATCGAAAGCCTCATCCCTTGCAATGGCCACCTTCAGTGGGGGAGAAGGTGTTGTTGTTAAGATGGGTTTTGCCGTAGGTAACGGACTTCGGGTAGCCCACAGCAAATCATCCAATAGCACCGTCTCTTCTATGCAGTGGCTTATCTTGTCAATGGCCTCTTCGGCCGATTGAAGATGTTCCAGAGAGAGACCAAGATGTCTTGAAGGGATACCGGCATCTTCGATAAAAGGAATACGCCCAAAGCTGCGTAGTCCGGCATCCTCACAGGCTTCCTGCAAAAAACGGTAATGACTTTCACTATTGACACGGTTGAAAATGACTCCCGCCAAATGGAGTTCGGGGTCGAAGTTTTTGAAGCCGTAGAGTAGTGGCGCTACGGAATAGGCCGTAGCCTTGGCATCTACGATTAGAATTATCGGTAGACCCAGTGTTTTGGACAGCGCCGCCGTACTGCCCTCGCTTCTTATGGCACCGTCGAACAGGCCCATAACACCTTCTATCACTGATACCTCCGCTATACCTGCGTATTGGGAATAGGTACTTTTCAAATGCTCTATAGGCATCATGATCAGGTCCAGATTGAGAGAAGGGGTTGCACAGGCAATCCGATGAAACTTAGGGTCGATATAATCGGGACCGCACTTGAAAGCTTGTACACTCGACCCTCTTTTTTGCAGGGCTCGGAGCAAGCCTAGTGTAAGGCTGGTCTTTCCCGCATTACTGGAAGGGGCCGCAATGATGAATTGAGACTTCATCGGCCCCTTGGTATTCGATGGCTGAGGTTTATTCGACATAGGGCATCGCTTTTAGGGGTTGGTATGCCGCTCCTATGCCCGTAGCAAATGTTTTGGCCAGCCCCAGTTTCACTACTCCTTGCTCGCTGTCCACTACCGTCAAATGACCGTAGTGCTGCCAGTTTTTTCGGCATAGCGCTATGCTTTCCTCAAGCACATCAGTGCTGCTCCCCACATTGAAGCGACCATCGGTAAGAATGATCAGCTGCGTATTCGAGTATTCTTGAGGTTTCAGTAATGGTTTGATCGGTGCTATGGCCGCTATGATATTGGTCTTACCGCCTATGGGCATATCTTCCATGGTCTGGATTATCGCTGTGGCATTGGCTGTAAAAGGCTGTAATAGCTCCGCTTTGGAGTGATGGATGGCCACGAGGGCAAATTCTGTTTTTCTCGCTTTTTCCAGTGTTTTGCGGATCAGTCCTTTGGCATAGGCTATGGCCCTATCCTTCATCATCGAGCCGCTGGAGTCGATCAGGAAGATGAGTTTCGGACTTGTTTTACTGCTGGTATATTTCTTTTGAATCTCAAATTTATCGGTGCTGATGTACTGATGCACTGTTTTTCGGATATCGATACTTTTTTCAGTGGTTTTATAATCGACCTTTCTGAAGGTCCCCATATCGGGTAAATCATCCTTTCCTCTTTTCGAAGTGTGGCCCATTTTCGCTAAGGGCAAAGAAGTTTCGGGCAGAATCGCATTGATATCGGGATACTCGGGTTTATTCGTAGCTTTGTTTGGCTTGGATTCTTCGGACGTTTGTGTTTCTGGGGGAGTTGACTGTTTTTCCGGAGGTTTCTTTCTACTGCGATGTTGCAATACCAGCGGAGCCACTTTATCCAAGTCTTCTTTTTCCATTTTTTGCCTACCCTGGAGTGCGGCCCATGCTCTGGCCGCTTTGATGAGCAGCACATCAGCGCGTATCCCTTCTACACGATGCTCCAGTGCTATAGAGACACTGTCCATTAGGTTATCCTTACGGATAGCTACTTTGTTCAGGTCCACTTTGGCCTGGGCTACCTGTTGTTGCAGTCGGTTTATATCCTGTTGATGAGCTTTTGTAAAGACTTCAGGGTTTGCATCAAAAGACATACGGTTTTCGATGATCTGCACGCGTTCTTCTTTCGAAAGGGATGCTTTTACTTCCACACAGAACCCGAACCGGTCCAGTAACTGTGGTCTGAGGTCTCCTTCTTCGGGGTTCATGGAACCGATCAGTAGAAAGCGACTATCGAACCTTCGCGAGAGTCCTTCCCTCTCCAGGTAATAATAGCCCGAAGCAGATGCGTCCAGTAAAGTGTCCATGAGGTAATCGTTCAATAGATTGATCTCATCGACATACAATATGCCTCCATGCGCTCTTGCCAGTAAACCCTGTCGGACATGCTCTTGTTTCTCATTGATCAGCTTTTCGAGGTTTACATGCCCCAGTAAACGGTCTTCGGAAGCTCCGATGGGCAGATTGACGAAAGGCGATGTTTCACCGCCTATGGCCATTAACTGGGTCAGAGAACGAATGAGGGTAGTTTTTCCTGCCCCTCGGTCGCCCACGGCCAGAACCCCGCCCATCGAAGGATCGATCAGCGATAGTAGCAGGGCTGTTTTGAAGTTTTCCTGACCGACGATGGCCGTAAAAGGAAATGGGTATATGGCTGTTCCGGACATACTTAATCGGCTAATTGTTGGAAGAGAAGGTAGGCTCCGAAGAAGATGGCGCTGAGTCCCGCTAGTGCATTGATTACTTTGAAAAAGGACAGGTGTTTTTCCAAAAAGCGGCTCATCATAAAGATCAGCGAATAACTATAGACTCCCATGGCGATGACTATTCCCAAGGACTCGATGACCAGTATGAGTATGGATTCCGCAAAGGTATCGGCACTGATGATAAGCGCAGGGGTAAGTACCCCCCCCGTACCTGCTAGCCCGTGCAGCATGCCTACCCAAAAAGATTTATTCATGGGGTTCATGGCGATTTCCTCCCCTGATTTACCATGTAAATGAATCGGGTTGCTCTCTAGATGATCATGTTCTTCGATGGTTTTATGATCCTTCAGTTGTTGATTGATTTTGTGGTTGCGGCGAATGGCCACTATCCCCAGCCATATCATGATGGGACCGAGGGAGGTTTCCGCCCACCAAGAGATATCCTGGACCACTAGCTGTAGCGAAGCCTTGAACAGCAGGGCAGCACTCCCGAACAGGAGCAGAGTGACCGAATGGCCCAAGGCCCATTGCGAAGCCTTTAGCACTGTTGTAAAGGAGGTCTTTGCCTGCGTAGCGGCCTTTTCCGCAGCCAGTACCGACACAGCGGTGACATGGTCAGGTTCAAAAGAATGAAGTACACCCGCCAGAAGCGGTCTCATTAGGTTGGTAATAGTCATGTTTTTTTGTGTTGAATAATTTCCCCTTCTTTACCGACCAAGTAGATGTCCAGGTCGGTACGGCCCAGTTTGTTTTTACATACCCTATAGCACTGTGCCAATAAGGTTTGGTATATCGGTTCGGTATCTTCAAAAGCGAACAGCTCTACGAGCCGGCCCGCCATGGTTAATCCTAATATCAAGTTTGCCCTTTCCTGTGTATGGCCCGAAGCTAGTGCCAATCCTTGAATGAAAGCTTTGTTCCATGACGATACACAACTGTGGGTGTCGGTCCGGCCCTCGGCCAGCTTCACCGCCTTGCCCAACATGATACCGATGGAGACCTTGCGAATGGGGGAGTCCCTGACTTTGATCAGTGTCTCTCCTATCCAGTTACCATAATGGATAAAGGCCTGTTCGCTATGCCTTGGAAAATAGGCCTTGAGGTATTTCTCGCTTCTGGCTCCTGAGTTGAGGACCAGTTCGCGTACTCCATTGGCCACGGCCACATCGATACCCTGCACGATACTGGCGATATAAGAGGCCGCAGAGTAGGGTTTGACGATACCCGTAGTTCCGAGAATGGACAGTCCCTCCATGATTCCGACCCGCTCGTTGAGTGTTTTTTTGGCAATGGCCTCGCCATTGATGATGAATACGGTCGCGATAACACCGCAGTCCCTATCAAAATCATGGAGTAATTTGACAAGGGCATTTTTCATCATCCGGCGAGGTACGGGATTGATGGCCGCTTCGCCTACGTTCAGTTCCAGGCCCGGTAGCGTGACGATGCCTAGGCCTTCTCCTCTTTTGAAATAGATTTCTTTATCAGGACTGAGCCTTATCTCACAGCCGATTTCCGCACCATGGGTCACATCAGGGTCATCACCCGCATCTTTGATGACCGTACATTTGGCCCAAGCCTCCTCATAAGCACAGGTATGGACATCGATGTCCAGCACTTGACCGATGGGCAGGTGCACTTGGACATGCTGCTGCATTTTTTGTGCGAGCAGAGCGGTCAGTGCCGCTTTTGCTGCTGCTGTAGCGGAGGTGCCTGTGGTGAAGCCTTCCCGCAAGGGACCTTTGGGTACTTGCCTAAGACTCATGCTGTCAAAGTTTCAGTGAGCAACCGATGCAGCGCTGCTATAGTGTGTACCTGATGATCAAAAGACGGTAGTAGAGGCCTTTGGAGAATCACTATAGGTAGTTCGGCAATGAGGGCTGCTTGGATTTTTAGGGACTGATGACCACTACCGCCACTTTCTTTGGTCAGTACGGCACCGATATTCAACTGCTGATAAAGAGCGACCTCCTCCTTCAGACTTGCTGAGGGGAAGCTCAAGATGAGTTGCTCTTTTGGGAACTGCTGCTGCTGGGCAATGGCCTTGGACTCGGGACGGTCCAATATCCTGAAATAGGTCATGGATTCTTCCCAATAGGGTCTTAATTTCGGAATGGACTGTACGCCGCTCAGTGCCAATAAAGCAGGGTTGCCCAGTTGCCGGAGTTGTTGTATAGCCGCCGGATAGTCCTTTACAACCTGTATCAAGGGATGTGAGGGAAGTAGTTCCCGCTCTCTTTCGAGGCGAATAACGGGAATACCGCTGTCTTGTACGGAAGACGCTACGTTTTTATGCAGGTTTTCCGCAAAGGGATGTGCCGCATCGATGATCAGGTCGATGCCTTTTTGAGTGTACAGGGCCTGCATTTTCTCCTGATCCAGTACTCCGGAAAGACAGCCCCCTTCATGGGGTACTACACCCGGCACGGTCGTTTTCGTGGCATACAGGAAAGCCAGCCCCAGCGCATTGAGCGTATCAGCTACCATTTTCCCCTCGGTGGTCCCTCCAAATACCAAAATCATGCCTCTGTTTTTAATTTGAATTTTTTCTGGGTCCTGAAGATATGCTTCCATTCCGGACTGTACAGTTGTGACCTGTTCTTGCGGGCATGAATAGCATGCCCCACGATTATCAGTACCGTCCTCGTTTTTTTACTGGCCTTGACGATAGCTGCGAGGTCTTTGAGGACTCCCGTATGTACTTCCTCATCCTTCCAGGTCAGTCGGTAGAGTACTGCTACGGGAGTATCGGGGGCATAATGTTGTAATAATTGACCTTCTACTTTCTTGGCTATCCCTGCACTTAGAAAAAGGCAGAGAGTGGCCTGTAGTTTGGCCATTTCTTCCAGCTTTTCGGCTTCGGGCAGTGGTGTCTTGCCGGCTCCACGGGTAATGATAATGGTCTGGACCACCTCGGGTATGGTAAACTCGGACTTCAATACGGCCGCAGCGGCGTTAAAGGAAGAGATCCCAGGGACAATGAAGTAGCGCATTCCTCTTTCGTCGAACAGGGTCATTTGCTCTTGTATGGCCCCATAGATGGATGGGTCGCCCGAATGTAACCGGACGATATGATGTCCCTTGTCGTAGTGTGACTGCATGACTTCGATTTGTTCTTCCAGCGTCATCGTAGCGGAGTTCAGCACAAGGGCAGTCTCCTTGCACCATGAGGTCATCTCTTCGGGGATCAGACTGCCCGCATACAGGACACAATCGGCCTGCTCCAGTAATTGTTTGCCCTTGACGGAAATCAGTGTTTCCTCCCCAGGGCCCGCACCGACCAAGGCTATAAAGGGCTTTCGCTCTACTTCAGGGTCCAGGGCAATGGCATAGGTGAACTTATGCCCATTGTCCAATCGTACTTTTTGTTTTTCAACTACCAGTTCCGTATTTCCCGATAGTTGCAGTGCTACGGATTCGGAAACACCATCGACCCCAATTTTAGATCGGACCACTTCGCTCGGGTTCGGGACACTGATTTTGTCCAACACCTCTTTCCCATAGGTCTTGAAAGGCAGGTTGTTTTTGGCACTGTAGTCCAGATAAGCTTGTTGCTCGGCTTTGATATCGATAGAGCCGAACGCTTTGATGGCCTTCGGGGACAAGCCCTGTTCTTGGAGTTCTCTTGTCAATACTTGATGGAACAGTTCGGGATCAAGTGCCTTCGAACACCCTGTACCCAGAGAGAGTACTTTAGGATAATAGCTCACCGTAGGGATATCGCTCTGCACAATTCTATAGCTCACCGCGACCAGCAAATCGAAGCGATGCTCGTCGATGTCTTCTTGTTTATAGAATACCTCTACAAAATCAGGTGCTGTACTTTCTAGGAATTGCGTACCCTTCGTCTTTACTTCCAGCAACAGGGCGGTAGGAACATTGTTCACGAAGCGGGCGATAATGGCAGTGGTATCTCCGCCGAAGTCAGCGGTCCAGCCAAAGCGTTTGTCCAGCAGGTCCAAGGCCCAGACTTCCTGAAGATCACTGGAAGTACTCAGGACCGCTTGTGCACCGAAAATGCCCGCTACCCGTTTAGCGAGTATATTGGCACCGCCCTGATGCCCTCCGACTACGGATTGTACAAAGCGGGCGTGGTCGTCCATACAGATGATGGGCGGGTCTTTCTTCTTATCTTCCAAATGCGGTGCTATCAAGCGAACGCAGACCCCTAGCGCGGTAATGAACACGATGCTTTCCGCTGTATCAAAGTAAGAGTCCAGAAAATCCGATAGGCTGTCCACAGTGGACAGCCCTTCGTCTTCGGTCGCACGTGTCGTGACTATGATGGATTGAGGGACTTGCCTCTGCAATTTTTTGGCCAGGTCTATGCCTCGGTCGGTAGTGGCAACAAGGAGCGTTTTTTTCATCGGATAGGTTTTAGGGCCGTCATCAGTTGTATAGTATTATAGTCGTTGATCTTTATGGTGATGGCTTCGGACAAGTGCAATCCCAATTGTCGCGCACTATGTTCGAAGGTGTCCGCAGAGCTCGGTTTTACGGTATTCATGACCAGTATGCCACCGGGCTGTAAGTATGTATTCATCAGTAGCATCATGGCTTCGAGACGATTGCCATGACCGCCAATGAAGATCGCCTCTGGCCTCTGTAGGTCCGCAAGCTTCAAATCAAATGCATCGGCGATAATGATGGAGATACCGGGAGTTCGGAATTTCTTCGTGTTTTCTTGAAGTAGGTGGCGGCATTCTTCTCTTTTTTCGAAGGCAGTTACTTGAAGTCCGGGATACATTCTTTTCGCTTCGATGGCCATCGACCCCGTGCAGCTACCAATATCCCAGAAAGTGCCGGCTCGGTGAAGCTGTAATGCCGAGAGTGCTGCTAAGCGCAGAGGGCGTTTGGTGATCATTCCCGGTCTCCCGGGAAGATGGGAGAAGTGAGCATCTTCGATACCAATATTGTTTTTGTAGGACAGGGTCCTTTTTAGGATAATGCAGTTGAGGGCCGCGCTTTCGAAATGTGCTGCCTCTTCGAGCGGTAAAGTGCTTATTTGTTCCCTTTCCCCTTCCAGCTCTTCTCCGATGTACATGGTGTAGTTATCATGGCCATAGTCCAATAGGCGTAGAGCAATGGCCTTCGGGGACTTGCCCGCATCCGTCAATACACCGATAAGCGGCCGGTCCATCAACAGGGCTTCGTCCAATCCCGACCAATCCCGACCATGGAGCGACACGCTGCATAACTGCGAGTAGTCCAAAAGGAGGCGGTGGCTGAGCAATTGAAGGCAGTTAAAATGGGGATAGGCTTTGAGCTTGGCCTTGGGGAGGAGCCTCCGTAGGGTATTGCCAAAACCATAGAAAAAAGGATCGCCCGAAACAAAGATGACAATGGATTTCTCATACTGTTCGTAGGCATGCATCACACGTTCCATTTTGCCTTTTATGGGAATCCAGTCATGGTCATGAGGCAGCAGGTGTCCTATCAAACTACGGTGGCGTTCTCCTCCGGAGAATACACGATGCCCACGAACAAGTGCCGATACTTCTTCCGATAAGGACACAGACCTGTTATTGCCCATTCCGATGAGGTAAAAGTCGATATGTGGAGACGCTTCATTCACTTTCGAATCGTTCAAAGTGAAGAACCTCTTGGAGTGTTCGATTGGTGTTCCACTGTTTGATTTTCAGCTCGGGTTCTTCATGGAAAAAGTCCACATAGCCGATGCACAGGTAGCCGATAAGCTCGTGATCTACGGGGGCATGAAGTACTTTCTTGACCTGTTCGGCATCGATGATACTGACCCAGCCCATGCCGATGTTCAGTGACCGCGCCATCAACCACATGTTCTGGATGGCACAGACCACACTGTAGCGCCCTACCTCGGGCATGGAGGTCTGTCCTAGCACTGGCCCCTCAGAGGGGCGGTAGAAAACAGCCAGATTGATGGGGGCTTCGGTAATGCCTTCCAGTTTCAATTGATGGTACAAGGATTTTCGTTCTTCCTTGAAAACTTGACTGCCCTTAGTGTTTTCAGCATCGAACAGCTGACGTATCCGTGACTTGGTCACTTCACTTTCTATCAGTACAAATTCCCAAGGCTGCGAATAACCAACGGAGGGTGCATGTAGGGCGGCGCTAAGTATTTTTTGTAACTCTTTTTCGGGAATGGGCCTGTTCAGGAACCGATTTCCCCTGACATCACGCCGATGTCGAATAATGTTTTCCAGGATATCGCTTTCCCTTGTGCTGAATTCCTTCATGGTGTAGGTATTGTTTTGGATTCAAAATGAGGGATGGCTTCTTCCAGCGTAAAGGCGGCATTGACGATGGCAGCGGCCACGTTACTTCCTCCTCGATGACCTTCGATACGCACCTGATCTACGGTAGATTGTGCCAGTTGCACTTTGGACTCGATGACATTGACAAATCCCACGGGTACACCGATAATACCTGCGGGTCGAAAATCCTTGTTCCGTTGCAGCTCATCACTGAGTTCTATCAGTGCCGTAGGCGCATTGCCGATAACATACAGGGCATGGGGCAGTATCCGGATGGCTTTGCGTATCCCCGATTGAGAACGTGTCAGGTCTTGACGCTGTGCCTGTTCCAGGGCTTCTCCATCGTTGAGAAAGCAGTGTACCCGTACTCCGTACTTTTCCAGGTACCTCTTAGTGATACCCGCCTTGACCATGGTCACATCTGTGACGATGTCCCCGCCTTGATGAAGAAAGGTATGCCACCGTTGAAGTGCACCTTCGGTAGCCCTGTACCACTGATGGTCCTCTAGGATTCCAGTGGTATGAATGATGCGGGTGATGGCCCATTTGTCCGCTATGCTATAGGGGAGTGGCTGAAGGTGTTGTGCCACTATCCTAAAACTCTCTTTTTGTATTTCTTCTCCCGTCTGCGGTTTTCTGTTCAGGTAGCCCCGAGGAGTGACCAAGTGTTTTCCATAACGATAGGTCTGTGAGTTGCCGATCATCACTAAGCTGAACATATCCACTTCATCGGGGTCGAGCTGGCCCAAGGTGGTCAAGCAGATCTCTTCTTCGGGACGGGTCACCTGTCGGGCAATGGCCACGGGAGTTTCGGGAGAGCGTTTTTCCAGAAACAGTTCTATCAATCTGGCGAGCTGCCAGTATCTTTTTTTACTCTTGGGATTATACAGGCCCGTCACAAAATCTCCCATTGCGGCGGCGCGGATTCTTTTTTCGATGATAGCCCAGGGAGTCATGAGGTCGGAGAGGGAAATACAGCAAAAATCATGTCCCAGTACTGCGCCCAGTTTACTGCCAACGGCCAAGAATGCGGATATGCCGGGAAGGGTCTCCAGTTCCAGTGCTGTTAGGTCCACCTGAGCAGCTTTTTCATAGACGATGGAGGCCATGGAGTAAATACTGGCATCCCCGGAACCGATGACCACCACACTTTTCCGCTCCTGAGCTTTTTCAATGGCTACCATCGCCCTTTCCTCCTCTTTTCCCAGAGGCAAGGCGATTTTTTCCACTCCATTGGGAGTGAAACCCTCTATAAACTGAAAGTAATAATCGTATCCGATGATGACATCGGCCTGTGCCAGCGCCTGTTGTACCAAGGGTAAGAGGTAAAGTTCATGTCCGGGGCCGATCCCCGCTACTGTGATTTTCATTTTATCGGCTTTGTTATGCTGTTGATCTGCTGTCATTGGGGTACTATTGTGCTTTTTCCGATAGGCTCGGGTTTCGTTTTCTCTAGTGGTGCTTTTTTGATGATCATCAGTGAAAAATAGGGTACTTTCCGTTCTTTCAGCACCGACAGGTCACTACAGGTAAAGGCCTTCTCTGTCCCCAGCCTCTCTCCATAAAAGAAGGACAGTTGATTGGTTTCCAGTACAGCGATGATGATGGGGAGGACCGATCGTATTTTCATCAGGACCACTGTATCGTGATGTCGGAGACATTGCAACAGTTCCTCTTCACACTGTACTCTGGGCAATAGGAGCATTTTTTCATTTTGGAGACATAATGGTGCCTTTTGGCAAGCTGCCGCCAAAGCATAGGAAGTGATGCCCGGTACAACATCGACCGATATTCCCGCTGCTCTTAGGTATAGGAGCAGGTAGGAAAAAGAACTATAAGTGCTGGCATCCCCTTCGCTCACTACCACGATATGCAGCCCTTGGGCAAAATCCTCTTTTATCTGTTCGGAAGTAGCCTTGTAAAGCTTTATTGCTTCTTCTCTGTCCAAGCTCATTTTTAGATAAAAACCTATCAGTTTCGCTGGGTCCAGTCTATACTGTTGTAGTATGGGAAGCGAAAAACTGTCCCTTCTGCCGTCTTGAAACCGGGAGCCGGGGTAGTATACCTTATCTGCTTTTTTTAGAAGTTCCAGACCTTTGACGGTAATCAGTTTCGGGTCGCCCGGACCTAATGAAACACCCGTTACACTTCCTTGAAGTATGTTTTTTCGTTCTTGCTGCATCAGATGCCCAATAGGTTTTTCAATACCTTTCCTACACCTTTCTTCTCATCTACTTTTTCATCTTCTTCGAACAGGATGCCTTTGACGCTCAGGTGATGACCGATTTGCTCTGTGCCTACCTCTTCTTCGAAACCGACAATCTGTTTTCGGTATTTGCAGAGCTGGCAGTTCATATTGCCCGTACCTTCGATGGCTTCTTGCAGTCTTTCATCAAAAGCACGGAGGATATACTCATCCGTACCGAAGGCGCGGGTATATACATAGTCCAGAGCGGAACTCTCATTGTGTTCCTCAACAGTGGCGTAGATGCGCTCCAGCAATACCCCCGTAAAAAAGAAAAAGGGAATGACTACCGTTCTTTTGAAGCCCAATTTCTCCACCAGACGAAGCGTATCCGCTATCGAAGGATAGGCCGTACCACTATAGCCTACCGTAGCAAAGCCATAGCCCATACCTTCCCATACCATACTACAGAGCTTGTGCACATCGGCATTGGAGTCCGGATCGGTGGTGCCGCGTCCCACTACTACCAGACAGGTATCCTTTCGGTCTACAGGGCTGAGTTCCTTTTCTTTTTCGGAAAGGATTTTTTTGGACAGGTCCAGTAGGTAGGAACTGACTCCCAAGTGACGTCCCATGGTTATCGTGAGGTCTTGATAGCGGCTTTGAATAGTGTTCAGTTCATAGGGGATATCATTTTTGGCATGGGCGCCGGCAAAGAGAATCACGGGCAGCGCATATATTTTCCTTACCCCTTTTTGGTATAGCCTTTCCACCGCTGCTTCGTAGAGTGGATGATTGAACTCTAAAAAACCATAGTCGACCTCATAGTCGGTATACCGCTCCTTTAGCAATGAGATCAATTCTTTAAATGCATTGGTCCCGCTTTTTCTTCGGCTACCGTGACCGCATAATAAGATACCTTCTTTCATGTCATACTACATTTACTTTTTTCAGAATAGTATATACCGCTTTACTTCCTAGCGATGATATCGCGTCTGTGTTTTGCGGTGTGATGGGCTGCGCTCCTACGATGAAAACTACGGGCATGGGCAGGTCCACTGCGTTTATATCAGCTCGTATCTTCTCTAAGGTCGAGGAAAGTACTTTTTCATTTTCCCTGGAGACATTGGAAATCGCCGTGATGGGGATATGCCTGTCTTGACAGACCTCTATCAGTTTGGGAATGAGCCTGTCCAGACTTTTCAACCCCATATAGATGGCGAGTGTATTGCCCGATTTGAGCAGTTCGGCGATACCCTGCAATTGTTCGAAGGAGTAATCGGCCGTATGTGCCGTACAGATCATGAGGGCATTGGAGTGATTGCGCTCTGTGATGGGGATGTTACAGAGGCTGGCCGCTGCCAGTGCGGCAGAGATGCCGGGGATTACCTCAAAAGGGACTTGCCGCTCACTGAGGTAACGAGCCTCTTCGGCGGCTCTACCATAGACATAGGGGTCGCCCGATTTCAGCCGTGCTACTTTTTTCCCTTGCTTGTAGTGGTGGTGCAGTAACTCGTTGATGCGGTGTTGCCGCTCGCGCTGGTCTGATTTGTCGGCAAACTTCCTGCCGACATAGCAGCGCTCGGCCATGGGGGCCAAGCGAAGGATCTCTTCGGAGACCAAGTTATCATGCAGTATTACCTCTGCTTCCAAGAGAAGTTGATATGCCTTCAGGGTCAACAAGTGCTTATCGCCGGGGCCGGCACCGATGATACTTATTTTTCCCGGATGCTTGTCCAGAAAAATATCCTCTGGATCATCCATGATATAGTCGTACTGTAATACGTGCTTACTTTTGGTATTGTCCACGATTTTGAAGTCTTCCTTATCCGAGGTCTTGAACATAGGAAGGTCGAGCTGCAATACTGTCGCTGCTTTGTGGTAATAGGCTTTACGAATGGGGTGGAGGCTGGCACAGACGTTGAAAAGCTCACCCCAGCAGCTCTTTTCCACTATTTTTTCGATGATATTCATCACATCTTCCCGGTGGACCAGATTGAGCGGTGCTTCCTCATTGCGCAAGTGTCGTTTGCCCGCAAGGAACCTCCCTGGGTGACGCTCCGGACCGATAAGTCCTCCTAGCCGTAGGACGGTCAGGTTTTCCCTGAAATGGGACCTCAACTTATCTTCGGCATTTTTGACGGCTCTCCCTGAGGACTTTTGGGCTTTGGTCGGCGATGTTTCATCAACAACCTTCCCCTCATTGGCATAGACGCCCGTACTGCTGGTAAAGATGACTTTGGTCTGCGCGGGAGTGTTGTGGATGAGCTGATCGATCTGTCTCGGATATACGTCCTCTACGGTTTCACCTTTCCCCGGTGCCATAGTGATGATGAGGATTTCCGCATCGAAGAGAAAAGACTCCCAGTCTCCCTTGATCTTATCTTCAGTCACATTGACCCTACAGACACCAAAGGGTAGATGACCATAAGTGCGTAGCTTTTCGGGTGAACTGACGGCACCGATAACTTCATGGCCCAGTCTATGCAGCTGTTCGGCCAGCGGTAGGCCCAGCCAGCCCAGGCCTAGTATGGCTATTTTCGTGGTACTTTTCATTTGGTCGCTATCAAGGGGTCTGTGGCATTGTTGAGCTGTATGCGCAGGCAGTACTCCCATATAGCACTGTCTTCGCTATCCATATGGATTTCTGCTACGAGTTGGCCGACTTTATCCTTCAGTCGGATAACCTTGTCCCCAGAGGATAATTGCACCAAATATTCGCATACCGAGATTCTTTGCTTTTTCAATGCTTCTGCTTCGGTTACGGGAATAAGTGCGATGACTAAACTAGTTTCTTGGATTTCCGTAATACCCCATTTTAGTTGGAGATGATAGGGGGCTGAATAATCGACCTCTTGGAGGTCGGAGCATCTAATGACCTGACCATTTGCCCTGATGATTTTTGCGCTGGTGTTAGATTCATGTAAAAACTGGAACAGTGGATAGAGGTATTGATCGGAATGGAATCCCCTGACTTTGTAGACCTCGCCCAGAGTAGCATCCTCTGAAAGTGTAAAGACTGGCCTAGCTGTTGTAGGGCGCTCGTTATCGGATTTTACATGGTCCTGTCCTCTCTCGAATAGAAGCTCCGAGGCCAGAGGGCTAGCTAGGTCACAGTGCGAATCGACTATCCGGACGGCCTTTTGTGGGCTGACATTTTTGTACCAATAATCGCCCTGTTGGACAATCCATGTAGGGGCATCTTCACAGCGACCATTGCATCGGGTCTTGATGGTATGGGTGCTTTCCCATAAGCCTTTGTTGCGCAAATGGGCACGGGCTGTTCTCAGTGCGGCTTCACTACCGGCTTTCCGACAGGAACCCCCGTCGCAGAAATAAAAGGTGGCTTTTGATTTGGCTAGATTTTTACCCATAGTTTAGAAATAATAGCTGACCGATCCTTTTAGGAAAAAGGGAGTACCAGGGGTGAAATGTTGGTCTTCAAGGGCTACCGGCTCATCACTGAGGCGGGAACTATCATAAAAGACGGCTTCCATCCATTGCTGGTCGAACAGGTTCTGAACAGTAGCGCCGATCTGAAATTTGCGCCATGTATACTGGATGGAGGCATCCACTAGGAAAAAGGCATCGGCCATAACGCTCTCATCCTCTGTGAGAGGCCTTTCTGCCATAAGTCGGTACCTCAGCATAAACTCCAGACCGATATCGTTTTTGTAGGTGACAGAGCCTGTAGAGGTAAACCGAGGTGCCGAGGGAATACTGTTTTCGCTCTCAGGTGCATCTAGGAGTATTCCTTTGCTATAATTTCCTGACCAGTCGAGCCATACTGATGGATGCGGTCGGTATTTGAGGGTCAGGTCCATCCCGTACCTTCTCGCTGGACCATTGTTTTCAAACCCGCCTGTATCAGCGACGAAAATGTATTCTGCGTCGCTTCTTGAGGTCCATAGGCTAAGCGAGGAGATGAATTTGTTCGTCAATTTCATCTCCGTGCCGATATCGGCCGCTCTGGCGATGGGTAGGGGGTCTATGCTAGGCTCACTGATAGCTGCGGAAGAGTAATTGGAATGAAATCCATAGCCACCTTTTACAAAAAGCTGTACATGTGCTGTGGGGTTATAGAATAGCGAAGCTTTGGGACTGATGCGATGCGCTTGTTCCACACCGACCGCTGTTGCTTGCTCACCGGTGACCTGAAAGCGAAAACCATCCCACCGCGTACCGAACTGTAACAGCGTCTTGGAGTTGATTTTCCAGTCTTCTTTGAAAAAAGCCCAATAATTGGTCTCTCGCACATCGTCTCGGTTGATGGTGGAGAGTATTTCTCTTTTTCGGGCATTCTGTAGACTTGAATTCAACAAGTCTTGTCTAACACCAGCGGATAGGGCCGTACTTAGCTCTGTGGCTCCGAGTTTGTCCTTGCGCTTGTATTCTGCCAGATAGCCCAATAGGTCCCTGTTCTCTCGCTGCGCTATCATATCACCATTGATAGGGTCGTTTAACAGAAAAGTGAAATTGGAGTACAGTGTGTAATCGTTTTTAGAGTAATAGGCGAAGTGCCTTAAGGACTGACCTTGGCCTAACGATGTCTTCGCATTGAGGCTGATATTGGTCCTCGCCGTATGGCCTCCTTCGGTATCATCTATCGCACCATACCATCCGATAGTCCCTTGTTGTACTGCCCGCAAGGGGATTTGGCCCGACGCATTCCATGAACTGGTAAAGTGGGAGGCGGAGAAACGAAGGTGCGTACGTTCGTTGAGCGATAGAGTGTATTTGAAAAAAGCATTCAACTTCTCAAAATCCTGAGGTGAATCGAAAAAACCCTTGTTCTCAGTACCCTCTAGGGCGATATAGGCATTTTGGGGGCGCTGGTCATTTTGTCCCTGTCTAGAGAGCAGGTTGAGCATCACCAATCCCCTGCGAAAGCCATACTGACCGACATCGACTTTCACTGTGTTTTCCTTTAATGCGGGAAGGGTCTTGTACCTTGCGGCTCCCGAGACGGCAAAGTTTCCATTTTCGGCGGCATAGGGCCCTTTGTAGTAATCCCCGTCATAGACCAGTTCGGGGATGATAAAATGCAGGTCGGCATAGCCCTGTCCATGCGCATGATTGGAAAGATTGATAGGGATATCATCAATATAAGCAGCAAAATCAGTGCCGTGATCGTTGTCAAAACCACGCAGGAAAATCTGTTCTGCCTTTCCTCCTCCCGCATGCTGTGCGATGAACAGTCCGTTTAGGGTACTGAGCAGGTCTTGCGCATTATTGATAGGTAAAAGTTTCAGATTGATCTTATCGATTTTCTGGATTCCCGGACGGGCCTCTTCGGTAGCCATTACCGTGACTCCCTCTAAAGTGAATGCTGTTTCGGAGAGCGCTATGTATGGGTTCTCCTGTAGGGCCTTCAGCAGGATCGTACGCTCTTCAAACCCAAGGTAGGAAAAGCGGATGGAGTCATCCGCTTGGCCATAGAGGGTAAATTTGCCATGGTCATCGGAGGTAAATACGGCTTTTGTGCTTTGGTTGACGATATGGACAAATGGCAGTCTGTTACTCGGACTATGGACGTAAGTATAGCCTTCGACCTTTGTCTGCGAGTAAGACCATGAACTGACCAAAAGGAGTAATGAAAATAGTAAAGGTTTTAACATTCCTGCGGTTTAGGATATTGATAGTACAGGAACGGGTACAGGGAACCGTATCAGAAATCCAGTCCATCGCATTCAAATGCGAAAATGGAGAAAGAAAGCTCATACGATCAGTACTTTTAACCCGAAAGCCTGTTTTAGGATAGATAAAGGCAGGTCTTCTGACTCGTGCGAATCTTCGCTCCTTCCCATCATCGATGAACGATAACAGTGGATAATATACGAAAACCAGTATAGGCACTTACAGCTGCGGGTACAGTTTCAGATTTTCACTGAATTCCCTTTTAATCCCGAATCACTCCGGAAACCAAAATCTACCGCTAAGCTAGCAAGATTTTATGAATTAGTAGTTGATCGACAATGAATTTTAATCGACTTTCCACACTGCCCCGGGGTATTTCCGCGAGCTGAAACCCAAATTCTTTGTAGACTTTTTTTAATTGTATATCTAGCCCCCTATAGTCTTCAAACTTCCCAGGTCGTTGAGGGTCAGTAGTGTAAATGGTTTTCCATGGTGGGGCATAAAAGACCAATGGTCGGTAATAATAGCGGTAATCAAACCCACGAAGGTAGGAGGGGACCGATAGTTTGGAATCTCTTAGATAAGCGACGGTATCCAACAGTCCCCGGTCGTAAAACGTTAGCCCTTGGTCATCTTCGATATGACGCATTGTTTTTTCATATACCCGTCGGGTAAAGCGTTGTAGATTGCCCCAAGGAGTTCCATCGAGCTTGTTTTTCTGTTCTTCCCGGATGACTTGGCGGGAATATTCGGCGATACAGGTAAAACCCGACGCTCTCAGGGCATGGAGGAGCGTCGTTTTGCCCGAACCCGGAGGTCCTGTGATGATATAGCGTTCAGTTTCCCGCAAGGTAAAATAGTACAAGAATGATGATGACAAAACCCAAGGATACGAATAGGTTCAGACGTACCACCTGATGTATCTCCTTTGCATCGATGCGCCTATCATTGTGGCCTATAAAAGGCTTTTCGACCAATGTTCCATGGTAAAAATTGGGGCCACCCAATCTACAGGAGAGGATATAGGCCAAGGCAGCTTCGGGATAGCCCGCATTGGGACTACTGTGTTTCTTGCCTTCTCTGACTACGAACCTTATTCCGGATGGCTTTCCCGAAGCCACCAACATCAACAGGGCCGTCAGTCTAGCGGGGATGAAATTGGCCACATCATCCAACTTGGCCGCAAACTTCCCAAAATAATAGTAGCGCTCACTTTTATAACCCGTCATCGAGTCCAGTGTGTTGATCATTTTATAGGCCATGGCACCTGGAAGCCCCAATACTGCGAAGTAGAAAAGCGGGGCGATGACCCCATCACTGAGATTTTCCGACATGGTCTCGAAGGTAGCTTTTTTGATTTGTTGTTCGTCCAGCCGATGGGTTTCCCTACCGACGATCCAAGACAGCCTTTTTCTACCCGCCTCTAATCCATCCTCCTCTAAACTTTTGAACACTGCCAGCCCTTCTCTGATCAGCGTCCTGTTGGCCAAGCAATAGAATAAAAGTACTGCTGATACACTAATGTAGGCGTAAGTATGCCAGTGAAGTAAATATGGTAGACCAAAATAGGGCACCATAAATGCAGAGATCACCAAGATCAGAGTGAGCAGGCCGCCCTTAGCGAACGGATGTCTCCCGTGATTCAGTAGTTTTTCACCACTACCGATCAGATGGCCGAACAGTACGATCAAATGGGGCAGTTTTCTGGGGTCTCCAAAGACAAGGTCCATTACAAAGCCTATCAGTAAAACGAGTGATGCTAGCTCTTCCATTTTCCCAGAGCGGTCAATAATGCTGCATTTGCTTTTTCGGACTGTACCGAGAGTCGGATATGCTCACCGTCCAAGCCTCTGAAATTGGTAGCATCCCGAATCAGTATCCGATGTTCCTCTCCGAGATACTCTTTCAGCACGCTTGCTTTTCCCTTTTTCAAGCGGACGAGAAAGTAGCTGGTCTCCGTAGCCCATACCTCCAGTCCATCGATGGACCGTAACGATTGTTGTAATTGTGATCGCTCCTGCATCAAGGGTTCAATGTCGAACAATAGTTCTGTATAGTGTCCAAAAAGGTACTGGCCTGCACGAATGGCCAGTGTGTTGACGCTCCATGGCATTTTCAGTACCATCAGTCGCCTGATGTTCGCTGCTGAAGAAGCAATATAGCCGAGCCGCAATCCGGGAATAACAAAGGTTTTGGTCAGCGAACGGATGATCATCAGGTTTTCGTAATGGCGGATCAGGGAAATACAGGAACGAGTGGAGTTTGTAAACTCGATATAAGCCTCGTCGATGACAAAGATAGTTCGGGGAAACTTTTCCAATAGCCCTTTGATTTTGTCAGGATGGTATACAAGGCCATCGGGATTGTTCGGATTTCCAAAAAAAGCGATACGCTCCTTAAAATCATATGCTAAAAAAGAAGTTGTGGGTAGGAATGTGATATCCAATTCATGCGTCTGACAGGCGTCCTCATACTCGGAAAAAGCAGGAACGACAATCGCCGCACTTTGCTTTTTAAAGCACTGCGCAATCAGGTAGAAAGCTTCCGTAGCTCCATTGGTAAAGAGCAGTTCTGCTGTAGCCAGCCCCAGAAAAGCCCCCGCTGCACTGCTCAGCTCCCGCGCATCGGGAGAAGGATAATTCGATACTGAGTCGATTTGTCCTTTCAGGTAGTGGAGCAAAGGGCGGGGAGTGCCTTGATAATGCACATTGGAACTGAAATTATACTTTATCGGCCTATTGAACCGATACAAATCGTCACCATGTCCTTCTAGCATAGAGCTCCTATATCTTTTAAGATGGCTTCGGTATCCAGGTTGCCCGAGATCAGCTCGGCCAATTTATCATAGTTTTCTTCTTTCATGCGCTTATAGTCAGTGATAACGTCAAGTGTACAGTGCTCCCCGAGCACCTCTTTGATAATAGAGGCATTGTCAAAGATGCCGTGAATATAGGTGCCCCAAGAACCGTTTTCAGCCAAATACCCTTCGGGCCTACCATCGATAGTATTAAGATGCCTTTCCGTCAGTAGGCTGGTCTCACCCATATGTATTTCATAACCTGTCGATATAGTATCTTCTCCTTTATAGTGAAAGTGGCACTGCTCCGTCTGCTTGGAGGCGGCCATAGTGGTTTCTATATCAAATAGACCGAGGCCCGTGATGGAATCGATATCACCTTCTACATGAAGTGGGTCTTGGATGCGCTTTCCCATCATCTGATACCCACCACAGATACCTATGATTTTGGTATGGGCGAAACACTGCTGGATAAGTTGGTCCAGACCGTCTTCCTGAAGTGACCGAAGGTCGGCCATGGTATTTTTGGTGCCGGGCAAGATGATGATATCGGCTTTTTCGATTTCGGTGGGAGTTCGGGTATAATATACATTGACCTCGGGCAGGTGTTCCAGTGCATTGAAGTCGGTATAATTGGAGAGGTAGTGGAAGCGCAATACAGCGATATTGAATTTACCGGCTTCCCAGGAGCTGTTTTTATCCTTTAGGGCGACAGAATCCTCCTCTTCGAGGTAAATACTGTCATCATAGGGCAGTACTCCGAGTATAGGATATCCGGTCAGTGCTTCCATCTTCTTACGACCATCATCGAAGAGGGTGATGTCCCCTCTGAATTTGTTGATGATGATGCCTTTCAGCAATGTTTTCTCCCAGTCTTCCAATAAAGCTATGGTACCGTATACACTACCAAATACGCCTCCCTTATCGATGTCCGCTACCAAATAGACACAGGCACCGGCGGCTTGGGCCATGCGCATGTTCACGATATCCCTATGTTTTAGGTTGAGCTCACTGATACTGCCCGCCCCTTCCATAACGATGGGGCTATAGGATGTTGACAGTCGCGAAAAGGCCGACTTTGCCTCATGGAACAGGTTTTCTTTGTTGTTGCCCAGAAAGTATTCTCTGGCACTTTGGTCGCCGATAGCTTTGCCATGGAGTACAATCTGTGAAGAGTGCAGGGAAGAGGGCTTGAGCAGTATGGGATTCATTTCCGTTCGACAGGGAATCTTACAGGCCTCGGCCTGTACGGCCTGTGCCCTTCCGATTTCCAGTCCATCGGGAGTGGCATAACTGTTCAGTGACATGTTCTGCGCTTTGAAAGGTGCGGGTCGGTACCCTTGGTTCAAGAGCCATCGGCATAGGCCCGTTACGACTAGGCTCTTTCCGACATCGGAAGCGGTGCCGACAATCATGATGGGTTTCATATCGCTGAAAAGTTTATGTCCAAGAAAGTCGTTTTTACAGTTGATGGTTGATATCCATTCCGGTTTTCTTAAGCCATAGCCGCTGGCCATAGGTCCAGTAGCGCTTGGATCGCATTCCTTTAACAATGCACAATGTAGCTGTACCCCGCGAGAAAGAACCTACGATTCTTGATGGTATACTTTCTCGCGAACATAGTCATTACTGAAGAGATTATCCAACTAGTTTCTGTTATGTGTGCTCATTGTCCACGCTTTGGCGTAGCAGAGAGCATATGGTATCTATAGGTTTGAACGGATAGTACTGCTTTACATCACGAATTGATGGACTGTTTTTTTTAGCTGGGGCCGATGGTATTGATGTTCCAGTGGGTTCTTTTAACCCGGATCATGCACTGGTCCTTCTGCTTAGGCTTTAAATTACTGTAAATCAGTGAGTTGAGTTTGTTTTTCGAATTTGCCGTAGCGGTGCTATGCTGAATCCGATAAAACACCCTGATGTATTGCTTTTTAAACCCTCATAACTAAGCTCTAATACATAACCCGGGTTTTAAGCACAAATAAAAAAGGCTGACTATATTTGTACTATGACAAAAGAATATGCCATATCGGGGATGTCCTGTGGAAGCTGCCTATCCAAGGTAAAGCACTCTATCGAACAGTTGGGTGAGGTGGAATCTGTCGAAGTACAACTTGGCTATCCCCAAGCTAGGATTCAATCCGTATCGCGACTCAACTTAGCGGAGGTCAACGCTACATTGAAGGGGGCCGGCAACTACACTATCTCGGAAAAGGAGAAGCAAAACACACTTCCCCCACTCCCGGAGATAAAGGCGGTCTCCCCATTACCGCAAAAGTCTTGGCATACCTACCGACCACTGATCCTCATTGTTACTTTCATTGCCGGCGTAAGCTTGCTGGTGCAGTACCCTTTCGGTGAATTTTCGTGGATGCTCTGGATGAGGTACTTTATGGCCGGTTTTTTTCTGGTATTTGCTTTTTTCAAGCTACTGAACCTTAAAGGATTTAGCGCTTCTTATCGCATGTACGATATCATTGCCGCCAAATGGGCACCGTGGGGACTGATTTATCCCTTTGTAGAGCTTGTATTGGGAGTACTGTATTTGATCGAACTTTATCCTTTGGAAACGAATATAGCCACGGCCATTTTGCTGGGAGTGAGCAGTATCGGGGTTATTCAAAGCAATCTGAATAAGAAAGCAATAAAGTGTGCTTGTCTAGGGGATGTATTTAACTTACCCATGAGTACCGTGACCATTGTAGAGGACCTGACGATGGTCGCCATGGCCTTGGTCATGATTTTTTGGCTCAGGTAGCATAGGGCCGGGTCGATAAAGATAGCTTGCCCATAATCATCTGCCGAACGAGCATATGAACAATGGGCCTAAGCGAGAAAACGATAAGCTTGGATGAAGACCGTTCCCCAGAGATCCTTTCAACACATAAGAAATAAAAGATACATTTTAAAAAATTCTCTAAGTATGGTATAAATTCGTACATTGCATATTAAGTGAATAAAATACTTACCATAGCACTCAGTCTACTCCTCCTATTGGGAAATATGGGATTTACAATGGCTACGCACTATTGTAGCGGTCAGGCAGTGGACAGCAAGATAACGATGGGCAGGTCGCACATCGCTTGTGGTATGGAAGAAAGTACAGCACCTTGCGAAGGTCTCATCATCAAACAAAAAAGCTGTTGTGAAGATGAGTATCTACTCATGACCATAGCGGATGACTACAGCTCAAATAGTGCTATAGTAGACATCGGTCCTGTCTTTTTGTTCACCCTCATTTATACCTTTTTTGATTTTCGCCCATCGATGGTGACTGCCCATCAGGTCTTAGTGGATATCTCCCCACCTTTGCCGAGGCAGTGCCGTCAAGTGCTGTTTCAGACCTTCCTTATTTGATACGATTCCTATAGAAATCGCTTGATATTGTCCTTTACTGGATAGCGATACTCAAATGTCATGTCGCTAGACATACTAAAATGGCATTCTTCTTTCTTTCACAAAGATTCAATCTATAGGATATGTTGAACAGCATCATTCGTTACTTTTTGGATAAACCCTTGGTAACATTCATTATTGCATTGCTTTTTATCGGCTGGGGCTTGGTTACAGCTCCTTTTGGATGGGATATCGGTTTTCTTCCTTCCGACCCTGTGTCGGTGGATGCCATTCCCAATATAGGGGATAACCAACAGATCGTCTATACCGAGTGGAAAGGCCGGTCTCCTCAGGATGTGGAGGACCAGATTACTTATCCATTGACCACTTCTTTGCTGGGCATACCGGGAGTGAAATCTATCCGGAGTTCCTCCATTTTCGGAGTATCCAATATTTACATTATCTTTAAGGATGAAGTGGATTTTTATTGGTCAAGGTCACGCATACTGGAAAAACTCAATGCTCTGCCCACAGGGGCCCTGCCCGAAGAGGCGCATCCTACTCTGGGGCCGGATGCGACGGCATTGGGACAGGTCTATTGGTACACTTTGGAGGGAAGGGACAGCACCGGCAACCCAACAGGAGGCTGGGACCTGCACGAAATCAGGACCGTCCAAGATTACCTGATCAAATATGGGCTGAATGCGGTGGACGGTGTGTCCGAAGTCGCCTCTATCGGAGGGCATGTGCAGGAATATCAGATAGATGTAGACCCTGCGGCGATGAAAGCCTACGGTATCCCTTTGCAGAAAGTAACTCAGGCGGTTAGGAAATCGAACCGTGATGTGGGTGCCGGTACCATAGAGATCAATCGGGCCGAGTACCTGGTGAGGGGTTTGGGATATGTGAAATCAATCGAAGACCTAGAGAAGGTGGTCGTAACGGTCAATGACAATTTGCCCATCCGTATCAAGGATATCGGAGTGGTCTCGCTCGGTCCGGCGAACCGAAGGGGACTCTTGGATAAGGAGGGGGCCGAAGTGGTCGGTGGAGTGGTCATCGCCCGGTTTGGGTCCAACCCGATGGCGGTCATCAATAATTTGAAAGAGAAAATCACGGAAATTTCTAGAGGTTTACCTAAGAAAACACTGGCCAATGGCATAGAAAGCCAACTGACCATCGTCCCCTTTTACGATAGGACACAGCTCATCCACGAGACCTTGGGAACTTTGGAAGAGGCGCTATCACTGGAGATGCTGATTACTTTTCTGGTGGTCATCGTAATGGTCTTCAATCTGAGGGCATCCCTATTGATTGCGGGTCTGTTGCCCATCGGGGTGCTGATGGTTTTTATCGCCATGCGCTACTTTGAGGTAGAGGCCAATATCGTAGCCCTTTCGGGTATTGCCATTGCTATAGGGACCATGGTGGATTTGGGCATAGTGCTTGTGGAAAATATACTTAAGCACATCAAAGAAGCACCCATCGGCACAGCCCTGAAAGAGACCGTTTACAAAGCCTCAGCAGAGGTCAGTTCGGCCATACTTACCACGGTAGCTACGACCATCGTCAGTTTTGTGCCTGTTTTTACGTTGGAAGCAGCCGAAGGGAAGCTTTTTGGGCCTCTGGCATGGACCAAGACCTTCGCTTTAATAGCTGCATTGCTGGTTTCGCTGCTGCTGCTGCCCAGCATGGCACGTTGGCTTTTTAGTAGTAAAATCAAAAAGGGTTTCTTGGAAAAGCTCCTCTATGGGCTATTGGTGATTATAGGTGTTCTTGTGACCATCTGGCTATCTCATTGGGCCGGGCTGACCTTACTGGCACTGGGCCTGGCTGGGTGGCTGCCCTACTTTGGTCTTGGGCGATTTTGGTTTGTCCGAAACGCTACAGTAGTGATATCGGTTTTTTCCGTCACTTGGCTTATGGCCACTTACTGGATGCCTCTGGGAGTAGGCCCATCGACTCTCTTGAATTTTACCTTTGTTGCATTGCTTATCGGACTGATACTGGGATTTTTCTTCCTCTTAGAACACTTTTATACCGCTATTCTGGGCTTTTGCTTGACCTATAAAGGATTGTTTCTGGTACTGCCCGCCATCTTGATGTATCTTGGGTATAGTATTTGGCAGCAAACAGGCAAAGAGTTCATGCCTTCACTGAATGAGGGGAGCTTTCTGCTGATGCCGACTTCCATGCCCCATGCAGGAATGGAGCAGAACAAGCGCGTGGTACAACAACTGGATATGTTGCTGGCCAATGTGCCGGAGGTGACACTGGCGGTCGGGAAAATGGGGCGTGCGGAAACTGCCTTGGACCCTGCACCCATATCCATGTATGAAAACATTATCAATTACAGCCCCGAATATGCGCTTAACGAAAAAGGTAAGCGGCAGCGATTTCAAGTGGATGACAAGGAGCGCTTTATGCTTACCACAGGCGATACACTGAGCAATGCCAAAGCACTGGAAGCAGGTGTTTCCATCAATCGACTGATTCCTGATGAGCAGGGTCGCTTTTTCCGTCGTTGGCGCAAACATATCCGGTCACCGGAAGATATATGGAAGGAGATCGTTCGGGTGACCCAGATTCCGGGGGTGACTTCTGCGCCCAAATTGCAACCCATAGAAACGCGTCTTATTATGTTACAAACAGGGATGCGCGCTCCTATGGGCATCAAAATTTACGGTCCCGACCTGATGACGATAGAAGCTTTTGGAAGAGAACTGGAAATCCTCCTGAAAGAAGTACCCTCTGTCAACAGCGAATCCGTATTCGCCGATCGTATTGTAGGGAAGCCTTATATCCACTTGAGCATCGCTCGGGATGAAATTTCCAGGTATGGACTGAGTGTTGAGGATGTCCAGCAGACTATCGAAGTGGCCATTGGGGGACTGCCACTGACCACGATAGTAGAGGGAAGGGAGCGCTTCCCTGTTCGGGTGCGCTATCCAAGGGAACTCAGGGATAATCCCGATGCACTGAGTAGGATCTTGATTTCTACGTCCACAGGAGCACAGGTTCCTTTAGAGGATGTGGTGGATATCAGTTATGTAAAAGGGCCTCAAATGATAAAAAGCGAAAACACCTTTCCCGTAGGTTATGTATTACTGGAAAAGAAAGCTGGCTACGCCGAGGTGGATGTCGTAGAAGAGGCAGAGGCTTTTATCCAATCTAAGATCGATAGTGGTAAACTGTTGGTTCCCAAAGGGGTCAGCTACAGATTCTCCGGAAGTTATGAAAATCAGGTCCGCTCCGAAAAGCGCTTGGCGATTATCGTTCCTATGGTATTGGTCATTATTTTTCTTATTCTTTACCTTCAGTTCAAATCAATTACTACTACGTTGATGATTTTCGTCGGGATTGCTGTGGCCTTCGCTGGTGGCTTTATCCTGATTTGGCTGTACGATCAAGAGTGGTTCATGGACGTTCATCTCTACGGTATCCACATGCGCGAGCTGTTCCGTATACATCCTATCAACCTGTCGGTAGCTGTGTGGGTAGGTTTTGTCGCGCTTTTCGGTATCGCTACGGATGATGGGGTTCTGATGGGTACTTATCTCGACAATAGTTTCAAAAAGAATACCATCACTAGCCTACAGGAGGTGAGGGAGATTGTGATAATAGCGGGTAAACGAAGAATCAAACCGGCGGTGATGACCTCTGCGACGACCATTATCGCCCTGCTGCCCGTGCTTACGGCTACGGGCAGGGGTGCGGATATCATGATTCCTATGGCCTTACCTGTATTTGGTGGGATGATGATGGCGTCGATTACCTATTTTATCGTGCCGGTACTTTATGCAATGAGAGAAGAGCGGAGATGGGGCAATTAACAATTGGCAATTAACAATTAACAATTGGCAATTAACAATTAACAATTAACAATTGGCAATTAACAATTAGCAATTGGCAATTAGCAATTAGCAATGAACAATGATGTTATGGAAAATGGAGGAAATAGTGTACGGGATAAAAGCTTTCGTTTTGCGGTCAGGATAGTAAAACTGTACAAATATTTGTGCGATGAAAAAAAAGAATATACGCTATCAAAGCAATTGTTGCGCTCAGGAACGTCCGTCGGGGCAAATATAGAGGAGGCTTTGGGCGGATACTCGAAAAAAGACTTTCGGGCTAAGATGAGTATATCCTATAAGGAAATCAGAGAAAGCAAGTATTGGTTGCGATTGCTCAACGAAACGGACTATATCACCGACGAACAGTTCGAAAGTATGCACTCTGACGCGGAAGAACTGGCCAAACTGCTCTATAGAATAATCCAAAATGCTCAATGAACAATTAACAATTAGCAATTAACAATTAGCAATTAACAATGATGTTATGGAAAATGGAGGAAATAGTGTACGGGATAAAGGCTTTCGTTTTGCGGTCAGGATAGTAAAACTGTACAAGAACCGACCAAGCTGCTCTATAGAATAATCCAAAATGCTCAAGGAGCAATATCGATGGCTAGCAGCTCATTGTTCAACCCGGAGCATGCATTGGAGCTTGGTTATGAGGGTTTAAATAGCAAAATACCGGCCATTTGGATTCGTTCGGCATAGCACCGCTATGGTGAATGAAGACCGGTGGGCAAAGCTTCCGGTATGAAGCTATTTATGCGCGGAATAGGTTCTCTATTGATCATTTTGGCTTCAACTGTCAATTGAAAAAAATAATCTAAAACGTATACACCTAGGACATTGACGATATCTATTCTATTGTTTAGGCTTTCAATGTCTTGTTATTAATAGGAAAAGCCATGAAAAATAATACATTGAAATGGGTAGCTATGGAGGTATCCAAGACCGGAAAGTATTTTCTTCGAACCTTCGGGCGTTGTTTTCTATTGTCCTGTTCCTTCTTTATAACTTTTCCAATGGCGGCACAATCATCACTGGAAGATTACTTAAAGTTGGCAGCAGAAAACAATCCTGCTCTGAAGTCTTCCTACAGCTCTTTCGAAGCTTCCATGAAACGGATTCCTCAGGTCAGTGCCTTGCCCGAGCCTAAACTTTCTTTTGGATACTTCATTAGTCCTATAGAGACTAGGGTCGGTGCACAACGTTCCAGGGTATCCTTATCGCAGGCATTCCCTTGGTTTGGTACTTTGAAAGCAAAAAAGCAGGTCGCTACCTTGGAGGCAGAAGCCAACTATCAAGAGTTTCTCGATCAGAAGAACTTTCTCTTCTATCAGGTAAAGCAGGCCTACTATCCTTTGTATGAAGTAAAGGAACACCTGCACTTGCAAAAGGAAAACCTTCGTATATTACAAACTTTCCGCCAGCTCGCGGAGACCCGCTTTTCCAACGGGCAAGGAAAGATGACCGATGTGCTACGGGTAGAGCTGCTGATGGAGGATGCCCGAACCGATATACTGTTATTGGAGCAGCGTGTCGCTCCGCTGGAAGCTCACTTCAACCGTATGTTGGATAGGGAAGATTCGATACAGGTACTCATTCCCGATACGCTCACGATTACGGATGAAAAACCTATCCTGAGCAAGGCCGATACGCTCAAACCTCATCCTAAAATAAAAATTTTGGAGAAGCGTCTTGCCACTCATCGCGCTCAGGAGGAGGTAGTGCGAAAAAGTGGAATGCCGCAAATCGGAGTAGGGCTGGACTATGCGTTTGTTTCCGAAAGAATGGAGGCAAACCTTCCGGACAATGGCAGAGATGCCTTTATGCCCACAGTGACCCTGAGCATTCCCATTTACAGAAAAAAATATAGTGCTGCTTTACAGGAAAGCCGATCATTACAGCAGTCTGCGGCCCATCAGGTCAAGGCCATGGAAAATATACTGGTGAGCGATTATGAAACTGCCCGATATGAGTTGGAAAAGGCGGTACTGCTGAATAGTCGCTATTGGAGGCAAATACAGAAAACAGAACGGATTTTGACCCTGCTCTATACGACCTATAGTAATCTGGGAGAAAACTTTGAAGAAATCCTGAAAATGCAGCAACAACTTTTGAGCTACAGAACAGCCAGTGCAACAGCCATCACAGCGTACCATCTTGCTTTGGCCCGAATAGCTTACATCACCACAAAATCAGAATAACATGAAGGCTTTGAGCAAAACGACATTTATTATCGCCATAAGTGCTTTAGTACTGGGACTGGGATTGGGTTATATCTTCTTCTCCAGTGAAAGTCAGCATCGGCATGATCGGCCTCCAATGACGATGGGGAGCCAAGCTGGGGAGTGGACCTGTGCCATGCACCCGCAAGTGAGGCAAAAAGTGAAAGGTGACTGTCCTATCTGTGGTATGGACCTTGTCCCCGTAAGTACAACTGAGGTAAATGAGGCCGATCCACTGGCCATCAGGATGTCGCCAACGGCCATGCAGTTGGCCGATGTACAAACTGCCCTGGTCCGTAAGGCCCGATCTACCAAAAAAGTAAGGCTCACAGGCAAGGTGCAGGCCGATGAAAGCAGTATTACTTCACAAACGGCCCATATCTCCGGACGTATCGAGAAGCTTTTGGTCAACACTACGGGAGCATATGTGAAAAAGGGCCAGGTCATCTCTTATATCTACTCACCCGAACTGGTTACAGCCCAAATGGAACTCTTGGAAGCCCAAAAAAACGCTGCTACTGACCCACGCTTATTGGTCGCCGCAAAAGAGAAACTTAAGAATTGGAAACTGAGCTCTGGGCAAATTGAGTCTATTCTAAAATCGGGTGAACCGATGGAACACTTTCCCGTACTGGCGGACAGGAGTGGTGTAGTACTGACAAAAAAGGCCAATCTGGGAGAACATGTCATGGAAGGCACTGCCATTTACGAAATAGCCGACCTGTCCAAAGTATGGGTACTTTTCGATATCTATGAATCTGATATGAGCTGGGTAAACTTGGGAGACACCATCAGTTATGCGGTACGTTCCTTACCGGGAAGAGAATTTATGGGCAGGATAAGCTTTATCGACCCCGTTATTGACCCTCTGACACGTGTTGCCAGAGCTAGGGTCCTTACCGAGAATAAAGAAAGGGTACTCAAGCCGGAAATGTTCGCTACGGGAGTGGTCAGCAGTACCATCGGAAATGGGGCGGAAAGCATCATCATCCCAAAGTCCGCAATCCTGTGGACAGGAAAAAAATCTGTGGTATATGTAAAAAACAATAGTCCAAAAGGCATCGCATTTACAATGCGCAAAATAGTGATGGGTCCCACCCTTGCGGATGATGTTATCATAAAAGAAGGGCTAAATATAGGAGAAGAGATCGTCGTGCATGGAACGTTCAGTGTTGATGCAGCAGCACAGCTGGCCGGCAAGCCCAGTATGATGAACTCAGAGGGAGGCATGAAAGCTATAGCGCATGAACACAATGAAAAAGAACCCGTTTCGTTGAAAAACGAGCGCTCTCATGCCCTACAAACAGACCTAATCACGGTCAACGTATCGGGAAAAAACTATAAAAGCGATCCTACATTTCAGAAACAGCTGCAAAAAGTTTTTGCCGCTTACCTACCCATGAAGGACGCCCTTGTTGAAAGTGACGCTAAAACAGCCCGCGAGAAGGCGGTCCTATTGTCCACGGCCATTGATGCGGTCGATATGAGATGGATACAGGGCGAAGCACTTACCGAAGGCAGGAAAGACCGGAATATACTAAAAGAAGCTACAGAGCGGATCGTCAGCGCAGAAAACCTCAAAGAGGCGCGTTCGATGCTTTCTCCATTGAGCGATCAGCTGTTTCATACATTGAAGAAATACGATATTGCCGTCAAAGGATATCGTCAGTACTGCCCTATGGCCTTTGATTTCGAAGGTGCCTATTGGCTGAGCAGTTCCGATGATATCCTGAATCCTTATTTTGGAGACGAGATGCTGACCTGTGGTGCAGTGGAGGAAGAGTTGTAAATCAAAATAATAGCATTCTAACTCTTGTCTGACCTATAGTAAGAAAAACAGAGTGGAGAAAACAGTTCAACCCGAATCATGCGTTGAAACTTCGTAGCGAGGGTTTAATACAAACTTAGCTTTCAAATATCGCCTATCTTCCTGTTCATTTTGCTTCACTCTGCGTTGACAATCCTCGGGATAGCGCTGCTATTCCTGCGGTTCTCGCCTTGATTGAAACAAAATGACCCGCGGAATCTTATACGACATTTAAAACCTAAATTTGTATAAATAGCAATACATCAGGGAGTTTTATTGGATTTAGCATAGCACCGCTATGGTGAATTTAAAAAACGTAGTGCAAGGACCGGTTTGCAGCTATTTAGATCCGCAGTAGATTTTTCAATGCATGATCCGGGTTCAAATCGGTATACAATGCTTCACTGTTCTTCCATTGAGGGCTTGTTCGTCCCTATAATTATTCAGTGGCATCAATTCCTTCAACTGCTTCACCTGATGTAAAGAGATGGTGATGGGGGTCTTGAAAACGTACCAACTGACACGCTGCGTGCAAGGAGGAGTGGTCAACGAACCCTCATAGGTGTAATACTCTCTGTTTTTGGGTAGGTTCAGACTCAAATCGAAGTTGGCATCGATCTGTTTCGTTTCGCCCGACCTTACAGGAAGGTAACGCTCCAGAAAGGTAAAGGGCGCACTACTCTTTCCTTCTTCGGCCATCACTGCCAATACAGCTATCTTACCACCTCTATTGATATGTACCATATGCATCTCTAAAGGATAGCGTATTCCATTGATAGTATGTTCCGATGCCTCATGAAAGTGGATCTGATGTAATTCATATTTTTCATCCTTCAAATAGATAAAGTCCCCTTTTTCGAAATTGTATTGAATCGAATGCCCATTATTGGTAACTTCATGAATTTTGACACTATTGGAATAATGGATGTCCAAGGGTTTTAAGTTAGGGTCGATTTCGGTTTTATAGTCTATGATATTGATGGGCGATTGCCGTTTTCCGTCACAGTCGGATTGTCTTTCGATTTCGGCCCAGTGTTCGGGGCCTGTCTCGCCTTCGTAGGTCCAGTGCTTGTTTTCTAGGGAATGGCCTGATACATGTTCTCCATGAGGTAGGGCAGCTTGGATATTTTTGTTTTCCAAAAGGTTTTCACAAGAACAAAGTGTAAGGACGATGATGTAGATCAATGATATGTTTTTCATTTTATTATAATCTTAGGTTGACGGATACATGACGAAAAATACGTAGACATACTTGATGTGCTATGTATCCAAAATAGGTTATTGATTTTTTGATGCTCGGAGAGGGAAATACTTTGATTTTGAGGTGGGAATCCCTTATGAAGTAAAGAGATATTTACGGCTTTGGTTAACCGTAAGTGTTTGTAAATCGATGTTTTGTTCAAGGTTCTCATCGCTAATAAAGGTTGGGTAGGATACCGGCTACGGTTCTCTGAATTCTATAGGGTAAAACGTAGGTTTTACCGCTGCGATTCCGAAAGTGATTGGGTCCCTATCATTTTTGGACAATCCTTTCTACATTACATTTTCCACCGTAAACCGCCAGACAGACTGTCCCATTGAGAATGGGCGGTTCCTGTCGGTAATACAAATACTATCGATGCTGAGCTGTCGGGTACTTTTGTGGTTTTCCTGATGGAAAAGGTAAGGGCAGAATATCGTGTCGTGGTTTAACATTTCTGATATCGGTAAATACTCCTTTGGCAGGCCTTTTTTACAAGATAGCGATTCCCAATAGTGGAGCCGTATTGGTAGTGGTTATTTTACCTGCGGAGGCCTTGCTTTTGCTTCTACTAAGATAGTGAAGAAAGGTAAAAACTACTCGGACAATATGGAATAATTTTACCCGTTTTTTCTTTTCTCAAATTAGAGGATCTCATGGAGGATACTAGATGTTTTTCTTGTGTTATTATTTGATTATGAGGTGTTTATGTGGTATGTTGGAACTCGGGATTATGGACTCGATTTCGTAATTAGAGAGCAAAGTGCAATAGGGCCAGTCACTTGAAAAAGTCAGTGAGAATTATGGTACTGTCGGTGTGCTGTGACATTAGAAGGAATACCGCCTTTTAAACCCAAAATGATCAATAGAGAACCTATTCCGCGCATAAATAGCTTCATATCAGAAGCTTTGCCCACCAGCCTTCATTCACCATAGCGGTGCTATGCCGCACGAATCCAAATGGCCGGTATTTTGCTATTTATACAAATTTGCTTTTTAAATGTCGTATAAGATTTCGCGGGTCATTTTTTTTCAATCAAGGCGAGAACCGCAGGGGTAGCAGCGCTATCCCGGGGATTGTCCACGCAGAGTGAAGCAAAATGAACAATACTATAAGCGGAACTTGAGGGCTATTTTTGATTTTATCCCATTTTTGTTGGACAAGAGCATTTGGGACCCTACAATCAATTCAAATGGATGAGCAGTTCCACCGAGATCAGTTCCTCCGCAAAATCATACTGCAATGCAAAGAAACCCCCGAGGTGAAACTCATCATTTCGAAAATAATTCCGCCCTCCCAAGCGAAAAACCTCTGAGGATTCCGTTTTCTGAAGAAAATTGGCATCCGTGTACAGGGTATAGCGGTCCGAAATGGCATAGAATACAGAACCGGTCCATTCCTTGGCGATACTACCATAGTTGACTATTGCTTGCATTTTCTCGTTCTTATAGCTCATAAGGCCTAGATATTCTCCATCGATTTGTATCCAGCCTGCCATTCCCAACCGGCCAAAATCAAAAGAAGCATGTCCAGCCCAGCTATCATTTTGGTGGAAATATCCTAAGTGGACGCTTCGCTCATCATTTGCAGCATAGTCTATCATGGCCCCCAGTTTTCCGGGAATGAACCTCGATTGGGTATAGGTTTCCGAGTGACCCTGCCAAACAATCGGGCTTGGCCGTAGAAACGGAGTGGCAAAAGATCCGGCCCTGAATCTTATCTTTTCTGAAAGCTTTGCCCTAAGGGCATAATTGATGATCGCTACATCGTCCGTTTCATTCTCTGTCTGTAGTGCTGCCTGGGTCATAACACTGAAGATAGGGTTGAACCGATGCACTGCTCTCGCTGCTGCACGGAAAGATATCCTATTTTTAAACCCCAGACTATCCGAAGAGGAGAGCAGTCGGGCATAGAGTCCCGCATATAGTTTTTCGACAGTGGTCTGCTCATCTATTTTGATATCTTTGATTTGGCCATAAGACAATGAGGTACAGATACTACATGCCATAATCAACAGAGCAGGGACGCTTTTACTAAAAATCATAACGAATTGGTTAGGTTTGTTGGGTGATTGGTTAAAGGTTGATATGCTAGAAGTAAACGTAAAAATAGTGGTAAACCCATCAAAAATAGGTGCCGTTCAGGCACTATTATGGACACCTACCGCTAAAAATATGAAGCGGACTTTGGCCGGCGCAACATGGCCCTTAACTCAGATTATAGACTGGGTATCGTCATGAGGTCTTAACAGGCAATAAATCAGTGCGTTCTGTTCAGTTCGGTCTTGTTCGCTATGATTGAACCCGGATCATGTATCGGAAAACCTACTGCGGATCTAAATACCTGCAAACCGGTCGTTGCACTACGTTTTTTGAACTTACCATAGCGGTGCCCTGCCAAATCCAATAAAATTCCCTGATGTATTGCCATTTAAACCCAAATTGATCGATAGAAATCGTGATGAGCGTATAATACAAACTTACATTTCAAATGTCGCCTATCTTCCTGTTCATTTAGTTCACTATTGTGTTTGATTCCAGTGGTGTTCATGAACCTTCGGTTTTGCGCTACCCTGCGTTGAAAATCCTCACGATAGCGCTGCTATCCCTGTGGTTTTCGCCTTGTTTAGCCCAAAATGATCTGCGAAATCTTACACGACATTTAATACAAACTTAGCTTTAAAATATCGCATATCTTCCTGTTCATTTTGCTTCACTCTGCGTTGACAATCCTCGGGATAGCGCTGCTATTCCTGCGGTTCTCGCCTTGATTGAAACAAAATGACCCGCGCAATCTTATACGACATTTAAAACACAAATTTGTATTACACGACATTTAAAAAGCAAATTTGTATAAATAGCAAAATACCGGCCATTTGGATTCGTTCGGCAGCACCGCTATGGTGAATGAAGACCGGTGGGCAAAGCTTCCGGTATGAAGCTATTTATGCGCGGAATAGATTCTCTATTGATCATTTTGGGTTAAACCCTCGTTACGAAGTCCCAATGCATGATCCGGGTTGGATTTTGTTATCACTTATTCTGAGTGCTCAGTCTCATTGGCTTCAACAAGTAAACTTTCCCTTCTTTCATGGTAAATTGCTTGTCTCTAGTGTGAAAAAAAAAGTTGTTCCTTCTCCCGGTTGGCTTTCGGCCCAGATATTACCCCCATGTAGGCTGACTATCCGTTTTACCGTAGCCAGCCCGATGCCCGTGCCCTTAAATTCCTTAGTGCTGTGCAGACGCTGGAAGGCTCCGAAAAGTTTTTCCGCAAACGCCATGTCGAAGCCTACTCCATTGTCTTTCAGGAAATATACTTGAACATCTCCTTTCAAAAAAGTCCCAAACTCAATCCTGGGCTGTGGGCTATTGGCACTGAACTTATAGGCATTATCGACCAGGTTCTCAAAAAGTATCATCATCAGTTGCTTGTCGCAATCGGCCAAAAGCCCTGAGGTTACATGAAAGTCGAATGTGGATTTCGCACCTTCACCGGTATACCTTTCACCGATTTCTTCGGCGACGACCTTGACCATCTGCGATAGGTCCGTTGCTTTTTTGTTGATTTCTTTTCTGGAAATACGGGATAGGTTGAGTAGGTCCTCGATGAGCTGGCTCATTCTTAAGGTTCCTTTTAGGGTCCTACGGATATAATATTTTCCTTGTTCATCCAGCAAATCGTAATAATCTTCCTTAAGGGCTTGAGTATAGCCCGATATGCCCCGCAAAGGGCTACGTAGATCATGGGATACAGAATAGCAAAAAGCTTCCAGTTCTTTATTGACTGCTTGTAACTTGGCAGTGCGCTCTTCTACCTTTCTTTCCAAGCTATCATTAAGTGCCTTGATCTCTTCCTCGGCTTTCTTTATACTGAAATAATTTTCTTTGGCAGTAGTGATATCCATACAGACCCCCGTGATATGAATGGCCTTGTCCTGCTTATCATGTTCCACATCTGCCTTGGCAGCTATATACCTGATTTTTCCATCTCTTGTAATTATTCGGTACTCTATATTATATTTATCTCCACCCTCTAGCGCTGTTTTCAGGGCTTTTGCGGCGAGTGGTATATCGTCAGGATGCAAGCGATCGGCAAAATCCTCGAACTTCCCTTTGAAAACATCCGCAGGCCAATCGAATATCCGGTGCATGGATTCATTCCATATCAACGAGCCATCATGGAGGTTCCATTGCCAAGTCCCTATATTCCCTGCATTCAGGGCAAAATCGTACGCTTTTCGTGCTCTTTGATTCTCCAGATCGGCTTCCTTTCTTAAGTGGATATCTTGAAAAAATCCACTCAGCGCAACAACAATACCGTTTTTCAGGGTAGGTTTTCCAACAGACCGCACCCATCTTTCCTTTCCCTCGAACGTAATCAGTTTGAGTTCGAGATCAAAACTTTTCCCTTGAGAAACAGCCGCTTCAACGGCTTGGGAAATGATATCTTTATAATCGGGGTGGTAGAAGTCCAGCCCCTTGCTAACGTCTACCTCTGTACCCAGTGGGAGTTCATGGATTCGGTATACTTCTTTCGACCAGAGAGTTCGGTTAGTGGACAGGTCCACTTCCCATATACCAAAGTTTGCCATTTCCTGTATAGTATCGAGTAGTTCGTACATTCGAGTCCGATCAATGTCCGCCATGATATGAGGTAGATGAGTTGAAAAAATAAGTGTTAGAGACTGTTTTAGCAGCTATTATTTTAGAATTTGTTATCCCTTATTTTGGATAGGACCGAGCGTTAAAATAATGCCCTCGGGGCATTATTAGTAAAGGGGCCGGTCTGCCGCGCGAGCCATTGACAAAGATAGCCTGTCGTGCTAGCTAGCGGAAATTTCAACGAAATCAGGCACCAAAAGAAGTACATAAGAAAGAAAAAGATACATTTTAAAACAGTCTCTTATTGAAGTGATTCAGACTTTTTCTCCTGACGTAACCTTGGCTACGCCACTCAAAAAAGGCTTCACCGGGGCAAAAAATCCTTTATTTTTGCTTCAAAACAAAAAGTCTAAATCACTTCATTCTTTAAAAATAAGCTGTTGCAATAATTTCAAATTTTTATCTTTTCGGACAAAAAAATGGTTTATCGCTATCAATACATTAAGATTCAGCTTACGTAATTTGACGTCTTACTTGTATTAGCCAATATTGCGTGATTAAGTAAATAAAAGGTAGGTGATTGTTTCATTTTGAAAAATCGATTTCTATGTCATTCGATACCTATGTAAGGATACTGCTCGTTTTTTAGGTGGCCATCAATGTTTATTCAAAAACCCTCAACAAAAAAATCCTTTAGGCATTTAAGGCATAGTTTGGGGTAGGATACCGGGAACGAGGAGCTCCCTTTGTTACTGAAGGTTTGTTTATTGATCAGGTTGAGCAACACACCTAGGTTACTCCTACTTTTTCGGTCTATTCGTCATTGTGGGTTTTATCTCTAAGTTCTTGTTTCTTGCCTCTATCGTGCTGTTCAGCCCGGATCATGCATTAGTACTTCTATTTAGGTATTAAATACCTGAAAACCAGTAAATTGAACCCAATAAAACACCCTGATTTATGGCTTTTTAAACCCTCATAACTAAACCCTCATAACTAAACCCTAATACATAATCCAGGTTCAACGATACAGATCACTTTCTCCAAGAAGGAGCTGTTTTTTAGGTCTATGATAAGGCAGATGAGTTTTCCGGCCGCATTTGTTGAGAATTGCCCTCAATGTTCCCGAACTTAAACCCAAAATGATCAATAGCCTTCCTATCCTGAACATAGATGGCTTCAAAATCAGCAGTAGAAGCATATCTCGCTTAGAATCACAAAGTGGTTCGAAGACATCTAATGCAGGTGTTTATCATGAATCACTTGGAATCGATAGAGATCCATATCGAACTATTAGACTCTCCAAAGTGCCTAAACCAGCTACGGAATCAGAGATTAGAGTAAAGAAAGTAAGAACATTAAATATTAGTTTCTTGAACCATGATAATCAAATTGTAGATGGTCTAATCTTAAAAGACTGGAATGATGTCATAGAGAACGTTCGACTACAAGATCCAGAACAAAGTATACGTCCGTCTAAGTACATGTTGATTTGATTTATGTTGGCTTCTATTTTTGGGTTAAAAAAAGATATGCCCCAACCCACTTTATCCCAACAGATGCGCAAGCTGGTATCGGCCTACCATGGTTCGGGCCAGAGCCAAAGATCCTTTGCCCAAGCCCATGGCCTGACAGAGGGCAAATTACATTATTGGGTCAAGAAGTTCTCAAAAGAACCTTCTGCAGGCCCGCAGGGCGCTCCTTCTTTTATCCCCTTGGAAGTAACAGCCCCTGGAGTTCCCATGCCAAGTGCTATAATGATCCGTATGCCCAATGGGTTGGAGATCCAAACCCCGGTATAAGCATGTTTTCATTGAGCAGTTCTTTACGTTTCAGGCTATATGCACACCCAGTGGATATGCGGAAAAGTTTTGATGGCCTGTCCAATCTGGTAAGCAATGGTTTGGTTAGCAGCCCTACCGATGGTTCTGTTTATATTTTTATCAATAAGCCCCGCAACAAGGCCAAACTGCTGCATTGGCAGGCAGGTGGTTTCGTTCTGTACTACAAGCGCCTGGAACAGGGCAGTTTTGAGCTGCCTGTCTATGATGGCACTACAGCTGGCCTTGTTTTGGATTATTCCCAACTGGTCCTGTTGATCGATGGGGTGTCCATTACCAATATCCATCGCAGGAAGAGGTATAAAGAAATACAAAAACCTATGCCCGTTTAACAGCTGTTCATTATTTTAGGGGCATTATGACCTATCAGGAGTTATACAAACTTAGCTTTCAACTATCGCCTATCTTCCTGTTCATTTTGCTTCACTCTGCGTTGACAATCCTCGGGATAGCGCTGCTATTCCTGCGGTTCTCGCCTTGATTGAAACAAAATGACCCGCGGAATCTTATACGACATTTAAAACCTAAATTTGTATTACTTGCAGGATATGAATCTCAAAAGAAGACGATAGCTTCTTTGCAGGAACAACCGGCACAGGTCCATAAGCTCATCAACGGTTTCAGGTCGGAGCGTTTCCTCCATAACATTGATGTGGCCCAACTGCCCCTGTTCGCAACAGGTGGTGATATGGCTGTTGTAGAAGAAGCCCCACAGGAAACCATTACCTATACAGGGGACAGGAAAAAACACCAGGGGCGCAATGCCCTGCCGTAACACCTTCCGGTACGGGAGGTGACCATAGAACCGGAAGGGGATGTTACAGGCCTTACCAAAATTGGAGAGGAAGTAACGGAAACTTTAGAGTATACCCCTGCCGGTTTGGTCAAAAAAAGGACAGTCCGCCCTAAATATGTAAAGAAGGGCAATCAAGGTGTATTAATTGCGGCACTTCCAGGCCGCCCTATAGAAAAATGTATTGCCGAAGCCTGCCTGTTGGCCCATGTACTGGTCAGTAAATATGTGGACCACCTCCCTTTTTACCGTCAGATCCAGATGTTCAAGCGTGATTTTGGGTGGGAACCCGCCCTGAGCACCATGGGCGACTGGATGGCGGGATGCTGTAGGCTGCTTGAGCCACTTTACGATATATTGAAACAAAAAATACTTGATTCAGGGTATATCCAAGCTGACGAATCACCGATCAAGGTACTCGACCCTGACAAAAAAGGGGGTACCCATCAAGGCTACCAATGGGTCTATCACGACCCCGTTGGCCGGCCTGTACTTTTCAATTACCGTAAAGGGCGTGGACAACATGGGCCCAAAGAACTGCTTGCACCCTATAGTGGGTACCTGCAATGTGACGGCTATACCATATATGACAAAATCGGGACAGCCTCGAACATTACCCTTGCCGGGTGTCCGGTACATGCCCGCAGGAAATTCCATGATGTCCTGGACAATGACAAGGTCAAAGCAGAAAAAGCCCTTGTCATTTTCAGGGAGATCTATAGGGAAGAGCGACAGGTCAAAGGGCAAGCAGATGGCGATGTTGAAAAAACCCGGACCTTACGGATAGAACGCATACGACCTTTGTTACAACAAATACGGGACTGGATAAAAGAAGAACAATACAATGTGCTGCCAAAAAGTGCCATCGGAAAGGCAATGGCCTATTTCCTGAACCAGTACCCTAAGTTCGAGAACATATTCCTGGACGGAAGGATAGAGCTGGACAACAACTTGATGGAAAATTCTATCCGGCCCATGGCCGTTGGCAGAAAGAACTACCTCTTCTGTGGATCGCACAAAGCAGCACAGGATGCCGCTATGCTATATTCCTTCTTCGGAAGCTGTAAAATGCAGAACATCAACCCAAGGGAATGGCTTGCCCGTACCCTGGAAAAATTGCCCGACCATAACATACAAAAATTAGAGGAGCTATTGCCTGGATATCAACAAAATCTAGAGGTGTAGTTGCTCGGATGCTTACGTTACAAATGTATGACTATCCGCAATATTACCTAATTGATTTTTCTTTGCTATCTTTAGCATCAGGAATAATACAATTTTATTCTTCTAGAAGATTATTACAATGAATACCGTGATGAATCCACTTGTCAGAACAAGTTCCGCTCATTGCGTGAGCAGGAAGGGATCATCTGTAAAAAGTGCTCCTGTACTTCCCATTGGTGGAAAAAGGACAAGCAAATGTGGGAATGCAAAGGTTGCGGCCACAGGACCTCCCTGCGCTCCGGTACGGTGATGGAGGGCTCAAAGCTACCTTTCCGTTACTGGTTCACTGCCCTTGCCTACCTGAGCAACACCAAGAAGAGCATCTCGGCCAAGGAACTCCAGCGGCAGTTGGGGCACAAGCGCTATAAGCCCATATGGTACATGCTCCAGAAACTGAGGGCCGTGATGGGCTATCGGGACAGCAAGTACCGGCTTGAGGATGAGATAGAACTGGACGAAGGCTATTTCGAGGCACCCTCCAAGAGCCGCGCAGGGAAGGATTATGGGAACGGGGATAAGATAAAAGTGTTGGTTGCCGTTGAGTCCAGATATTCGGACGACCATGACCCCAAAAAGCACAACAAGCCAAAAGAAGTGCGCTACCTGAAGATGAAGGTAATGGAAAAAGGGGCCAAGGGACAGGCCATAGAACAGAGTTCACAAATAATCGACTCAAAGGCCAGGGTCGTGACCGATGGGCACAAAAGCTTCAAGAAGCTCCCTGAGGTCATCCACGAGCACATTTCAATCAATTGCTTCAATAGAAAGGACACCTCGGAGGTGCTACCTTGGGTACATACCGCTATCAGTAATGCAAAGAGACTGCTATTGGGAGTGCATCATTACGTGAGCAAAGAGTATCTACAGAACTATCTCAACGAATTTTGCTATAAGTTCAACCGTAGGTATTTCCAAGAAAATCTCTTCGACAGGATGCTTATCGCTTCTGTATCAAATACATGGTATAAAAATAGGTATAAAAACGGATAGTCATAAAATAATACAGATTAATATTTTTAATGTCGTATATATTGATTAATTTCCAAGATGGGAAAGAAAGTACACTTCGAAGTA
>CANLOE010000039.1 GCA_947492745.1 uncultured Cyclobacteriaceae bacterium | reverse complement strand
TCGGTAGCATCGGTCACCAAGTGGTAGTACAACTGGTCCCCACCTTGGAACCCGTCCAGTAGCTCCATGGTCACTTGTCTTCTGCGGATGTTGATGTCGGTGATACGGTCATGGATACCCGTGTTGTTGGCGACGATCTGGGCGTTGATGACCTGACCACTGGGCAGTACGACCAGTGAAGAGTACTCCTCATCCCCGATAGAGCCGGGTTCTGCCACAGAAGGAGGGAAGGCAAAGGGGCCGTCGCCCGCTACTACCCGGCGTACGGGGCTGAAATCAACGTCACCCTTGAAGTAGATGAAGCCTTTTTTCAGCGTCACTTCCTGACTGCCTTCGGAGCCACGGCCATTGGCCAGTTTGGGAGCATAGTTGATGCCCAGGTACTTCGCTACAGCAAAGTCAGAAGCTTCGGTAAGGATATAATAGGTCGGTCTTCCGCTGGGTCCTATACCCTTGAACAGAGGCAGTGTCACTGTGGCTCTTGTAGGGTCCTCCAGGTCGTTGACCGCGATGGCGCTTTTCAGAAAAACATTCTGCTCTTTGGTGAAGCGCCCGCCCTTTCTGTTGGAAAGTTCATCCATGGTCTTGCCCGCATCAGTAGCAGAAGCAGAGAGTAGGATTTCGGCTTCCCTCATGGCGGCGGATTCGTTTACCTGGGTATCGACAAGCGCCTCTGGCACTCGCTGTTGGGTATTGTTATCGACATCTTCACAGGCTGCACCGACAAAAAGAATGGCGGCAAAGTAAAAAAGAGAATTGAGTTTACGTAACATGATTTTATGTTTTAAGATTAAACCCAGAATGTTCGTTGGAACTTCGTCATGAGGACTTAAATGGCAATACATCAGGGTGTTTTCTTCGGTTCAGCGTAGCACCGCTACGGTGAATTCAAAAAACGCATTCAGTTACTGATTTGAAGCCGGTTATACAAATTTGGGTTTTAAATGTCGTATAAGATTCCGCGGGTCATTTTGGTTTCAATCCAGGCGATAACCGCAGGGATAGCAGCGCTATCGCGAGGATTGTCAACGCAGAGTGAGACAAAATGAACAGGAAGATAGGCGATATTTAAAAGCTAAGTTTGTATTATACAAATTTGGGTTTTAAATGTCGTATAAGATTCCGCGGGTCATTTGGTTTCAATCAAGACGATAACCGCAGGGATAGCAGCGCTATCGCGAGGATTGTCAACGCAGAGTGAAGCAAAATGAACAGGAAGATAGGCGATATTTAAAAGCTAAGTTTGTATTAAGTCCTGAATAGATTTTCTAATGGACATTTTGGGTTAAAGATTGTTTTAAGATAACCGATAATCGAAAAGGGCCCTGATCGTTACGAGTTGTATTCATTAACGGTCTGATTTCTAATAGGGTTTTTGCGGTGGAGGGGACTTATAACGGAAGTATAACGGTGCTATAACGATTCCTCTAAAACAGCAAAAAGGCCATTTTGCTATGCTTTGAAAATGAATGGGTTAAGCAGTGTTTGTCGTCTGGATATCATTTGTTCCGTTAAACCCGAAATAATCAATAGTCTTCCTGTTCCGAACATAAATTACTTCAAAATCAGCCGTTTTATGCTGCGCAGGTTTTACACCTTAACCATCAATTGATTCATTGTATCCATTGATTTAGTTCGCTCATTGGATTGATTTTTAGCCTATTTGTTCACGGTCTTGACTTTTTTGCTCCGTTTTTGGGTCAAGCCAAAAATGAAGAAGCTGACCTATCTTGATAGGCTTGGCCTGAGCACCGGACCAACCTACAGTAGATAATATCCGGTTTTTAATGATAAAGCAAAATTATATATGGAGAAATGGATTGAATATATGCCCCTCATTTTTAAACATGCTCTGATCAATTTGGGTTGAACCCCGAATTTCTTGGTTCACTTTTCCTTGAGTATATGCGGACTGTGTCTTTTACGATTGACAGAAAATGATGCCCTTCTTCCGTCCATCGTTTCCCCTACTACTTCCGAAGTGCAGCATCCATATCAGAAAGAATATAAAAATATGTTTTTTTAGCAAAAAAAGAACTTAAAATAAAATTATTGTTATATTTGGCCGAAAATTACCATCATCCAAAATATACCAACATTCCAACCAAAAAAATCAAAAAAAAACAGCGCGGTTCTGTTCACTTTTGAAAAAAAACAGGACAGTACTACCGAGACATCCTGCCATTATCGATGAGGACCCTATTTGGTCTATGGCACTGGCATAGCGAATTCCCGAAGGTCCGCGATTCCGAACGGACCATCGGGCCAACTGCTCTTTGCCGGACCTTCATCCGCTATCGGCTCTGTACCGGTAGGGTATGCTTTCCCTGGAATGCAGGGCGCATAGGGTCCCTATCGCGAACAGGGAAGTCATGAAACAAAAGGAAAAGAACCCAATACTACCACAGAACACAATGAAACAACACTACAGACACCTACCACTACTCTTGGCCCTCCTGCTCTACGGCAGTGTCCGTGCACAGTTCGACAGTGACGACGTACTGAATCCCTCACCCGAAGCGGCACAGCTACTGTTGGAGGCCAATATAAGCCCGAACTATTTTAATGGTCTGGCTAACGTGGGCCTACCGCTGCACCGTGTGCGGGACGGCAACCTCAGTGTTGCCATAGGCCTGTCCTACCACGGATCGGGCTTCCGTCCCCACCAGCGGGTCGGCAAAACGGGCATGGGCTGGAGCCTGAGTGCGGGCGGTATGATATCGCGCACCGTGCGTGGCCTCCCCGATGAGGCCCTCGTATACGGCCTGTGGAACCGGCGCGGGACCACCGTGCTGACCAGGGACTTTCTGGTGCCCTATTTTGACGATGACGAAGAGGTATATGCCTTTTTCGAACAGCACAGCCCCGTGAGCGGCTCCTACGACCTGGCCCCCGATATCTTCAGCTATAACTTCAACGGCTTCTCGGGGACCATCCAGCTGGGCAGCGATGGCGAGTACCATGCCAGTCCGCACCTGGCCTGGAAGGTAAGGTTCGGTTTCATCCGAGCGGGCGATACCGAGGGCTTTTACGTAGACCGGCAGAAGAGGGACATCCAAGGGGGGGCCTTGCAGAGTGTATTCGGGTTCAACTATATGGAGATCATCACCGAGGACGGCACTACCTACCGCTTTGGCGGCCACTATAGCGATAAGTCGCTGGGTACCGAGACCACCTATGCGGATGACATACAGTACGCACGACATGACAGCTGGCACCTTATCGGCATGCAGTCCGCAGACGGAGCCTCCTCCATCAGCTTCCGCTACGATGACAAGGTCTTCGGTGGCGATGGGGGCATCACCGACTACCGGCCGCAGGTACAGTATACCAAGCACATCAAAGATGCTACTACCTCCAAATACTATACAATCGAAGGAATAGACTCTCACCGAGACCACTGCTACGTGGCCCTCCGCTTTGCTCCCAAGGTCCTCAAGAACATCCGGGCCTCCTCTGGGGAGACGGTCCATTTTGACCATGCCTATGGCTGGCCAAAGAACAACAGCGATATCAACTGTGCCGTCAACTACATTTCCAAGCAGTTACAGTTGACCAAGATGCGCACCGAGAGCTTCGACATGGTTTTCGAGTACAGCGGCATGGATACCCGCATGCAGCTCATGGGCCTACAGCGCATCGAGGGCAAGGGTGCGGGCAGAAAGATAGCCACCCACCGCTTTACCTACTACCCCCCGCCCGATGATATCCCCTATCCTACCTACCTCACACAGGCCATAGACCACTGGGGCTACTTCAATGCCAGCGAGCGTCCCTCTCTCATCCCGAACCCCAGGAACAACTTCATGAGCCGCGAACCTACACAGCGGCTTGACGTAGCGCGGATGGGTGCCCTGAAGCGGATATCCTTCCCCACGGGTGCATGGAAGGCTTTCGAATACGAACAGCATGACTTTTCGGAAAACATGGTACTGGCCAACACTATGGCAGCCAACAAGGGCCATAACCGCAAAGCGGGGGGCATCCGTATCAGTCGCATCATCGAGCATGATCCCAATACCAACGCGACAGGGTCCAAGCGCCTCTTCTATACCCATAACTTCGGCAGTGAGGACACGGACCGCTCCAGTGGTATCCTCGGAGGCAAGGTCAAGCAGATGTACGATAAGACCTATGGTTACAGAAAGCTGAACAAAAACGCCGATATCTACGAGATCTTCTTTATGATCAGCTCCAATATACGGACCAATACCATATATACACAGGGGAGCCACATCAACTACTCCGAAGTAGTGGAGCAGTACGATGATGGCAGCTATACCCGCTACAGGTACTCCGACCTGAAGTCCCATGCCGACCAAAGTGCAGAGAAGCGCTACAAAGGCATGGGACTGCCCCGCCTGGACAGGGACGGGGACTGGGAACAGCTACAGATCATACTTGGCCGGAAGTTTATCGACAACTACTACTCCTTCTCCCCTCGGGGTGACGAGCGCGGTCAGCTGCTGGCCCTGGAATCCTACGATACCGAAGGAAAGCCCATCATGGAAAAAACCTTTACCTATACCCGGCTGGACAACAGTAAGCGCAATTGGTACATCCTCAAAAGGACCATCGACAATACCAAGGGCTTCATCATAGAACTGCACAGCGACCACCGCTCCCCCTATGTACCGACGGGCGAAAGTGTGGTCGAGTACGATAAAGAGGGCCACCGGTCCCAGTACTCCATCTCCATGGGCTACAATGCCTACGGACAGCTGCGCTCACAGCTGAGAAGCTACCGCGAGGCTCCGGGCGACAAAGGCACCCTGACCCTGAAAACGGGGACCGCCTACCCCTTGGACTACCGGCCCGGCAGCAGTGCCTTTATCGATGCACTCGTGCGGAAGAACATCGTAGGACTGCCCATAGAGACCGTGGAGCTGGTCTTTGAGGGTGCCTACTGGACAGGCCGGGAAAGGCCCGCCGCCCTCAAGGCCACGCTACAGACCTACTATGGTGCCAATGCCGCCGGGCAGGCACGGCTGGGCAAGCGCAAGCGCTACCATAGCCTGCGCAAGCTGCACCCCGGACCCGCTCCGGAGGGTAGTTTTGTAGGGGCACTGACCTCTAGGGACTACCTGCCCCCGGCACGGACCTTTGCCTACCGGGAGGCCACCGACTACGATCTGGAGCAGGAAGTGCATGCCTACGATCCCAAAGGTCATGTACAGTTCTACAGCTCCCGCGAGGGAGTGCCCCACGTCCTCCTATGGGGCTATGACGGCATGTATCCCGTCATGTCCCTACAGAATGCCCGCTTGGGCGAAGTCCGCGACGCACTGGAGGCCGAGAACACCTCCATAGCAGGTCTCCTGAGCTCCGATAGCGGTGCGGGGCATCACCGTTGGGCGGGAAAACTGCGCGCGCGCCTGCCTCATGCCATGGTAAGCTCCTTCGGCTACGAACGCTACTATGGCATGACCCTACAGGCCGACCCCAATGGCAGGGCCCTGCGCTATACCCTGGACGGCTTCTCCCGTCTGAAGACCATCACCGAACCACGGGCCGGTAAGCCCGCCAACCTGCTACAGCAGTACGAGTACCATTTCCGTAACGAAAACCCCGAATAAATGAACATAGCACAGATTTCCCGCATCCGCCCAGAGTGCTGCCCGCCACAGCTGTCCTATCCTCTCCTGCGACTACTGTACCTCAGTGTACTGGTACTGTTGCCCCTACAGCTTTCCGCGCAGACCATCACCATACAGAGTGGTTCGCTGCCCATGTGTCCCGGTAGTGGAGCGCCCCATAGCCTGCACTTCAGCGTCATCGACCCCATCAGGGTGCCCGGCTATGCCTACAACTGGCATGTCAGTACCGACGGTGGCCGTACCTTCATCCCTTGGACCAATAACACCGCCACCAGTGTGGATTTTGGTTTCATCTGGTCCAATGACCGGCCCCTCAGTGTGGGCAACAAGGTCAAGTGCATCGCCACCAAGGGCAGTGGCCGCATCACCTCCAATGTGCTGACCGTTACCCTGAAGACTCCGAGCAGGCCCGGAGCGGTGATGTCCTCCGATACCCCCACGCACCTTCCCCTCTGCACGGGCCGGTCCGTGACCTTCACCATACGCTCACTACGGCCCGAACACGAGCTCCGCGGGCATGAGTGGTACCTCAACGGCGACCTCGCGGCACAGGGTACCGACCACTATACGGTAGCGGACTTCGACCCGAGTGTGCATGATATCCGCTACAAGGGCCGGGCCAGTGGTGGCTGTATCTCCTCGGCGGCAGTGACTGCCCTGGATCCCTTCCATCACGATGACCTCATCGTATACACCCCGCCCCTGGACATCGGCACCGACCTGCCCCCGGACAACATCGTCTGTCCCGGGCAGTCGGTGACCTTCTCGGTGGAGAGCGAGGGGACGTTTCACCGCTACCAATGGCGGCTGGACGGGACACTGGTCTCCCAGGCCCCCACCTATACCACTGCGGCACTGTCCCCGGGAAGTACGCTCACCATGAAAGCCGTCGTCAGCAGCGGCTGCGGCCGCGGCCGCATCGTGGAGGAGACCTTTGCCACCGACCTACTGGACTTCCGTCACCGCCCCGAGGTCGCCATCCGCATCTATCCCGGAGCGGAAGCCGTCCCCCCGGGAGGTGATGTGACCTTTTTCGCCGAAATAGAACAGGGCGGGCACCGCCCCGAGATCCGCTGGCAGGTCAACAACAGAGCGCATGACCGGGATACGGACCATACCGTCGTGCCCCATATCGCTCCGACCGACCGCGTACAGGCCACCCTGCGGAGCAGTGCCGCCTGTGCCGATGCCACCTGGGTCGCCAGCAATACCTCCTCCGTGGGCCAGGACGAAGACCTGCTGAACTACATGACCACCTACCGCTCCCGAGAGGACAGGAGCAGGCCCTACGAAGCACAGCGGGAAGCGGGCTATGCCCCCGAGTCCGTGGCCATATACCGGGAGTACCTCAGTGGCCAAGGGGAGACCTACCAGCAGGTACAGCGCCGTTCCTCCCCACTCGGGCACCACACCGTCCGGAACAAGGGCTACGACAAGTACGGCCGGCTGCGCTATGCCGACCTGCCCTATACCAGCCCCCGCGACCGCAGTACCTATCGCGCCCGTGCCCATGAAGAGGCCCGCGCCTTTTACGATCCGCAGCGCACTACGGGCATCCACGCACGGATAGTCCGCGATACGCGGCCCATGGAGGAGCTGCGCTATGCCCCTTCGCTGCTGCGCACGGGGAACGAAGTGGAGACCGCCCCCCCGGGCAGGGACTGGGCCCCTGCTCCCAGTGGCGGGGACGAAGGACATACCCTACGGCAACAGCAGCTGTACAACAGTGCGGGGGACAGCGTCATCAAATGGCTCATCGATGAAGGAGGCGCACTCCTCAGTATAGGCAATTACCTCGAAGGGGAACTCTACAAAGAAGCCCATACCGATGAAGAGGGCCGGTACAGCCTGCGCTTCACCGACCGGCGCGGGCTGGTGGTACTGAACCGCACCCGGCTCGCTGAGCAGCGCGTGGACACCTATCGGGTATACGATGCCCTCGGCCGTCTCCGACAGGTACTGCCTCCCATGTTTATAGAAAATATCGATAATTAGAAGCCCTATGCATACCCATACCCTGAAAACACCATCCCCGGCCCGAGAGGGTTCGCTATACCGCACCTTGTCCCTGTACGTAAGGGGCCTATCGCCATGGCGGCCACTGATGTCCCTACTGCTACTGCTGGGCTGCTCCGCGCTGGCACAGCCCGGACCGCCCCAGCTACGGGTCACCGAGAAGAAGCTCGGTTCCTTTACCCTCAGCTGGAGCCCACAGAGCGGGGCAGACCACTATGAAGTGGACATCTCCGAGAGTCCTTTCTTCACCACTTTTCTGGAAGGCTACCATAACAGGGCCGTTCAGGCTTCCGTGCTGCGGGTCTCCGGGCTGGACAACTGCCTGTACTTTGCACGGGCCAGGACCATCACCGGGGGAGCGGCTTCTGCCAACAGTACCTTTGTACCCCTGCTCCTGCCCCCTCGGGCCCCACAGCTACAAGCGGCCACCCGGGTCACGGGCGGCTCCTTCATCGCCCACTGGACCGAGGTGGCCCATGCCGATCACTACCTACTGGAGGTATCCACCACGGCCGACTTCGGCACCCTCCTGCCCGACTATAACGGAAAGCAGGTCAACGGGCTTCGGCATACGGTCATGGGACTCTCCCCCAATGTCAGCTACCACTACCGCCTCCGCGCGGTCAAGAGTACTGCCTTCGGCACTGCCTACTCCGAGTACTCCGACAGTCGCAGCATCAGGACAGGAACGGACCTCATCAGGCCCTACACCTACAGCTATGCCTACGATGACCGGGACCGGCTCATCAAAAAGCAGGTCCCCGGTGCGGGAGAGGTCTTTTTCGTCTATGACAAAAGGGACCGTCCCGTGCTGACACAGGATGGCCTACAGCGCAGTACCGACCAAGGGCGTACGGGCCGCGAATGGACCTATACCCAATACGATGCCCTCAACCGGCCCATCATTACGGGCACCTATCGGCATCCCCGGGTACTGGGACAGGAGGACATGCAGGCCCTGGTGGATGCCCACAGCGGTCCGCTCTTCGAGCAGCGGGACCGCAGTGCCCCTCTGGGCTATACCAATCTCTCCTTTCCCCCGCGCAACGATGAGGAAGTGCTGACCGTCACCTATTACGATGATTATGGCTTCCTCCCCGGCTGGGGGCCGAAGTTTGGCCACCGAGGACACCGCTCCTCCATAAAAGGGCAGGTCACGGGCAGCATGCTGCGCATCCTCGGAGGGCCACTGCTCCGTGCGGTGAGCTACTACGATGCGTTCTACAGGCCGCTGGCACAGATCACCGAAAACCACCTCGGTGGCCATGACGAAGTGCGCCATAGCTATGTGAACGATGTACTGCCACTGGTCAAGGAGACGCACTATAGCCACAGTACGGGGAGCCGTACCCTGCACCTCCACGACAGCTATACCTATGACCATGCCGACCGCCTACTGACCGAGACCACCACCGTGGACGGCATGGCCCCCTCGGTCATCCGCTACCGCTACAACGAACTCGGCGAACTCGTCTCCAAGGACCTGAACGGCCTACAGGACATCGACTATAGCTATACCGTCCGAGGCTGGCCGGAGTCCATCAACGGTGCGCGCTCAGCGGCCCATCCCGATGGGCCGGCGGACCTCTTTTCCCTGAAGCTGAAGTATACCGATGCCCGCAATCCACGGTACAACGGTACTATCGGACAGATGGACTGGAAAAGTGGGGACGGCCCCGAAGGTGAGCGCTGGCAGTCCTACCACTATACCTACGATGAGCTGAACCGCCTCAAGACCGCAGTCTACCGGGCCGAGGGCCATGACGGTGCCTTTGACCTTACCGGGCCCGATGCGGGCCTCTCCTATGACCTCAACGGCAACCTGCTCGGCCTGCTGCGCTTCCGGGAAGTGCAGGGACAGCGCCGCCTCATCGATAGGCTCGACTATAACTACCAGGGCAACCAACTGCTCTCCGTCAGCGACAGTGGCAACCCCGGTGCACTCGGAGAAGGCCGGAAGATAAAGGACCTCGGCTTTCGCGATGGGCATAAGGCCACAGAGGAACGTCCCGATTATGGCCATGACCCCAACGGCAACCTCAGTAGCGATGCGAACAGGGACATCACCTGCATCCGCTACAACTACCTGAACCTGCCCGAGCAGGTGGACAAAGTGGACGGCTCCTCCCTGCGCTATACCTATACCGCCGAGGGCAGTAAACTCGCCCGGACCGTCTACCTCGCCGAAGGGATAGCCCACAGTGACTTTGACCGGACCGCCGATGGGTGGAACGGGAGCGCGGTCACCACGACCGCAGGTCTTGACCATGCGGGCCGCGATGCCGTACTGCGCCTCCATGCCGATGCAGGGCGTACCGACCATCTCCTCGTCAAGCGGCCCGAGGGCATCCGCCACAAGCGGGTACGGCTCAGCGCGGAGCTGTACATCCCCTCCGGCAATCCCCACGTGGACGGGGTCAGGCTACAGCTCGGCACTACCCTGGGTACGGAGACCTACCGCAGCACCGACCGCTGGTTCCGCGTCACGCTGGAAGCAGCGGTGGACGAGGACAATCCCGTGCGGATCATCCTCCTACAGGGCGATGCGCGGAAGTTCCCCGGCTCGGCGGACCCCGGCAAGGACAATGTCTACCTGCGCCGCCTGCGCCTCGACGAAATGCGGCCCACCGAGCAGCGTGACTATTCGGGGCCCTTTATCTATGCCGATGGTGCGCTGGAGCAGATCCATGTGCCCGAGGGGCGCATACTTGCCCAGGGCAGCGACCCCCGCCTCTGGAAGCAGCAGTACCACCTCCGCGACCACCTGGGCAATGTCCGCGTGACCTTCGATGCCCGGCACGAACGGAGTACCTACCGCGCGGGGATGGAGACCGGGGATGCGGGGCAGGAAGAACAGCTGTTCGAAAACCTCTCCTCCACACGGGTGCACTTTCCCACCGCTGCCCACACGGGCGAGGAAGTGGCCGAGCTGAACACCGCGCAGCGCATCGGACCGAGCCTTTCGCTGGCCGTGGGTGCGGGCGATACCCTGGACATCAGTACCTGGGCCTATCATGAGGGCAATGCGGGCAATGGTGCCGTGCTGGAGCGGGAAGCCATGGCCACTGTCCTGGCGGCCTCTTTGGGCGGCCTGTCCACGGGCACTGAGCTACAGCGTAGGGCAGGGGAAGTCTTCCAGGGCCTGCCCGCACTGGCCATCGGGGCCAACAGGGCATATCCCGCTGCCCCCGCTGCCTACCTGAACTACATCCTGCTCGATGAGGACCTGCGGCCCCTGGACATGGGCTTTCGCCCCGTCACGGATGCCGGCCTTCATAACAGAGAGCAGCTTTCTTTCGGACCGGTTCTTGTGCCGCAGAGCGGCTATGCCTATATTTATGTCTCCTACGAAGGGCTGCGGCCCGAGGACAGGGTGTTCTTTGACGACCTGCGTGTGGTCCATAGCGAAGGGCCCGTGGTACAGCGGGACGACTACTATCCCTTCGGGCTGACCTTCGGCTCCTACAGTCGTGCCATGGCCAAGGGGAACAGCTTCCTCTACCAGGGCAAGGAGCGTCAGGACGTGCTGGGGCTGAACAGCACCGACTTTGGCTGGCGGATGTACGACCCGGCCGCGGGCCGTACCTGGCAGCCCGACCCCCATGCCGACCGCTATACGGACCTCTCCCCCTATAGCTGGGCGGGGAACGACCCCATCGCCACCATCGACCCCGATGGCCGGGACATCAAGGAGACCTCGCGGGGCCTACTGCTGACGGGGCAGGAGGCCCAGATAGCCTATAGGGCACTGTCCTATGCCTTTGTACAGGACGGCTGCAAGTGCGACTGTCCCGGTAAGCCGCCCTGCGAAGAGCAAAGGGCACTCGTGGAGAACGAGCTGTTAAGGGAAGTCATCAAGATGACCGTGGCCGAGAAGGTAGTGGAGCAGGTGGCCACCAAAGGTACCGCCATGGGGCTGCGCATAGCAGGGCTGTTCGCTACCTTGATGTTCATGAGCCATGAGGCGGGCGGCAACGACGACTCGATATGGAACGACGGCAGGGAGCAGCGTTTCCACGAGCTGCAGCACAAGAAGTCGCAGGGCACGCTGACCCAGCAGGAAAAGAACGAACTCAACGACCTGTACCAGCATTGGCTATGGTATACGAAAGGAGGAAGGGAAGGGGAGAGGGGGGTAAGGAATGCACTTTCGAAAAAAGCCGAGGATTTTACACTTCTGCATTCTGATGATTTAATAACCAAGTCTGCTGGATACAAGGATATACAAAAGCTTTCTGATAGAGACTTGATTAAAAGTGTTACGAATCCAAAGAACGGAGAATTTGTAAGAATAAACACGAAAACGGGCAAAGTGATCCAGGGAAATACAAGGATCTACGAAATTCAACGTAGGGGACTTGACGTTGATATTCCGTACAAAAAGTATACTCCAGATGATTCCTATTTCTTTGATCTTTAAAATGATGTGATGAATTACAGAGAATTCTTATACCACTTGTTGTACGAAGCCTTCATTCTCCTACGAGAAGAAGGCCACGAAACGAAAAACAAAAAGGTTTTTTGGATCAGCAACCTGCTCCATAACCTTCCTTTCGAATTGAAAAATATTGAAAAACCCGAAGAATTTGAAAAAGTATTTTCAATGCTTGAGGATGTTGCCCAACACGACGGCATGAAAAGGTGGTTTGATAGCATGATTGCATCATATATAGAAACAGAGGAAATGAAGAAAACGGCAGCAAAAGGTGACAGCCCAAGTTCGCAATAGGTCATTTAATAAAACATGGCGACGTTTTGGGTTTTGGTGGGAAAACTCCTCAACAACTTCAAAAAATGTTACCACAATTAAGGGGTGCGGCGAACCAGTTACTAAACAATGCTAACCCAGCTTTGACAAGAGTTGGAGCTTGGAACACAATCCCTAATGCGAGGTTCTATATTTCCAATGGTAAAATGTTAGTCACTAAAGCAAATGGGGAGTTCATTACGGCAATTAACAAAACGGCAAACAAATGGTATAATGCTGCAAAACCTTTAAGATGATGCTAGATACATTAAAAAACATTATTGGTAAAAAGGTCAGACGATTGATTCTAATTGTTTGGCCACCTTATGGTGAAAATACTGCTTCTCAAATTGATTTATCTGCAGGGTATGTCTTTGAAGGTACACCAAATGAACTACTCAAGATATCTACTGATAAGGATGATCTAACGGCACCAATAGTAGAATTTCAACCTATTCCTAAAAAATATTTTAAATGGAGTGAGTATAACAGAAGAATGAAGGATTGGATGAATTGCGAAGAAGGGATGGAAGTAAATACTGAATATTATGACGTATCTGAAGTTGATGTTTTTAAAAATATTGTAAATCTGAATGTGTTAGATGTGGAATTAGTCAGAATTGTAAATGATTCACCACTGGGTGTGAAATTGATATTTGACAGTGACTTTGTATTGTCCACTCCTATAAATGATGGAAACACAATAGAGACAAGTTTCTTTAATAGACATGAAAATTTAAAAAATTTCACATTACTTGGTGAAATAGAATATGTAAGTTTGAAACAAGCCAATAAGAGCTGATAGTGGTTTAGTAATGTAGGAGCCGCTAGGGGGGTGACTAATGCAATCCCTAAAGGAAAACTGGCTAACCACTTATTCAAGGGAACGGGTAAACTGGCAGACACCCCTGCTAATCGAGCCTTGATTCAAAAAATTTCTAATGGTAAACCTCTTGGCGTAGACCAATACGGAAAGGCTTGGTACACGGGAGTAGATGGTGCTGGTAAATCAATATATTCTTATACCCGTAATGGTGTTGTCAAGGGAGCAGGATATATGAATATGACACCCGCTGAAATGATTGCTAAATATGGATTAAAATAGTAGCTTATGAAGTTAGCAAGTGATGGTAAAATAAACGAAGATGGTATAATTTCCAGTAACGAAATGATTACGGAGAAAGAAGGATATGAAGCAATGCTGTATATGTTAAAAGCATACTGGGAAGCTACTGAGTCAAATGATTTAACAGATATTTTAAGTGGTGGTGAGTACTGGCCAGTCCAAAATAGACCAGCCGATAGTGCCTTTTGGGAATACTGGTTGGAAGCAGTCGAGAAGGTCAGGAAAGACGGCCCGCCACCTTTGAAAGAACTAATATGAAATAGTAAATAAGAGCCGCGGCCCTTGTTCATTGACGACCTACGTGAAGTCCATAGCGCAGGGCACGCTGACCCAGCAGGAAAATAACGAACTCAACGACCTGTACCAGCATTGGCTATGGTATACGAAAGGAGGAAGGGAAGGAGTAATTAAATCTTTTGATGACCTTGTGGCTGACCCGAAATCTATATGGGGCAAATCTGCGGATGAAGTAGAAAAAATGTTGGGCGAGGGATGGGAGAAGCAGCCATTAAATTCCGGGGAAGGATGGAAATTTATTCAAAAAGATGGTGACGGATTTGTATCCTTTACAAGCGGTAATTCTCATCATCCAAATTCCACGTACTATAAAATCAATAGTGGAACAGCCGGAAAAAATAAAGTTGTCGGCAAAGGGTATATACCCTCGAAAGATGACAAGTCCAAAATATTTTATGTAGAATAAAAATATGGAACAACTGATAGTATCATTCATTGACACTTTAAATCTTTTGCTTCTTCCAAAAAAAGAGCCCAATATCCCTTATCTGTCTACAATACAAATCCAGATAGAAGAACTGGAAGGGGACTATTATACATTCTTTCATAAGGGAAATCTTGAGAAATTACATCGGGAAGGTTACCTATCTCTTGAGGTAGCAAGAAAAATAGAAAAGTTGAAAAACATGATAGATGATTTTGATAGATCAATCTGGAATCCAAAGGATTTTGTGGATAATGACCGATGGAAGGCAGTACGGGGAGATATTGTTGAAATTCTGAAGGAAGAAATGATCAACTAGCTTAAAAAACCGGCCGATCAGTTGTAATTGATGATGTAACAAAAGAGATTATTCACGTTGGAGGACGTGGATTTAAATACTAGAGAAATGAAAAAGAATATTTATGTTCGGTTATTAGGTGAGGGTACTGTTGTCTACCGACCCGTACTTGCAATAGAGATCAGTGAAAATCTTTATAAAATTCAAGGAAAAGAAATCCATGACCCCGATGATGAAGCGTGGGAATTTTTGCCGGAAAGCGTTGTTGTCGTGCAGAGACAAGAGCTTGAGGGAGAACAGGTATTTACAGCTATCAAGGGACAAATAGAGCATTAAAATCAGAATGTTTGACGAAATCATATTGATTGGGTCGATGGCACCTTGAAAGCGGTTGATGACTTTAAATTCAAATAGTGTATGAAAGTTCGTTGTGTCCATAATACCGGAGAGGCCTTGAGGGCTTATGAAAGTAAGGAATTGAATAAAGATGAATTAGGAAGATTTGGTGCTACCGGTCATACTGAATATGGAGTAAAAATAGGTAAAGAGTATGTAGTAATGGGAATGTTGATGGGTGAAGGTGTTTTGGGTTATGTGATTGATGATGGCGGTCATATATCAGCTTATCCGTACCCGCTTTTCGAAGTGACTGAAAATAATATACCCTCAACCTGGTTTTTTAAATCATATAAAAACACAGATGAAAGCTATCCTTACCAAGAAACTGTTTGGGGATATCACGAGTTGGTTTTTGATGATGCCCATTACGAAAAACTTGTTGAAGGTGACGAAGAAGCTGAACGGATATACTTCAAGCGAAAGATAGAATTAGAAAAAGAACAGGCACAACAGCAATAATAGTAAGATGAACTAGTTGAAGTAGTTCCCGAAAATCATACACACCCAACCTTTCGGGACATCCGTACAAAAACTGGTATTTTGCCTATATTTATGTCTCCTACGAAGGGCTGCGGCCCGAGGACAGGGTGTTCTTTGACGACCTGCGTGTGGTCCATAGCGAAGGACCCGTGGTACAGCGGGACGACTACTATCCCTTCGGGCTGACCTTCGGCTCCTACAGTCGTGCCATGGCCAAAGGGAACAGCTTCCTCTATCAGGGCAAGGAGCGTCAGGACGTGCTGGGGCTGAACAGCACCGACTTTGGCTGGCGGATGTACGACCCGGCCGCGGGCCGTACCTGGCAGCCCGACCCCCATGCCGACCGCTATACGGACCTCTCCCCCTACAGCTGGGCGGGGAACGACCCCATCGCCACCATCGACCCCGATGGCCGGGACATCAAGGAGACCTCGCGGGGCCTACTGCTGACGGGGCAGGATGCCCAGATGTTCTATAGGGCACTGTCCTATGCCTTTGTACAGGACGGCTGCAAGTGCGACTGTCCCGGCAAGCCGCCCTGCGAAGAGCAAAGGGCACTCGTGGAGAACGAGCTGTTAACCCGGAATGATGGACAGGATTTCGTTATGAGGGCATAAAGTACGATAAAATCAGCGGTTCAGGTGAGGAGTCCTAATGGTCATTAAGGTGACGAGCCTGCGCAGCGCAGAACCGTTGATTTTGAAGTAGTTTTTGTCCGCAATAGAAAGGCTGTCCCTTACTCCGGGTTTATGGGAAGTCATCAAGATGACCGTGGCCGAGAAGGTAGTGGAGCAGGTGGCCACCAAAGGTACCGCCATGGGGCTGCGCATAGCAGGGCTGTTCGCTACCTTGATGTTCATGAGCCATGAGGCGGGCGGCAACGACGACTCGATATGGAACGAGGGCAGGGAGCAGCGTTTCCATGAGCTGCAGCACAAGAAGTCGCAGGGCACGCTGACCCAGCAGGAAAAGAACGAGCTCAACGACCTGTACCGGCACTGGCTATGGTATACGAAAGGAGGAAGGGAAGGGGAGAGGGCGGGGAGTTACCTTTCAAATAGGGCTATATTTAATAGAGGTAGCAGAAACTTTAAATTAGAACAAGGAAATGCTTCATCGGGTTGGAAACATATTTATGATAGGCATATTAATCCTTCTAGATTTCCTAAGAAAACGAAATTTGATCCGAATTTAAGCGAAAGTGATATTAAAAGACTATTAAATAAAACCTTAAAACATGGAAAGGAATCAAATTATGATGGCCTACCCGTTTTTGAATATCGTACTAAAACAAATGGAACATACCGAAAATATAGAGCTACAGTTAATACGGATGGTACTGTTCGTACATTTCACCCATTAGAATAAAAAAAGATGTTAGATTTTTATAGTATAAGCGACCAAGAAGGACAGCCAGAATACCCCAATGAAGATAATTACATTGGTAGCATAGGATTAAATGATTTTAAATCAGTTCATGATTTAATAGAACATACAAAAACTTTAGGGCTAGAGATTGGATACTATATCGACTTTAGAATTAAAAAATCCGAAGTATCTAAAATGTACGAATTTGCAAAATTTCAGATAAAGACCGTCCCACAAGAAAAAAAAGCTTCCTATAGAAAATTCTTGGATATTTTAGAAGAAGCTACAGTCAATCTAAATTCAGGACTAATATGTTTTTGTGACTAATAAAAAACAAGCCAGCCTTCAGGTTGGCTTGTTACATTAAGAAAGCTGCTGTTTAAGATTAGATTTCCACCTTCATGGTCATGAGCCATGAGGCGGGCGGCAACGACGACTCGATATGGAACGACGGCAAGGAGCAGCGCTTCCACGAGCTGCAGCACAAGAAGTCGCAGGGCACGCTGACCCAGCAGGAAAAGAACGAGCTCAACGACCTGTACCAGCATTGGCTATGGTATACGAAAGGAGGAAGGGAATCCGCTAGGGGGGCAGGTAATTTAGCTAAGACCCCTGTAGGTAGAAGTGGTAACGTAATGAAAGTTCTGACAAAGAACTCTCCTACAACGATTGGCGGCAGAAAATTCACAGGTCATGCACTTGACCAAATGCAATCAAGAGGTATTCTCTCGCCAAGAGCTGTACTTGATGTAATTAAGAATCCAGCCCGAACATTCCCAGGTAATACCCCAGGTACTTCTGTTTTCATTAGGGATAATTTAAAGGTTATTACCAACAAGGCAGGTGACATTATTACAGTTATCCCACAATAGAAATACTTGAAAAATGAGACTTACAGGAGATTTAGGGAAATTAGAGATAAGTGTTTTAAGAAGAAGCAATTCTGAAACAGACGACTATTGGGACGGTAATTGGCTTGAATCACAAATCAAAATAGATGTTCAGGGTATCAATACATTATACGGTACTAATTTAAGAGTTGACGACTTGCAAAGGTTTTATGAATCTTTGAAAGCCTTGCAAAATGATACTACTAAAGAGAGTGAATTTACAACAATGGAAGAAGGATTGTATTTGCATTTTCAAGTTGAATCTAATGGCTCTGTAAACTGTAAGGGGAAAGCAAATACCGATAGCGGAGATAGCTTGGATTTTAAGCTTCAAACAGACTTGGCAACTTTAGACCGTTTTGTTGTAGAACTTGAAACAACTTTAGAATCTTATCCCCTAGTAGGTAGCTTAGAGTAAAGATGAAACACCTACTTAAACATAAAACAAACTGGATAATAAGGATATTATTAATTCTTATCGGTCTTTTTGTTTTTCAAAGTGGCGTCATCACTGCTTTTGCTAATCCAGTTATTTAGGGTTTGACCCAAGAAACCCTATTTCTGAAACTTATACTTGGGACAAAATTGAAGGTTCGGTTGGGGTAGAACTTGGGCTAAAACGAGTACTTTCTAAAATCGAAATAGGGTCGGATTGTGAAGGTTTACTATTGCTTGAAAGAAGTGCCGCTAGGGGGGTAACAAATGTGGTACCTAAAGGAAAATCGGCCAACCATATTTTCTCTGGGAAAGTGGGAAAATTGATAGATAATGCCACTAATAGAAAGTTGATTACCGATCTTACCAATAACAGTAAGTATTTGCAAGGAGTTGATAAGTTCGATAAGAGTTGGTTTGCTCGAATTCTTGATGATGGAACTCAATTATACGGTTATACCCGAGATGGAGTCGTAAAAGGTGCGGGCATCAACCAGAAACCTGTTAATTTCGTTAAAAAGTATGATTTAAAGTAATTTATCATGAAAATAAGCAGCAATAGAATAATCACTGAAAAAGAAGGATATGAGGCCATGCTTTATATGTTGACGTACTATTGGGAACTCACAGGTTCAGAAGATTTGACCGATATTTTGAGTGGTGGAGAGTATGTGGAAGAAGATACTCCCGCAGACAGTGCATTTTGGGAATACTGGTTGGAAGCAGTCGAGAAGGTCAGGAAAGACGGCCCGCCACCTTTGAAAGAACTAATATGAAATAGTAAATAAGAGCTGCGGCCCTTGTTCATTGACGACCTACGTGAAGTCCATAGCGCAGGGCACGCTGACCGGGCAGGAAAAGAACGAGCTCAACGACCTGTACCGGCACTGGCTATGGTATACGAAAGGAGGAAGGGAAGGGGAGAGGGGGCTAAAAACAAGTTTCGACGATGTTGCTGCTCATGTGAAAATTAATGGTGGGTTGCCAGATAACTTTATTACAAAGGCAGAAGCTCGTCAATTAGGTTGGAATCCGCGACAAGGTAATTTACAAGAAGTAGCTCCAGGGAAAAGTATCGGAGGAGATGTCTTTAGAAATAGAGAAGGATTATTACCAGATGCTCAGGGTAGAACTTGGTTTGAAGCAGATATTAACTATTCGGGAGGAGGAAGAGGGCCAGAAAGATTACTTTATTCCAATGATGGATTGATTTATAAAACTACGGACCATTATAGAACATTTACGGAAATAACGCCTTAGATGAAAGAAATAGAAATAAAAGGGGGTGAACTAAACGATATCAAGGAGTTGCATGGTCTCCTTAGGAAAAAGTTGAATTTACCTGAATACTACGGAGAAAACTTAGATTCTTTATGGGATCTTATAACAGGCGAAATCGATTTGCCGGTATCAATTTTATGGTCAAATTACAGGAAAAGCGAAGAGAGCCTAGGGGAGCAAGCAAGCAAATATTTAGCATTATTTGAAGATGCCGATAAAGAGATTGATGGCTTTAAATTCAAAACTTCTCTGTAACCTTTTTACAGGTGTCCTGTAGGTAATAAATATTGCTTATCATGCGTATGAAAAAATTGAAAAATTTTATTAATCCGGAATGATGGACAGGGTTTCGTTATGAGGGCATAATTACGATAAAATCAGCGGTTCAGGTGAGGAGTCCTAATGGTCATTAAGGTGACGAGCCTGCGCAGCGCAGAACCGTTGATTTTGAAGTAGTTTTTGTCCGCAATAGAAAGGCTGTCCCTTACTCCGGGTTTATGGGAAGTCATCAAGATGACCGTGGCCGAGAAGGTAGTGGAGCAGGTGGCCACCAAGGGTACCGCCATGGGGCTGCGCATAGCAGGGCTGTTCGCTACCTTCATGTTCATGAGCCATGAGGCGGGAAAGGGTTCTGCTTTCGTCAACCAATTGTCAACAGAAGAGGAAACGCGCTTGGACGAACTCACCGGGCAAAGACAGCATAGGGAACTGACCCCCGATGAGAATAGGGAACTCAAAGACCTTCAAGACGCTAAATATCCTCACGGTGTACCCGGGTATATAAAAAAGAGTGGCAAGAACGAAAAGCACTCCAATATCAAAAGAAGGATGTCCGCGTCAGAGAACTATGAAATGTGGAAGGCCAAAGTGGATTCTCTAAGATTGGTGCCAAATAAGACAAAGGAGACTAAAAAGTTATTTGAGAAAGCTAAAACTCAAGCTAATCATTGGAAAAAGAAAAAAGACGAGACAGGTGGACATCATGGGCAGAAAGGAAAAGGAAACAAGAAATAATATGGGGTTTTACACATTCATAATGGAGTATGATGGAGGCACCTACATCAGTCAGGACAGATCGGGGTTAGAAACTATAAAGGAAGTTCTCATTTCGTGGGCAAAGGATTTGGATATATCAGTAATAGAGGGCGTGGATGAAAATGGCAGAAAAGATTTATTGGAGGACATTTCGGATGAATCGAACAATCCGGGATTACTTAGAGGTTTGGAAAACATTTGGTGTACCTCTGCTATAATCAATAAGAAGTTTGCTATTATAAACATTATCAAGACTTCGGAAGCCTAGTTGATCATGCAGGGATGAACTATGAAAGTGCTATGAGGCCTTACACTTTTTACCAGAGTATGATTGGGAAACCTACATTAGCCATAATAGGTTGAAAATGAGGCGGGCGGCAACGACGACTCGATATGGAACGACGGCAGGGAGCAGCGCTTCCACAAGCTGCAGCACAAGAAGTCGCAGGGCACGCTGACCGGGCAGGAAAAGAACGAACTCAACGACCTGTACCAGCACTGGCTATGGTATACGAAAGGAGGAAGGGAATCCGCCGAAGGCGAAGATAGCTTTAATTATTTTCCTACCAAAAAACATCAGAAAGGTGGATAGGGAACAGAAATGGACTTGGATGATGCTACCGCTAGTAAAGTGTTGAACAATTCGATTCAGGGTGGAAAGCAAAGATATGGCTATCACGAGGGGAAACTATATGAATTCCAACCCGATAATGTAGGTGGTTGGCATGGTTATCCGATTAAAGGAACGGAAGCACCGTCTAGTGTTCTAAAAGAGCTTAAGAAGAATGGAACGATTACCGGTGCTCAATATAATAAGATGATTAAAGGTAAGTAGATGGAAAAATTAACACTTAAGGTTGTCAAAAAAGAGTACCCCTATGATGAACTTTATGATCCTGAAATTTATTGGGCAGAGATTGTATTAGCGGTAGTTTCCGATAGGCTACAAGTTCTAAAAGAAATTTTTAGGCTTCAGTGGGATGCCCGTGAGTTCTTGAATTGGTTGATTACCGGTAAAGAAAACATTCTGTACGATGAATTTCCTATAAAAATGAGTGCTGATGGTTCTCTTGCAGCAAAAATACACTCATTCTATGGTGTAGAGGAAGAAATTAATGAAGAAGCCCTGGATGAAATGTTCAAGTATAGACAGAGTCATGGGGTCAGGTTCGGCCTACGGGGAACAGACGTAATTGAAGTTTACTTAGGTAAAAACGACGGTGTGCATGAAATTTCGTTTTACGACAAAAATGAATCATGGAGATATGAATTAGACCTAACCTCTTTTTATGACGGTGTTGAGTCATACTTCTGTAATATTGTACAATAACCGTTATCTGGATATGATAGGGAAAATGTAAATGAGGGTGAAACTGTTGAAGGGCTACAGCTGTGCTGGAAGGCTGAGCAGTACCTAATGATAGGAAGGGCCATGAGGCGGGCGGCAACGACGACTCGATATGGAACGACGGCAGGGAGCAGCGCTTCCACGAGCTGCAGCACAAGAAGTCGCAGGGCACGCTGACCGGGCAGGAAAAGAACGAGCTCAACGACCTGTACCGGCACTGGCTATGGTATACGAAAGGAGGAAGGGAAGGGGAGAGGGGAAGGTGATAAGGGTAGCAGGGGACTTAGGGCCTTGACAAAAACTGGTGCTTCCAAAATTAAAAACCACAAAATTTTCGGTACTATTTATAAAAGTAAATCAGATGGTTTATGGTGGGCAGTTGACCGGGCAGGTCATGGAGGAAGTAAATTCAAAGTATCTAACCCAAAATGTTCGTTGGAACTTCGTCATGAGGACTTAAATGACAATGAATCAGTGCGTTTTCTTGGATTCAGCGTAGCACCGCTACGGTTGATTCAAAAAACGCATTCATTTACTGATTTGAAGTCAGTTAAGTCCGGAATAGATTTTCTAATGGACATTCTGGGTTTAATATTTCTTCGATGGTTAACAATCGTGTTCGACTCGGGTTCAACCCAAAATGATCAATAAAGAACCTATTCCGCACATAAATAGCTTCATACCGGAAGCTTTGCCCACCGGTCTTCATTCACCATAGCGGTGCTATGCCGAACGAATCCAAATGGCCGGTATTTTGCTATGTATACGCTCATCACGATTTCTATCGATCAATTTGGGTTCAATGTATACCTGAATTTCAGAGACCGTCTCAAGACACATATCGAGTGTGATATCTCCAAGTACAGGGCGATAACAATAAGGACAAAGACCAAAGTTTGTTGTCGAAATTATCAGTAGGTTTTATCTGTACCACATTGATTTCACAGTAGCTCCTAACTTCTAGAGCTTAATGTTCTATGACGATTTTCTGTCGCTCTATGCCATGCTCATAGAGGAGTGTCATGACGTATATGCCCGCTTTCCATGCCGAACTGTTGAAACGGACCTCTCCTCCCGAAGCGGTAAAGGTATCGCAGAACAATTCATCCCCGGAAACATCCCTGAGGCTTACCTTGACCTCATGAAGACCTTGGGGTATGGCTATGGTCAATGTTTCATTGGCAGGATTGGGATATATGACCGAGCGCTCAGGACTCTGTACATCTACTCGGATAATGGGCGAGTAGTTCAGGCTACCGTCCACATCTTTCTGGCGCAGCCTATAATAGGTAAACGGTCGGTAGGGTTGCGTATCGTAAGCGCGATAGTGGATGATCTGATGACTGTTGCCCGCACCGTCCAAGGTTTTGAAAGCTTTCCACTGGACGGCATCGTATGATTTTTCCAGAGTGAAGGACTCGTTCTGTTGTTCGCTGGCCGTGGTCCAGGTCAGTGCTACCTGTCCTTCCATCATCTTTCCTTCGAAGTGAGTCAGGGTAACGGGCAGTGGAGTATTGCCCTCGTTGATACTGGCCAAGGTGAAGAAATCACCATCAGCGATTTCACTGCCCGTGAGGTCGGCGCTGAAAACATCGTCCGTAATGGTCCCTGCGTACATGCTGGCCCCACTGGAAAAAGTGCCATCACTGTCCACGAGTAGTCGTAGATTTCCATTTAGTTTATCTCCGGGTATTTTTGTCAAGTCAAAAGAGATGGTAATGGCACCGACATCACTGGGTTCGCTCACCTTCCAGGCCCGCGATAGACGTACCTCTACGGGAAACACAATATCCGTATCGTTTGGGGAAGTGAGGTCCCCATCGTTATTGCCCCAGACAAAAGCTTGTCTATCGGACATGCTCTGTCGGCTCTCTATGGTAATCACGGCATCGCTGTTCTCACTTTTTGACTTGACCTGTAAAAGGCCTGAAATGTCATCGCGTACAACGCCGGCCACATCATGATGAAAGCCTGCATTGGCTCCCGAGAGGGCACCTTCCCAGACTATACTACCATCGGAGAGTACATAATCCCCCTCGATAATGCCGGCATTGGTATCGGTATTGTCCAAGGTAAGCCCGTACTTCAAAGCCAGGTAACTTTCTACTTTCTGCCTGTTGGTATCGTTCAGGGCGCTGGAAAAGGAGATGATCTCGGCAATTTTTCCCGTAAACTGCCCTCCTCCCGTAGGATGTTGGCCGATATCCATGACCAAGGCGCTTTCCAGTGAGAGGTCGACACCCTCCGTATCGCTTTCTGCTATATCCTGTAGGCCGTTCAGAAAGGATTTTCTGCTGTTATTGCCCGCATCGTTGGCATCTCTAAGGATGGAGGCAAGTACGGGTACCTCGTCCGTGAAGCTTAAGTTACCTCTATCATAGCTGAAATCTCCATTGGTCACCTTAGCAAATAAGCTGCCACCGCGCAGGCCTATGGAAAATTCCGAAGCATTCACATCGGCAGCGGTACCCGAGGAGAAATTGATGTCACCACCGTAGATGGCCGTATTTTGATAGTAGGGGTTGCGGTCGGTGCTGTTGGAAGACTGGAAGATAATAAAATGGGTCATGTCCAGTGTGGCCGGAAGTCCTGCCATCCTGAAGTGTTCCCCTCCACTGAAGCCCATAGCGGGGTTGAAGTTGATGCCTTCGCTGAGGTAAGTGGGTTTTTGTGTGTCGACAATGCTGGTCGGCCCCGTCTGTCCTCCTAGGGCATCAAAACCCGTAAAGGCATAGCTACCCGTCGCTTCACTCCCTTTGGGTGTTCCCGTAGTGGCATTGTCCCACTGGTCCACACGTGCTCCTTCGGTAGCGGTCGAAGACCCTTCATCGGCCTTGAGCCATACGGCCAATCCTGTAGCCACGCCACCGGGAGCTTTGGTGACAAAGGAAAAATAGTCGCCATCACTCAGGTCCAGTGATGCGGTGAGGTACCCTTCCCCATTATCGGTCATGGTTATCACGAGATCGCTAGAGGAAAAATCGGCATCGCTGCTGACGACCATGCGGGTATCCGTACCCGCATAGTCCCCGTTCAGGCCTATCGTGACCGTGCCTACGGTCCCCGTTTCCTGTACCTGCCATGTGCGGTTTATCAGAAAACCGGAGTCATCATCGAACAATACTTCATAGTCGATTTCATCGGTGTTATCAGTAGCTATGGACAAGAAAGACAGGTCGTTACCGAAGGGCGAGGGGGCGTCAAAGTTACCGCCATTAGCGATGGTCACCGCGGCATCGGTAGCTATGGAGCTGGATTTCAGCTGAGAGAGTGCGCTGCCATCATCGCGACCTATAATGGCGATGTTGCCATTATAGCTATTGGCATCGCTAGCGTCCTTGTCCCACATCTCTGTACTACCGTTAGAGGCTATATAATCTGTGCCACTGCTCTGGTCGAGCGTGATCCCGTACTTAGCGGCCAGGTATGATTCTACCTGTTGGCGTTCTGTAGTGTTCAGGTCATTACTGTAAGTGATGATTTCGGCGATTTCCCCACGAAACCAGCCACCCCCTGTGGGTTCCTGCCCGATATCGACGACATAGCTGGCGTCCAGGTCGACCCCCGCACTACCCGTATTGCTGACATTGATGTCGAGAAGACCATCGACATAGAGGCTTCTGTTATTATTGCCCCCATCATTACTGATCCTAATGGCCGTAGCTATGGAGGGCAGGCCATCCGTCACGACTTCATCGCCGATGTCCTCACCGGACTCTCCCTGTAGGAACATACCGTACAGATTACCATTATCGATACCAAAGGAAAACTGGTCCGTAGCGGTGCTGCCCGTTTCGAAACCATTGGTATCCGATCCGATAAAAGTAGTATTGCTGAAAAAATTGGGGTTGTTCAGGCTCGTATTGGTCTTGAATACAACAAAAAAGGACATATCCGCTACTGCGGGCAGGCCGACAATCCTAAAATGATCGTTCCCGTCAAATGACATACTGGGATTAAAGTTGATGCTCTCCTGTAGATAGGTAGGTTTTTCGCTTTCCTCGGTACTGCTGCTACTCGTCAGCCCGCCCAGTGCATTGAAATTATCGAAGCTATAAGTGCCCAGACCATTGGCGCCGAGAGGAGCTGCCCCCACCGTGCTGTTGTTCCATTGGTCCACTGCGAGTCCTTCCACAGTGGTAGAAGCTCCGGCATCGGCCTTAAGCCATAGGGAGAGGTCCGTTGCTACGCCACCCGGCGATTGGGCCTGTGTAGGGTTGCTCCAAAGGGATGCACCTACGATATGAATACCTAATAATATAGTTCGGAGAAGTACCGAGCTATCTGAATTCGAATCGGAGAGAAAAGTCATGAGCGATTACAGTATTATGTTCTGAAAAAATGGGATTGCCCCACATCTATAAAAGTATGTGATACCAATGCGCGGAGAATAGCATAATGGACCGGCATGAAAAAAATGCATCACATTTATTTTATAACAATATACAACATAAGTGCTTAAAATTCAAAAAACAATACATTTTTATGCGTAAGTGTCGCTAATTGTTTTTTAAAACCACCTAAAATGAGCTTAATGTCTAATTTTGGGCAAATTTATATATGTAATATTTTTGAGTTATATTGCAAATAATTTGAATATATGCATATTTGGACCGGAAACATTCTCGTAGCTCATGGCTGGGTTGAAAAATAATTTTCAACCCATTAATACTCAATCCATAGCTAATCAGAGTGTTGTCTATAGTAATCAAGAAAAAATCAAAGAGGGAGGTCTCCAAGTTCGATAATACATACTATAGTGTGTTTTATCGAAAAATAGATCTGAATACCTTCGTTGCATGGAAGTTAAGGAAGTTTTTTCAAGTGTTTTGTTAGTAATGAGAAAGGAAAAAAAGCTCACTCAGGCCAAGTTGGCAGAGCTTGCTGAACTCGAGAAGAATTTTATAGGATACATGGAGCGTGGATTAAGACAGCCAAGTATCACTACACTTTTCAAGCTGGCCAAAGGTTTGGGGGTGCCCCCAGCTGAAATCATGGAACGCGTCGATCAACAATACAAATCCTATAAGGTCTAGGTGCTTTAGGGTTGTTTTTGAACGATATAAGAGATGAGTAATCGTTATTTATTCTAAAAAAAGGCCGGAAAGGGAAAAAAATCGAAAAAATCGATTAAAAATATCGACTTGTAAACTATAGTTTATGTTTTTATCCTTAGGCTTCCCCTACATTGTGCGAAACAATAAATGGATATGTTGAAGAAGGCAATTGGAAGCGTTATCAGAGAGCTTCGTACCGAAAAATCTCTCAGTCAGGAAAGTTTAGCTGAAAAAAGCGAACTGGACAGAGTATTTATTTCTTATCTTGAAAATGGTCATCGACAACCAACGATTTCCACCATTTTCAAATTATCCTCCGGTCTCGGTGTAAAGCCCGAAGAAATCGTCAAGAAGATACGGAAGCTGCACGAGACGCAGGACTGACCACTCGTTTCTTGATGATACTGGTGATACATTGAAATTTCTTGGATAAAGTCAAGCAATCTTTTGTTTGCCTATTACCCTATATACTTTGCATAACCGGTAACTCAAGTGCTGCATTGGTCGGCTGATTCATTGTGGAGGAAATACAGACTCAATTAGATTGGGCATGGGCTTATTTTATGCAAAAGTGCTGGACCTGAGGTGATTTTAGGGAGCAAAGCCCCCTTGTGTGGAGATGTATCCGAACCCTGATGTTCATCACTATCGGTAGGCGGTATTCTTTCGATGACCTTTCAGTGAGAGGCTAAAAGAAGCGTAGAGGATAATGTAGTATTCATGCTTAAACACAATTGATTTGGGTCAAGGTAGTTTGTTGACTTAGATAACGCTATTTTCTAGAGGTCCTGATGACAAGTCTACCCCTAACGATTCAATACTATAGGGATTTCCCTCATGGCCACTGCTGATAAGGTTTTTATTTTTATATTGAGTATGTAATCGCCTGAAGGCACCCATCCGACTACCCCATCTTGATGGGATAATCTGCGGCTTGCTGCGCTGCTTCTTCAGTGGTGGTGTTGCGGTTCCGCATGAGCCACTCATCCAGCTCTGCTCTGTTGAAGTTTAGTTTTTTGCCCAAATCAGTCTCATTATTGAAAAAGAGATTTAGGGCTCTCAATATGTTTGATTTTCCTATATCATTCTTGCCAACAAAAACATTCAAATCATTTAAGTTGGTATTAATAATTAGATGCTGTATTGACCTGAAATTTCGAATCTCCATTCTTTGAATGGGTTTCATTTTCGCTCTAGACTAACAGGGTTTGTGATAGATTAAGTATTCAATCTCTCTAAAAGAGATTGTTATACAAACTTAGCTTTTAAATATCGCCTATCTTCCTGTTCATTTTGCTTCACTCTGCGTTGACCATCCTCGCGATAGCGCTGCTATCCCTGCGGTTATCGCCTTGATGGATACCAAAATGACCCGCGGAATCTTATACGACATTTAAAACCTAAATTTGTATTATTTCCTAATGATTTTCATCTCAATCATCTTCAAAAAGATTATCGACAGTAGGGTAGGTGGATTCCAATACGACTTCTTTTTCTCCATTCTGCATTTCATCCTTGATCACTAAACTTTCTCTATACTCTTTTGCTTCGGGAACTTTGATGAACTCTATTTCTCCATGATTATCTTGAACCACTTTTTCAATTTCATCTATTGAAATATCGAAGTATTCCCTTCTAAGGTTCACATAATTCAGCCGATTCTTGTTGAAAGCTTTATGCAATTGATTCTCGAGCTCTGGGGCATTGTCCGAGTAAATCATGGCATGAACATCAAATTTGAAAGGGACTGAGGCATCACCTAGCTCATTGACTCGGTCAAGTGGCTCCAGCCTTCTTGTCATGCCTATTTTATAGATGTTTTCTCCAAATGAGCCTATATTGGAAATGACATATACATGCCCAGACTTGGTTTGTTGGGCCATCGAAATCGCTCTTTTGTTCTTTTCTTCTGACTCGTGGAGTTTTGCCTCAAGTTCCTTAAGCTCGGATTCATATCTTTCTCTTTCCTCTTCAGAGGCCTTGGCTATTTCCTCTTGGGCTTTTTTCATAGCTTGTTTGAGTAACTTTTCCTCCTTTTCAGCCTCTTTTTGTGCTTTCTCAAAATCTCTGCGGGCTTTCTCTTCTTCACGCATTTGTTCCCTTATTTGGCGCTGTTCTTCCTTCTCTTCATATTTTTTCTGTTCATACTCATGGGTCAGCCTTATCTCTTCAACTTTCAAATCCAAAAACTCTTCTTGTATGTGGATATCATTTGATTTGTTGAGTTTGTTGATGGCTTCAAAAGTCTTTTTGATCCTCTGCTCAGATTGCTCTATGTTGTTCCATTTGACTTTTGCTATCAAGGAATCACACTCTCCATTAAAAGCCCTGAGCGTTAGTTTGATACTTCTTTTTGTTTTGATTTCACCCTTTTTCAGGCTGTCCCCTACGGTCCAATTCGTATAGCATTTAGCTGCTACTTCATTTTTTATGAGGTCTTTCTGCTGTTCTCTGTTCTTGGTCAACCTCGATTTATATTCTTCAGAGGTATCTAAGTCAAAGTGCGGCTCATAGACACCAAACTCTGCCAGTTCCAGAGAATCTTTGAGTATATTATTTTGATGGCTTAGCTCTTCAAATGCCTTGGCAGCAACTTGATACCTTTCTTTCAGCTGACTCAATGAGACCTTGCCCTCTTCGATTTGTTTTTGAAGGTTGGCTTTTTCATTGGCAAACTCACTTCTCCTTTTTTTCACCTCCTTATTGATATCAATGATGCCACGATACTTGTGGCTGTAATAAGCTAATTTCTTGTTCAGCAGCTTATTGCTAGTTGATTTTTTAGTTAGGAGCCAAACGAGTAATGCGATAACGATAAACGTTACCAATAATGCTAAGATTAAAATTGTGGTGGTATTCATTTTGTCTTTTGATTGATTCTGAAAAAATTGGTTTGTCCAGGCTTTGAGATTGTAGTAAACCATTCTTAGGTGGCTTTTAAAACATTCTGTTTTGACAAACTTTTATGCCTACTATAAACTCTGAAATGATATCCTCAATCACAATCCCAATCTCCCAAACAGTGATATCAGTTTCCGAAGGGTGTGGGAAGAGGTAGTCTAGGGAATGTAAGAGGGCTAAAGGGACATTTTGGGGTAAATTTGGTAGCACTATTGTGGTATCAAGTTCAACCCAAAATGACCAATAGAGCACCTATTCCGCGCATAAATAGCTTCCTACCGGAAGCTTTGCCCACCTATCTTCATTCACCATAGCGGTGCTATGCCGAACGAATCCAAATGGCCGGTATTTTGCTATTTATACAAACTTAACTTTTAATATCGCCTATCTTCCTGTTCATTTTGCTTCACTCTGCGTTGACCATCCTCGCGATAGCGCTGCTATCCCTGCGGTTATCGCCTTGATGGATACCAAAATGACCTGCGCAATCTTATACGACATTTAAAACCCAAATTTGTATTATACGCTCATCATGATTTCTATCGATCATTTTGGGTTCAAAACTTTCCCATAACTTGAGCCTGCTCTAAAGACACCCCATTTTTTCGTCACTTTACCACTCGGGTTCCATACACGGAAAACTTCCTTTTACCCTTTTTACAAAGAGCTCCTTGATACCGGGTCAAGGGTAAGGACCCTATCCATTCTCAGGATATGCCACCTATTTTCCCATCACAGTGAGGTAACGATTATAACTCGATAAAGTAACACCCTATTTCAAGCACCCCTTTCTATCTTTTTTATATTACGTCCAGTATCCGTTTGCTACTTGATTTCAGGCGGATATACATCGTTTTAGGGCAAATGGCCCCTGGCCATGATGTAAGTACAGTTCCTGTTCAAAGTTCAATCAAAAACTCATTTTTCAAATGATCAAAAATCTATTTTTAATGGCCTTTTTGCTTATGGGCCACCTCGTTGTGACTGCCCAGAGGTCCATCCACTTCACACGGACCAGTGAGTCCCTGTATACAGGCCTGGAAGACTATATCGACCCCCAGTTGTATCCTTTTTACCATGGAGTTGCCTCGGGTGACCCGCTCACGGACCGCGTGATCCTATGGACACGGGTATCCCCCGAGGACACTGCCCCCGTATCGGTATCTTGGAAAATAGCTACCGACCCGCAGCTTACCGATATCGTCGGCCAAGGAAGTACGCGTACCGACGAGCGCAAAGACTTTACCGTAAAAGTCGATGTGACGGGACTGCGACCGGGGACTACGTATTACTATGGTTTTACTGCCCTGGGCAGAAGTTCCCTCACAGGGCGTACCCGTACAGCTCCCGAGAACGCTGACCGTCTGAAACTGGCCGTGGTGTCCTGCTCAAATTATCAGAATGGATTTTTCAGTGCCTATCGGCGCATATCCGAGCGTAGCGATATCGATGCTGTGGTACATCTGGGCGATTATATCTATGAGTACAAGGAGGGCGATTTCGGAGGTGACAGACCACTACTGCCCGAAAACGAGATCATCGACCTAGAGGATTACCGCGTCCGTTATTCCTTTTACCGACTGGACCCCGACCTAAGGGCCGCCCATCAGCAGCACCCTTTTATCACTGTGTGGGACGATCATGAGTTTGCCAACAATGCCTATAAAGATGGAGCCGAAAACCATCAGGCCAATGAGGGCGACTGGAACCGGCGGAAGAACAATGCCTTTCAGAGCTATTTTGAGTGGATGCCCGTCCGGCAGAACAATGATCCGGACCATCCCTACAGGATATACCGAACCATACGCTATGGTAATCTGCTCGACTTGATCATGCTGGATACCCGTATAGAGGCCCGTGACAAACAGGATGACACCCTACTGGGACTGATGCGCCACACGAGCGCGGCCATGCAAAAATCCGTGAACAGCCGCGAGAAAAATACGGTAATCACCAAATCCAATACCCGCCAGATGCTGGAGCAATACCTGCCCTTATTTCTCAATATAGAAGGCTATGATAAAAGTGATGCACCGAAGAAAAACACGCTATCCCAAAAAGAGTTCTCCCATGTACTGGACCGCATGACCGACTGGGCACTGAAGATAGGGCAAAAAGATGCCCGAGCAGCCAGAAGCATGCCACAGAAAGACTACGAAGATGTACTGAAGACCATCAAGAGGTGCGTAAAATATGCTCCGGAGGAAAAGGAGCACGCTGCACGTGCAGGGAAGCAACTGTTGGGAGGTGAGCAATTCGCATGGCTGGAAGGGCAGTTGAAAAACTCACGTGCCCAATGGAAGGTACTGGGCAATCAGGTCTTGCTCTTTCCCGTTTCGGGGCTGACCATTTCCGATACCTGGGACGGTTATGGAGCGGAAAGGTCCCGCTTGTTCGATTTTCTGGAGGACAACGATATCAAGAACGTAGCCGTAGTGACGGGGGACATTCACTCTACTTTTGCAAGTGACCTGCCCGAGAACACCTTTTTGTACTCTTTGGGATTTCGTAATTCCCTAGGGGTAGAGTTTGTTACCCCGAGTATCACTTCCAGTAATTTTGATGAGATTGCAGGCCTGCCGGACGGCTTCCTTTCTTCCATATTCGGACTGGTCAACCCGCACGTAAAAGTATCCGACCTGAACAACCATGGATATATGGTGCTGAACATCGACCGGAACAAAGTGCAAACGGACTGGTATTATATCAACGATATCAAACAGCCCAACTCTGGCGAGTTCTACGGACAGAGCTGGTTGGTCCGTGATGGAGAGCAGCGATTGAGAGAGGCCACTGCGCCAATACCCAGTGTGGCCGCAGCGGCTGATACACCGGCACCAGCGGCAGCCCCTAACGGTACGGCGGACTATGATCATAAAGGACTGGTGTTTTTGGGAGCTTATACGCAGAAAAGCCGTAGAGGGACAGCACTGCACTATTTTATCGATAGAGCACAGGAGGTCACCGTAGAAGTCTACGATATCAATGGCACCCTGAAGGAAAACGTCCGCAGTACTAGGGAACAGGCCGGAAATCACCTGGTGCAGGTCGGAACGGGACCATTGAAAAACGGAACCTATCTTTTCAGGATAAGTACTGCGGAAAAGTCGCTTCGGGGCAAGTTCATAGTACGCCACTAGAAGGGATACTTATACTCAGGTAGCATTGATCGGGGACGCAGTAGACCGGTATTTTCTAGTGCACTCTGGGTGAGCCCCCCAATGACCATCCGCCTGTTTTTCCCGTTTTCGACTTGGCTGCTGGACTGTCAAAAACCCAGTACAAGGCATACTGCAAAAGAACCGCTCTTCCTGACCTACGGGGAGAGCGGTTTTTTCTTATATATCGAACTTTGTGGAAGCACTGACCAAAAAAGTGGCCTACTGCCTGATATGGTCGTTAGCAGCTTACAGATTCGGGAGAACACTGGATAAACCCATTTAGGTTTTAACCCAGATCATGTATTAGTCCTTCTATTGCGGGTCTAAGAGACTGTTTTGAAATTATTTTAGAATTTGTCGTCACTTAATTTTGGATAGGACCGAGCGTTAAAATAATGCCCCGAGGGTATTAATAGTGAAGGGGCCGGTCTGCTGCGTGAGCCATTGACAAAGATAGCAGGTCGCTCTAGCTAGCGGAAATTTCAACGAAATCAAGAAGTACATAAGAAAGAAAAAGATACATAGACTTATATACTTAGTTATATTGACTTTATTTCAATCATTTCATTGAATCCAGTACATCGTTGGAGGCAATCCGAATTTCAGTAGTTTATTTGAAAATTTTTCTGTCTGAGCGTTGTGCTTTCAAAATTTCCCCTGCTGCATCCTGCAACATGGATATCCATTTGACCGAAAAAGCACAAAGCCCATAAAAAATTCACTATCTTGAGGTTGTAATCGATAGTATGATTTGTGCCTGTCCCGATACCCTGGTCGATGAGGTCATGTTGCGCCTGTGGAGTTTCTATGAAGGCACCCCTAGTGTGGAGCAGCTCATGGCCGCGCATAGGGTCTGAGGTACTTTGGGGTACTTTATACTATTGGACCCAAAGGCAATTGGAACAGAGCAATGGACCCGTATCAAGTACGGGCCGAACTTTCATTTTCGGTGGGAAAATGGTCTGTTGACTGGGCTATAGGGGTTATAGTTGGATATCGTCGGTGGTTGGGTTGCACCCGAATCATGCGTTGGAACTTCGTAACGAGGGTTTAAATACCAATACATCAGGGAGTTTTATTGGATTTGGCATAGCACCGCTATGGTGAATTCAAAAAACTCAGTGCAACGAACGGTTTGCAGGTATTTAGATCCGCAGTAGATTTTCCAATGCATGATCCGGGTTGAATATTTGAGGCAGTGACCCATTTTTATTTGGGGATATTGTTTTGATTGGAGCAGCCCTTTTTACCCGATTTCCATGTATTCCGATTTTCCACCCGACAGATCTCCGTTCAGCCAATTCCAGTCAAATTCCAATTTCAGTTTTCCACTGGGGGTTTCCGAGATTGTCCCTTTTGATTCCCCTGCTTTCAGTTCACCTTCGGTAGTCAGGCACTGGTACAGGAGCTCAATTTTCGAATCTCCTGTCTGCTTCCCGATGATAAAACCCTCCCGTACCGCACCTCCTTTGTATTCTCCGGTAATCGTGGTTCCGTTCTGGAAATAATGAAAAATCGTTTCCTCTGATGATAATCCGCTTTTATTTTCGGTAGTTGCAAATTTTTTGTCATTAAGGTTCATCACGGTTCTTGTTCTTGATTGGTTATAGTGGTCCATATCCAGGCCCGTTATAGAGTTTCGGGGTGGGATTTCGGTTCATTTTATAATATCTTTCTTCTTTTCGTAATATACAATAAGAATAGAAAAGATTGGAAAGAACAAAATAATTAAAATTCATTTTATAATATTTAAAATTACATTCGTTATCCAATAATTAAGGAAATATAAATTATATCCCCTGCTATTGTCGATCCAATGGTGATGAACATTGTCCATTTGGATATTTGATAAATATTTCTGACGTTTTCTTTACCAATTGCCCATAATGCGCCGCCATGGAATATCAAAGACATTAGGTATGTAATCGGCGAAACTGTTGGAAATAATGAATCGAATGCGGGTATTCCTGTGGGTTGGTAATCTAAATTCATAAAAAAGAGTCCAATAGCCGTGACCGCTGAATACGTTAAAAATATAGATAGCAAAACCCAACCGCTCTTTTTCCGCTTCCAAAATAGAAATATCGCTATGGACAATAGTATAAGAGGGAAGAAATACCCAATCATACTGAAATCCCAGAGTCCCCCACCATCCGTATCAGTAAGCATATACCTGAGCATTCCAAACTCCCTGAAAATTCTGTAAATGGCGATTCCCGAAAAAATCAAAGTAATAAGTCCAATTATTTTTTCAGGGGTTCGCGTTCCATTTTGAATAGGATTGATCGTGTCAAAAAGAGCTGAAGCACTTTTTTTTATATTTTCTTCCTGTCGATGCCGATGTTCAATTGCGAACTTCTTTTTCCTTTCCCGCTCGATATTGAAAGCCTTAGCTTGGTCCAATTCTTCCGGGGATAATCTTCGACTATCGATTTCCATTTTTGCAGTTTCTACAGCTATTGGATTATACTTATCGGATTCCGCTATGATTTTCAAAAGTTCGGAATTGGATAGTTTTCTATAAAGTTCTGTAAATTCGGTCATTTACCGGTTATTTAGCTTGTTTGTCACATCCAACTATCATCCGCAAACGAGACCTTTCAAATAATCATAGATGTACTTAATCCGAATATCCTATGCGAATAGCGGCATTACGCTTATAGATGATAGTATTTGTCAGATATCTTTTTTGTTTTTCCTACTGCCCTTGCCGAAAACTACAATTGGCTTCCAGCGATGAGGGACATCTGACAATTTGAATTCTTCTTCAATTTGGTATTTGGTCAGGAAATTGTCTGTCATGTAAAAAACAGCATAAAAAGTTGTCCAATCTGCTGAACCTTCATAACCGTTTATATCTTCAAAAATACCTCCTATCGCAGTTTTTGCTTCTATTTCAGAATCAACGAATTTGTACTCAATGGCACTTTTCAGTCTTTTCACACCAATATCAGGTTTGTACGTTTTTGAGATTTTCGCGATGGGAACTTCACGTACCGTGTCGGGAAAAACATGAATCAGCGTTTTATATACTTCTACCCTGACCTCAGCCTCATTTGATGGTTCAACGTTCCTGTCCGTTAGCATTTTTCCAGTTCCGTCTAATATACGTTCTAATAAAATTTGCGAGTTGGTTGTTTCATACTTGCTTTCTTCACCCAAACTAATATGGCTGGTCATAGCCGATAAATGCTTTTTCAAAATCCACTCCACTGGAGAATAGAACAGATTAACAGAGTCGATAAATACAAGTTTTTCATACCCTCCCTTGAATTCTTCGAGTTCTGAATGAAGTGTTCCTGACATTTTATCAAGTCCTAGAAACTCATACGCAAATTCCAGTTTAAGTTGAATCGATTCCAATATCTCTTTTAATCTTACCTTACTTGAATAATACCCATCATCAAATTCATATTGCTCATTATTATATAGATTGGAGTGCATGTCCTGCCATTCGTCATTCTCGATCAGCTGTATTACAGATGCTGAATCATTAAAATCTTTCTGAAGGTTTTTGTTGAATTCGATAAAGTCAAATTGATTCATATTCCTGATAAAGTTACGACTGATGTCCAACAGTCTTATGTATTAAACGTAACATTTAAAAAGTACCACTATTCGGATAAAACTTAAGCCAATGGAGGCGGTACTTTACATCCTGTTTGCTATAGCCATTGTTCTATGCCGTTTTCCATCATGCTGTTGATATCATCGTAAAGGTTTCCCGAATTCTCAACCATGTACCAATGTCCAATCCCTTTGTAGAGTCTGTTCGGGATATTTTCCTTTTTCAGGAAATACTGCGTTTCTTTCGGTGTATCCAAATCTCCCCGGATGTATACTTTATTGCAGTTGAGGTTTTTGAATTCCTGTCCACATCGGTCATTATGTATGTGTTCTTGACTTGAGATTGACCAATTGTGCATTCCCTGTAGAGTTGCAAACCTCAAACTGCTGTAATACAAACTTAGCTTTCAAATATCGCATATCTTCCTGATTATTTTGCTTCACTCTGCGTTGACAATCCTCGGGATAGCGCTGCTATCCCTGCGGTGTTCGCCTTGATCGGAAAAAAATGACCCACGCAATCTTATATGACATTTAAAACCTAAATTTGTATAATATCTTATATAGCTTTCTTCCTCGATTGCCCGTTCAAAAATTTCCCTTTCGAACGATTCCATAAAACCCTCTTCATCCTTGAAATTCAATGGCTTACTCGAAAAATAGCCATCCGCCTCCGTCAGATTACCTTCAATATTGAAAAAATAATTGATTTTATCCGATTGTCGTTCACAAATCCAAGTTTCAATCAATGCACCAATGGAGTGGGCAACAATATTTACTTCCCCTTGGTTTTCGGTCTCTTTTTCAATTATTTCCGAGAGCAGGTCCGCCTGTTCCTTAATGATATGTAATCATTATTTATTGGGCTGGCTCCAAAGCCTGGCAAGTCCACTACATATAGATTGAATTCGGTCGAAAGGCTAGAGTCAAAAACTTCCTTGTATGCCAGTCCGGAATCTGCGAACCCGTGAAAAAACCAAATTGACTGTCTATTTTTTTCTATAGTGTTATGTCTTATGAATAAACCATTCGGGGTTTTTATTTTCATACGCAATGTTACTTTAATAAATGGTGCAGAATATCCCGGTAAAGAACACTGGTATCCTTTATCGGCTGTATATTCTTTTATTATACACAGAAAAAAGTGAAATGAGAAATTTGAGGTCCTGCAAATTATCGGAAAAGCCTGCATGGGTACAATCGACATCGGTGGATCGGTCATTAGGGGCACTTCGGGCCGAAAAGTGCTTTAGCAATGATTTTTCAGTCTGTCCCAAAACAATTGCGTTTGGGTATAAACCCTCGTTACGAAATGCCAACGCATGATAAGGGGCCAAAACTGCCCCGCTCCCGACCAGACCAACACTATGTCGTGTTGGCATGAATTATTTCCATTTGCTCTCTGAATGTAAGGATTTCCTTCAGCTTGCTGTTTTTTGGCTTATAGGAATAGTATCGCTTTTGATGTATAGGTTTCGATGCTGCAAAGGGCATTTTGATGGTTCTGTTCCCTAATTCTTTTTCACATAGAGGTTTTGGTACGATACCAAAACCCTGGCAGTATTTCATGGATTCTATGATATCCAGATAGGATGGCAGGATATATCTCGGGACAATTTTGGGCGCACTGCTGAATCTTGTTTCCCAGAACTTTTTCAGGTCATCCTGCTTGTTGTCAAAACTGAACCAAGTTTGCCCTTGAAGCCATCTGATGAGCTGTTTTTCATCCTTTTTCGGATTTTCTTGGATTTCAATGTCATTTGAGCAGATCAGTACCAGTTCTTCACTTTTGAAAAAAGCAAATTCATGGTCGTACCCGGAGTGTTTTTTTATTCCTACAAGCAATTGAATCTTATCGGTCTCCAGTGCTTCTATCAGTTCTTCCTCGGTACCAAAGCAGGTAACGATGTACATGTCGAAAGAATATATCAGATGCCTTAGTTCTTTCTTGAAAAAGTCTGTGGTACAACCGATGGTTATGGCACAGCGTTCTTTTTTCACCCTTTTACTTGAATAATGTTCTACTTTCTCCAGTTCCCGAAGGGGGACGCTGATCTGGGAATAGTAAAACTTACCATATTCCGTGGGCATAAGTTTACGTGTGGTCCTTTCGAACAGTTTTTTTCCGATATGGTTTTCCAGTGCAGCCAGATGTTTGCTTACCCCCGGCTGGGTCATGTTTAGTTGTTTGGAAGCCTCCGTTATGTTTTTACACTCATAGATAGTGCCGAAGGTTCTCAACCATTCCAAATTAATCATAACAGTAGTTATTAATCCCGAAACTAAAATAATTAAAGTTATTAATCAGCTCTCGCTACTTTTGAAAAAAAACATCACCAATGAAGAAAAACACCACAAAAACATTAGTAATCAATTACACACCCAGAAAGGGGTCATACACAAAAATCCTATTTGATGAATTCGTTGAATTGGCCCGAGGGAAAACAGAGTTGGTCCACATGGATTTATGCGAAACACCACCGGATCTATTGCTGGCAGAAAACCTCGATCTGATAATGGAGTGGAACGGAGGGAGAAGGGATTTTTCAAAATCTGAACTATCCCTTTTATCGAACCATCATGGATATATAGACGGGTTACTGAAAGCCGATCATATTGTTATAGCCTTTCCTATTTATAACTTTACGTTACCCGCTACGGTCAAAGCTTGGGTCGATGCTATTGTAGTAAGCGATAAAACATTTTCTTTTAGTCCGGAAGCAGGTTTTAGAGGGCTTTGTACGGATAAGAAAGCGTTGTCCATCATCGTTAGCGGTTTTGATTATGGCAATTCCGATGATGTAAAGGAATATGCTTCATCGACAATACGACAGAATTTCGATTTTATGGGAATAGAATCAGAACAGATTTCAGCTTTTGGAGTTGACCAAAACAGGGATCGACTGGATTCGATTCTGAATACTGCCAAATTGGAAATCAAGGCCTTGGTGGATCGTTGGTATTCCAATTAGTGTTGAACCCCGATCATGCATTGGAAAATCTACTGTAGGTCTAAGAGACTGTTTTAAAATTATTTCAGAATTTGTTGTCACTTATTTTGGAAAGGACCGAGCGTTAAACCCGGATTATGCATTGGAAAATATATTGCGGGTATAAATAGCTGCAAACCGGTCCTTGCGCTAAGTTTTTCAAATTCACCATAGCGGTGCTACGCTGAATCTGATAAAACGTCCTGATTTATTGCCATTTATACCCAAATGAAATTGATTTGGGACATACTGAAATGATCAAGAAAACAGTGTTCCGCCCGGAACGGTCCTAATGACCAATCAACTAATGACCGGTCAACAAATACAGGATTTGTCCAAGACTACGGAAATCAAATCTCCCATTTCATTTTTTGTTGAGTATAGACCCTCGTTACGAAGTTCCAACGCATGATCCGGGTTATACAAATTTAGGTTTCAAATGTCGTATAAGATTCCGCTGGTCATTTTGTTTCAATCAAGGCGGGAACCGCAGGGATAGCAGCGCTATCCCGATGATTGTCAACGCAGAGTGAAGCAAAATGAACAGGAAGATAGGCGATATTTGAAAGCTAAGTTTGTATTAAACCCAAAATGATCAATAGCCTTCCTACTATGATCATAAATTGCTTCAAAATCAGCAGTTTTGCGCTATGCAGGTTCTACACCTTGAACAATATACCGTGCAATAGGTTTCCTCACCTAAACCGCTGATTTTATTATGCTTTGCATCACGAAATCCTATCGATCATTTTGGGTTGAAAATCAATAGATCGGTAGGTTTTATTGGATGTGGAACAGTACCGCTACGGTCAATTCTAAAAGTATGTTCATTTTTCTGATTTACAGTTATTTAAGTCGGTAATGATTTTTTTGGGACATGATACGGCATGAAGGGTAGGCCTTGTATGGAAGCCTACCGCTCGTGTATGAGCGAAGAATCGTAGTCCTGAATTTCCTTATTGCACTTGCATGATATTTAGCGTCTCGAATTGCATACCAATTTTTAAATAGCAATATTGTATGGACAATCACACGTCCCGCCATCCCTGTATAATCCTCAAGCCTGCCCCGCCTTCGATGGGGAAAGCTTGATAAAAACATATTACGATAGTATCGATTACCTAAGTACCTGGGTGCTATTGGAGTACTGTACTCATCGAGTAATAAGGATCGATACTCAAGTAATCCATGTTTAGGGTAGGGAGGCAGGTGAAGGTTTTTTGGAATTATTTAAGAGACTGTTTTAACCCAAATTGATCGATAGAAATCGTGATGAGCGTATAAATGGCAAAATACCGGCCATTTGGATTCGTTCGACATAGCATCGCTATGGTCAATGAAGGCAGGTGGGCAAAGCTTCCGGTATGAAGCTATTTATGCGCGGAATAGGTTCTCTATTGATTATTTTGGGTTTAAAATTTGATATCGTTCATCTTAGAGAGGACAGAGTGTGAGAATAATGTACGAAAAGAGATGCAGTCCAAAACAGTCTCTATGGAGGAGTGTAGTGATTTTCTGATGTGAACGGCGCATCAGAAACATTTTTATGACCAAAAAAACAAATTCTACCGATGAAAAATTTTTTAGTGCTCATCACCCTGTTGTTTGGTATCTCGAACTATCTTTTTTCCGAAGGCTCCAAAGACCTGACCCCCTCGGCGACAGGGACAGCTAACGGAAGCAATACCTTTATCGGCTACTTGCAGACCGATGACGGAGGAAATTCGGGAGATTTCCTGAAATCTACCGCTACCGATGATGAAAAACTCTATGTATATATCCGCAATGGGGAGACCCTGTACTACGGTATCCGAAGGTTCAACGACGGCGGTACGCCACGGGACCTCCGCATAACCATATATAACAGCGCCAATGTAGTGGTTATGCAGACCATCCTACAGCAAGATGGAGTCGATTCCAATACCCTTTTGGCTGCTTCCGGGGTCATCGCCTCCTACGCGGAGGCTGCCGCCGGTCCAAGTGCCATTGTGGGTGGCAGTGGCTACGATGCACTATCCTATATCAATACCACAGGTACGGACCAAGATTTCTGGGTAGCCTTTGACGAGGTCGATGATAGCGGTATAGTGAGTGCCGACCAAGATAGGAGTTGGTACGACCTATGGGATTTTTCCGTATATGACGGCACGCAGGAAAGGGTAGGTAGGCTCCATGCCAAATCATGGTCCTTTTCTGCGGGAGCGGGAGCAGCTCGGCTCTCCACCGAATTTCAGTTATTTACCCTGATCGATGGTGTAGGGGCCAGCGGGTTCTATGTCAAAGAGGTGGACCTACAGGGCATCCAGCCCTTCGGTATGTTGGTCTATGCCAACTCAACGGGAGCCGACCCGGCGGCCTTGGGCACTACGGATTTTCAAGAGTTGAGAAGAAGCCAGACCAGCAATGTGGCCCTGCCCGAATACGAGATTTTTGTCAACAACCCCGATATTGTCCAATACCCGACAGCGACACTCCCCACGGTGAACATCACTGATTTCAATACCATCTGTAATGCCGATGGCACTGCTTCTGCCGCTGTGACCTTTGAGTCCAATCTGGACGGTATCATTGGACTACTGATAGATGTTAATGGCACACCGGGCTATCAAAACGGTACTACGGATGTCATCCTAGAGGAAGAAGTCACGGCCAATATACCCAAAACGTTGATATGGAACGGTAGGGATGGATTGGGAGCTATCGTTACCTCCGGTAGCAATCTGAGCGTGACGGGAAGATACACCGCAGGCCCCGTCCACATACCCTTATGGGATGTGGAAAACAATACCGTGGGCATTACGATGAGTGATGTCCGGCCAGCGACCACCTTTGATCAGATTTTCTGGGACGATAGCAACAGCGCCACCTTTAACGGAGGCTTTACCTCCAACCCACAGATTGAGTTGAACGGAACAAATACTACGTCCCATACTTGGAGCAATTGTAACAATGACCTGATCGGCACCTGGTCCTATGGCTACCTACAGTTGAACTCACAGACCGTTAACTTTACGTATGACTGCGATGATGATGGCGATGGAGTAGGCAATGATATCGACTACGACAGCGATAACGACGGCATACCCGATAGTGTCGAAGGCGATATCGGCACTGATACCGATGATGACGGTATCCCCGATTACTTGGATGCCGATGCAGTCGGTTTTGTGGATGCCAATGGCGATGGAGTGGATGATAACTTCGATGCGGATAGGGACGGAGTGCCGAACGCCTTGGACTTGGACAGTGATAACGATGGTATCCCCGATGTTGTAGAGACGGGCGGTACCGATGCCGATGGGGATGGTCGCGAGGATACCGCTTCTCCCGCATTTTATGCAGAAGCAGAGGATGCCGCCGTAGGCTCCATCTTTACGGAAGTGATAGCGGCAGATGCTTCGGGAGGAAGCTATTTGGTGAACAATACGGCCACGGAACTTTTTACGGACCCCTCCGGAACGGGCGATGACATCGCGGACAATCGCATTCGGTTTTCATTTGACATAGCGCTGGCGGGAAATTACCGCTTACTGGCCAAAGTACGTACCCCATCAACGGGCGATGATTCTTTCTGGGTTCGGGAAAATAGCGATACCGATGCGGCCCAGTTCAATAACATCGCCTCTTTGACGAACCCTCCTACGGCCGATTTTGATTTTGTTACCGTATACGATGTCGATAATGGGAGTGCAGATGTCATTTATAACTTGGCACTGGGTACGAATACCATCGATTTTTTTACTGGAGAGAATGGCGCTGAACTGGATGCAGTCTATTTGGTATATACCGATGCTTTTACACCTCGGGACACCGACAGCGATGGCGTAGCGGACTACCTCGATAGCGATAGTGATAATGATGGCATCGTGGATGCTACGGAAGCAGGAGGCAGTGCCGACCCTAGTACGGGAACCATAGCGGGCTTCGTCGATAGTGATGGCAACGGATGGAACGATGACCAGGAAATCTTCCCCTTGCCACTGACCAACTCGGACACCGATGTCAGCGGTACGCTAGAGGACTACAGGGACCTGGACAGTGATGATGACGGTATCGTGGACAATAGAGAAGGGCAGAATTCGCAGGTATATAACGCGCCGGGTGCCTTTACGGATAGCGATGGGGACGGACTGAACGATAGCTATGATCCGAGCCTCGGCGGTACACTCATCGACCCCGTCAATACCGATGGAATCGGCAGCCCCGACTATCAGGATACCGATGCTGATGACGATGGTGTCGAAGATGTCATAGAGGGCTTTGATAATGATAGGAACGGGCTGGGAGACTGGGACACCGATGCGGATAATGTAGTCACCGATGAGGTGAATTACAATGCGGATAGCGATGGGGACGGACTGCGGGATGTCTTTGATACCGAACTGACAGGAGCCGCCGCAGGTATTGGCAATGTTACAGCTTCCAACTCCAGCCACCAGAATACCGACAATGCCGGCAATGCAGACTGGCAGGATACCGACGATGATGATGACGGTATCCTCACCTCCGGAGAGGATGATAATGCCAATGGAAATTTTGCCGATGACAGAACGCAGGGGCAGAGTGGCGCCGCTTCTTCCCCCGACTACCTGTTCAACAGGGATTACGATGGCGATGGTATTGCCGATGGTACCGACTTGGACAGTGATAATGACGGTATATTGGACATCGATGAAGATGGAGGTACGGGATTTGACCCCAGTGGAGATGAAGATGCCGATGGCATACTCAATTATCAGGATGCCAGCGATGCTACCATCACCGCAGCTATCGGAGCATTTGTGGATGTCAATGCCGACGGCGTGGACGATCGTTTCGATAGAGATCAGGATGCAGTCCCCGATTTCTTGGATGTAGATGCCGATAATGATGGCCTATACGATGCTTACGAAGCCAATAATGGCGTGGCCCTCACTAATTTCAACACGGATACGGGACAGTTCAACCTGAACGATGCCGATAACGATGGACTGATGAACCAGATCGATAACAATACCATCGTCAATGGAGGCGCTTCTACACTTCCCAAAGAAGACTTCGATGCCGATGGTATCGACGATTACCTCGATTTGGATTCGGATAACGATGGTATCCCCGATAACATTGAATTTCAGGCCGAAGGTAGCTATAACGCCCCCTCAGGTAACGATACCGATGGAGATGGTATCGATAATGCCTATGATCCCGATGATAGCGGTACACTCATCACGCCGACCAATACCGATGGCAGCGGTGACTTCGATTATCGGGACGAAGATGCCGATGACGATTCCATTCTGGACCGAATAGAATCCAGTGATGCGGACAATGATGGTTTCGGGGATTGGGATGATAACAACAATGGTCTGGCCGATGAGGCGGACTACAGTACCGATAGCGATAGCGATGGTATTGTCGATGCTTTTGATGATGTGACCACTATCGATGATGTCGACAACATCACGGGGTCAAATGCCGCCCTACAGAACACCGATGGCCTCGATAACCGCGACTGGAGAGATACCAATGATGACAATGACGGATACCTGACCATTGATGAGGACAACAATGGCAATGGCAACTATACCGACGATAGGACCAACGGCCAGGGCGGAGGCTCTTCCATACCCGACTACCTGTTCAAAGGGGATACCGACGGTGACCTCATCGCCGATGAAGACGATACCGACTCCGATAACGACGGTATCCCTGATGTGGACGAAGCGGGTACCTTGGGACTCGACCCCAGTGCGGATGCGGATGGGGACGGCATCCCCAACTACAGGGATAGCGATATTGCCGGGTTCACCGATGCCAATGGAGATGGAGTGGACGACCGAGGAGATAAGGACCGCGATGGCGTACCCGACTATCAGGACCTCGATTCCGATAATGATGGTATCCCCGATGCCGTCGAGGCCAACAATGGAGTACTTCCCCCGAACATGGAGGCCAACGGGCAGTATCCTTCCAGCTATGTCAGCTTACCTGCCAATGACCCCGATGGTGATGGATTTCCCTTGGATGTCGATCCCGATGATGGCGGTACCGCTCTGGCCAATGAAGACCATGATAGCGATGGGATAAACGATTACCTCGATCTGGATTCGGATAATGATGGCATCCCCGATATCAGCGAAGGAGGCGGGAGCGATAGTGATGGTGATGGACGGGTAGATGCTTTTGTGGATGTCAATAATAACGGACTGGCCGATATGCTCGAGCCCGACCTGGGAGGTGTGGCACTGACCTATCCCAACTCCGATAGCGACACCTTTGCCGACTACTTCGATGCTGATTCCGACGGGGACGGTATCGCCGATGCCACAGAACAAGGAGGACTGGATACCGATGCCAATGGGCAGATTGACGATTTTACCGATACCGACAATGATGGTCTTTCGGACAATGTGGATACGGACAATGGAGGAACAGCCTTGGCATTCAACGATCAAGACGGTGACGGCTTAGAGAACAACCGCGATCTGGACTCGGATAACGATGGCCTTCCCGATATCATCGAAGCGGGGGGTACCGATGCCAATGCCGATGGTCTGGTGGACGGCACCTTTGTCGATGCCAATAACAATGGCTACGATGATGCGATAGAGCTTGCGCCACTTCCCGTACCGGATAGGGACAACGATGGTAACCCTGACTTCGTGGATATCGATGCCGATAACGATGGTATTGTCGACGTCATAGAGATAGGGGAGACCGCAGATGCCACAGGAAGGATAGACGGCTTTGCCGATAGCAATACCAACGGCCTTAACGATGCACAGGAGGGGTCGGCCATTACTCCAGTGTCCACGGATAGCGATGGTATAGCGGATCATTTGGATATGGATTCGGATAACGATGGTATCGTGGACAATATCGAAGCACAGAACAAGACCGGGTACATCGGTCTGAGCGGAAGCGATACTGACGGCGATGGTCTGGACGATAGCTATGACCCCGACAACGGTGGGACATTGATTTCCCCGACGAATACAGATGGCGGGCCCGATGCGGACTACATCGACACGGATAGCGATGGGGACACTTTCCCGGACCTTGTCGAAGGGCATGATGCCGATAAAAACGGTATCGGGGATTGGGATGCCGATGCTAATGGGGCGTTTGACGATACAGGATTCGATACCGATCTGGATGGAGATGGTATCCTCGATATCTTCGACACCTTTGCGGGTACGGGCAATGCGAACGTCACCGGGTCCAATGCCCCCGTTCAGGACACGGACAATGATGGTGATTTTGATTTTCAGGATACCGACGATGATGGTGATGGTATCAGCACCGGAGACGGTACGGGAGGTACAGAGGGCGGTTCCTTTACCGATGATCCCGACGGTAATATCCCCGATTACCTCTTCAATACCAACGATAATGATGGTGACGGCGTAGTAAATACCTTGGACCCAGACTCGGATGATGATGGCATTTTTGATATCCTGGAAGATGGAGGTGTGGGCATAGACCCCAGTGCCGATGCCGATGGGGACGGTCTGTTGAACTATGAAGATGCGGATTTTGCAGGTTTTACGGATAGCGATGGTAACAACGTGGACGATCGCTACGACCATGATGGTGATGGCGTACCCGACTTTCTGGACCTGGACAGTGACAATGATGGTATCATAGATGCCACAGAGACAGCAACTCTGAATGTTACCTATGAGTTTATCGGCACTTTGGACGGCTCTCGGGACAGGGCAGCCCCCAATGACCTCAACAAAGATTTTGTATTCGGTGACAATTATACCTTTAGGATTACCTTTGATGCTCCTACCACCATCAGCATCGCCACTACCATCGGCGACCAGAACTTCGCCCGAACCTCCACGGTGACCGTAGACGGGGTGGCCTTGGCTATCGGTACGGCTGCGGGCAGTTTCCAAACGGTCACTCATACTCCTGCGCAGGCCAGTACCTACGATATCGTGATTACAGGTGCAGATGCCACACTGAACACTATCGTGATTACCGATACTTCCAATGAAGGAGCCTTCGGCTTTGACTTTGGTACACCTACAAGTGATGTGCTCACGGGGTATATCGGAGTCAACGAGGGAAGCCCACAGACGACCACCACCTATCGGTATGCTTCCGATAGTGATGGTGATGGTAACTTTGACTACCAAGACCTGGACTCGGACAATGATGGACTGACGGATAACCGAGAGGCGCAGGTAGCCGCTGTTTATCTCGCCCCTGTTTCAGGTGATATCGATAATGATGGACTATTGGATGTCTATGATGACAATGTCGTCGGAGGTACCGATGGCACCTTGCTCATGCCCACGGATTCGGATGGTACCCTGCCCGACTACATCGACACGGACAGCGATGGAGATGGGCTGGACGATATCATCGAAGGGCATGATGCCGATAGCAATGGTTTTGCCGATTGGGATACCGATGGAGACAATGACATTACCGATGAGGCCGGTTATAACACCGATGCAGATGGCGATGGCCTCAGGGATATTTTCGATACCGACAATGTCTCCATGGGCCTTGCGAATACCGATGCCTCCAATGCCGACTATCAAGATAGCGATAGCAATGCCGTGCCCGACTACCGCGATAGTGATGACGATGGCGACGGAGTGCCGACACTCATGGAAGATGCCAATACCAATGGTGACTATACCGATGATTTTGTACAAGGAGGAGGTGCCGTACCTGATTATTTGTTCGGTCCCGATAGCGATGGGGACACAGTACTGGACAATGTCGATGGAGACTCGGATAATGATGGCATACCCAATAGCTCAGAGTATGCGACGGCTACTTATCCCGTCGGTGTTGACGTTTCCGCCAATGCGGGCAATCCCTTTGGGGACTCCGATGGAGACGGTATTTATAATTACTTGGACACGAATGATGTGAACTTCACTTTGACCGATGCCAATAGCGATGGTGTCGATGATAGGGCCGATCAGGATTTCGACGGAGTGCCCAACTTCTTTGACCTCGACTCCGATAATGACGGACTGTCCGATGCCATCGAAGCCAATAATGGCAACGTGCCCGCTGATTACGATACGGGTACGGGGCGCTTCACTTCAGGAGATGCTGATGGAGATGGTATCCCTTCTACCGTAGACGATACGGGAACGGGCGAGTCGGGAACACCCCTCTCAGATGAGGATTTTGATACGGATGGACTGAAGGATTACTTGGACCTGGACTCGGACGAAGATGGTATATCGGACAATCAAGAGGGGCAGTCCGAAGCCCGGGTAGCGCCTACGGGTACAGATGCCAATGGAGATGGATGGGACGATGCCTACGATGGTGCCGATGCCATTACCCCCATCAATACCGATAGTGGAGTCGCTACCTTCGGCGATGCCGAACCCGATTATCGCGATCTGGATGCCGACGCCGATGGTGTGGAAGATCGCGTCGAAGGGCATGATGCGAACAACAATGGTTTTGCAGACTGGGATAGCGGACAGGATGACAATGACTATACGACCGAAATAGGATTCAATACCGATAGCGATGGAGACGGCCTCATCGACCTGTTCGATAATTTTATAGGCTTCGGTATCGACAATATTGATGGCACTATCGCCGCGCTACAGGATACCGATACCAGTATCAGGGATTGGCGGGATGAGGACGATGATGATGACGGCGTTTCCACCCGAAACGAGGACTTCAATGTCAATGCTATCTGGTACGATGATAAAAACCAGGGCGGAGGTGCCGTGCCGGACTACTTGTTCTTTGCCGATGAAGATGAAGACGGCATCCCCGACAATGTCGATTTTGATGGAGACGGGGACGGTATTCCGAACAGTGAGGAAAACGGTAGCCTTCAGAATCCCTACAATGACGGTGACAGTGACGGTATTCCCGCTTTTCAGGATAGTTCCGAGGCCGGGTTTGTGGATGCGAATACTGACGGTGTGGACGATCGCTATGATAAAGACCTCGATGGTGAACCCGACTTTCTGGACCTGGACTCGGATAATGATGGCATTCCTGACGGCATAGAAGCCAACGGAGGGCAGTTGGCCTCGGGCATGAACAATCAGGGGCAATATCCGCTGGTCTATACCATGGCCAACGATGCCAATAATAACGGTCTGGTGGATGATGTGGAACCTATCCAAGGAGGAACGGCCTTGGCCACGGCCGACTCCGATGGTGATGGAATCGATGACTATAAAGACCTGGACAGTGACAATGATGGCATTCCCGATATTCTGGAAGCTGGAGGAACCGATGCCAATAATGATGGTAAGGTAGATGCTTTTGGGGATACTGACGAAGACGGTCTGGCCAATGCGGTCGACCCTGACGATGGAGGTGCCGTCTATGCCATCGAAGACCTCGATGGAGATGGCCTGCCCGATTATAGCGATGTGGACTCGGATAACGACGGCCTCTCCGATCTTTACGAAGCCAATGGAACCGATGCCACCAACGATGGCATCGTGGATGGTGTGTTTACCGATACGGATGATGATGGCTGGTCCGATACTTTCGATAGTGATAATGGCGGTACGGCCCTGAGCGTAATCGATACGGACAATGATGGCAATGAAAACTACCGTGACCTGGATTCGGACAATGACGCCATTCCCGATGCGGTCGAAAGAAATGGTGGTACCCTACCCGCTAATATGAATACGGACGGAGAGTATACGGCTGCTTATATCGCCATTGCTGCCAATGATTCGGACAGTGATGGGCTGTACAATGATACCGATGGTACGTCCCCTACCATTATCGCTACAGATGCGGATGGAATACCCGACCACTTGGACCTGGACAGTGATAACGATGGCATCCCCGATATCCTAGAGGTCAATGAGACCGATACGGACAACAATGGACGCATTGATAGCTTTACGGATACCGATGGCGATGGACTGGCCGATGCCTTTGATTCGGATAATTCCGGTACCGCCGCTACTATTGCCAACTCCGATGATGACGGACTATTACCCGACTACCGGGATACCGATGCCGACAATGATGGTATCCCCGATGTGGTAGAGGTCAACGGTATGGACAGCGATAACGACGGACTGCCCGCGAACCCCAACATGGATACCGATGGTGATGGCTGGTCCGATACCTTTGATAATAATAACGGAGGCACCGCATTGACCGTGGTGGACATCGATGGCGATGGGCTTTTCGGTTTTCAGGACCTGGACTCGGACAATGATGGCCTCTCTGACATAAGGGAGACCAATGGGACTACCGACAGCGATAACGATGGACTGCCCGACGACACCACGGATACCGATGGCGATGGCTGGCCGGATACCTTTGACAATGATAATGGTGTCGCTCCCTACACCTATGTGGATACCGATGGCGATGGCAGGAACGATTTTGCCGATCTGGACAGTGACAACGATGGTATCCCCGATGCGATAGAAGCCAATGGGGGAGTCCTTCCTGCCAATATGAATGCGGACGGTCAGTACAGCACGTTCACGGATACGGATGGCGATGGCTATGCCGATGACCGGGATTCGGACAATGGTGGTACCGCTTTTGCCGACCCCAATACCGATGGCGATGCGGCTTCTGACCGCGTCGACCTGGACAGTGACAATGATGGTATCCCTGATGCTGTAGAGGCCAATGGAGGAGCGCTCCCCGCCAACATGGATGCCAATGGTACCTATTCGACTTTCAATGATTCGGACAGTGATGGTCTGCACGATGACCTGGACAGTGATAGTGGCGGTACGGCACTGGCCATCACCAATACGGATAACGGGCTCTTGGGGGGCGATACGGACCTACCCGATTACCGAGATCTGGATGCCGATGCCGATGGTATCGTCGATATCGTAGAAGCGGGAGGTGGGGACTCGGACCAAGACGGTCTAGTGGATGCTTTTGCCGATGCGGATGGGGACGGTCTCGCCAATACGGTGGACCCGGACTTCGGAGGAGGTGCGGCACTTCCCTATACCGATACAGATATGGACGGTATGCCCAACTACACGGATACCGATTCGGACAATGATACGGTTTCGGATAGTATTGAGGCCTTTGATAGCAATGGAGGTGGAGCAGACGGTGTTCCCGGGATAAGTCCAGCGGGTACGGATAGTGATGGCGATGGTATCGATGATAACTTCGAAGGGGTGATTCCCTCTTTTCAAAATACGGATGCTGCTTTTTCCAATCCTGATGCCATAGTGGATTGGCTGGACAATGATGATGATGGCGACGGTATCCCTACAGCCGATGAAAATGCGGATATTGACCTGAGCGGTATCCCCGATTACCTAGAAGAGACCAGTAACCCTTGTGGAGGAAGAAGTGTACAGGTATATCCCGAAGATGCGGACATCGTTCCTTTTAACGGAGTCACAGAAGTAGAGTCCGATGCCGCCATAGGGGCACCCGATGGAGTTGCCGTACCCTTGTATACGGACAACGATGAACTGACCATCGATCTGCAACACTTTTTTGCAGCAGGGACAGGCACCTATACCCTTACTTGGAAGAGAAGAGCGGGAGATGGCACCACTGCCGGTCTGGTCGTCCGGGAATCGGCGGATAATATCACCTATTTTGACCGCAGCGTTTTCCCTACCACTATCGAGGATGCCGCTTATATCACCTCTACTTTTACGCCCGAAGTAAATACACGCTACCTGCGCATCGAAAAAGATACAGGACTGGAAGGGGATGCAGGTATCGACTTGGATGCGATAGGTATCTGTAGCGTGGACGAAGATAATGACCTCGTGGCAGACCGCAACGATCTGGATGACGATAACGATGGTATCCCTGACCTGACAGAAAGTGCCGGGGCCATAGACCCTAGTGGAGATGCCGATATTGACGGTATCCTGAACTATGAAGACCCCGACATAGCGGGCTATGTAGATACGAATGCCGATAATATCAACGATAACCTTGACAGGGACCTGGACGGTGTGCCCAACCATCTGGACCTGGACAGTGATAACGATGGTATTCCCGATGCCGTAGAGGCCAACGGTGGCCAGCTACCCACGAATATGACCGCTAATGGTAGATTCACTGCGGCCTATCTCATCAGCAATGATGTCGATACCGATGGCCTGGCCAATGATATTGATACGGACTTTGGCAGTACGGCATTGAGCAACCCCAATACCGATGGTATAGGAAATGTTGATTTTCTGGACTTGGACAGCGACAATGATGGTATTCCCGATGTGGTGGAGGCAGGCGGCACGGATGTGGATACCAATGGGCAGCTCGACGGCAGTACCGATAGCAACGGAGATGGACTTATCAGTCTGGTCGATAGTAATGAAGGAGGTGCCGCACTGGAAGTACCCAATCTGGATGGGGATGTACTGGTGGATTATAGAGATGCCGATAGTGATAACGATGCCATCCCGGACCTCATAGAGGCCGGCGGGGATGATGCCGATGGGGATGGACGGGTAGATACCGCTACGGATACCGATGGGGATGGCTGGGCCGATATTTTTGATAGTGATAATAGCGGTACACCCTTATCGATACCCGATACTGACGGAGACGGAAACCGTAACTATGTCGATCTGGACAGTGATAACGATGGACTGCCCGATGCCCTTGAGGCCAATAATGGAATGCTTCCCTTAGGCATGAATGTCGATGGACAGTACATAACGCTGACGGATACGGATGGGGACGGCCTCCATGCCAATGTGGATACGGACGATACCGGTACGCCCCTAAGCCTACCGAACACCGATGGGATAGGCGCCGCGGACTACGTGGACCTCGATGCGGACAATGATGGCATCCCTGATATTGTAGAGTCAGGAGGGCTTGATGCCAATAATGATGGAAAGGTGGATGACGCTACCGATAGCGATAGCGACGGTATAGCAGATACCATCGACCCGGACAATGGAGGCACGGCACTGACCATTACCGATACTGATAGCGATGGCCTGCCCGACTATCGTGACCTCGATGCGGATAACGACGGTATCCCCGATATCATTGAAGTGGGGGGTAGGGATATCAATGGAGATGGGCTGGCGGATAACAGTTCCGATAATGATGCCGATGGCTGGTCGAACACCTTTGATAGTGATAATGCGGGCACGGCCCTCACCGAACTGGATACCGACGGAGACGGGCTTAACAATAACGTCGATCTGGATACGGACAGTGACGGTATCGCGGATGCCTATGAGGCCAATGGTGGCAATCTGCCCAGCGGTATGAATGCCGATGGGCGCTACGTGGCACTGATGGATACCGATGGTGATGGTCTGCATGACAATGTGGATACGGACAATAGCGGTACGGTACTGCCCACGGCCAATACCGATGGAGTAGGAGGGGCCGATTTTGCAGATACCGATGCAGATGGAGACGGAGCACTCGATTATATCGAGGCCTTTGACGATGATGAGAATGGATTTGCACTCAGTGACCTCATCGCTAGGGCCGCAGTATGGGAAGCCGCCAATGGTAACCCCGGGCAGTATCCCGCTACGGATACCGATACCAATGGAGTACCCGACTGGCTGGAAGATACCGATGGTGATGGCATGCCCAATTACTTGGACCCCGACAATGCGACCTATTATGTGGACAGTGATGTCGATGGCCTGATAGACCTGCACGATCTGAACAGCAGTGGTGTAGCCTATGCCGCGGTCAGTGGACAACCCGATGAAGATAACGACGGTGCCCCCAACCAGTACGATGTGGAGGATATCATTGCCCTCCCCGTAGAGCTGACCTTTTTCAAAGGAGAGTTTGTAGGGGATAAGATCATACTTCGATGGCAAACAGCCACCGAAGTTGACAACGAGTCCTTTGAAGTGCAAAAGTCGATGGAGGGCCTAGAATTCGGGAACATTGGGCTGGTCAAGGGCAAAGGAACAGTACAGGAAATCAGTAACTATAGCTTTGAGGATACAGCTCCCGTTAATGGTTTAAACTACTATCGCCTAAAGCAAACGGACTTTGACGGTGACATAGCCTATTCGGAGGTGATTGCAGTGATGGCCGAAATTATCGACCTGAGGTTCAGTATTTACCCTAACCCTGTTCCGGAAACCTTGTATATCCGTTTCAATAGCGATACTATCGCTAAAGTGGAGCTGCGTTTGACCGATTTGAAAGGAGTCGAGGTAGTTCATAGGAGCGCCTCCCTGGAGCAGGGGCAGAATGTAATAGCAATGGAGGTATACAACATTCCCTACGGACCGTATTACCTAACGATCAGTGCCGGCGGGAGAAAAGTGATTTATAAAGTCATTATCGGGCAGTAGGGGATTTTAGATGACCTTGGATCCTTATTGGCCCTCTACACGTTGCGCTTATGTGGAGTACAACGTGTACCATTGTTCGGAAGACAGACCCGAATACGGTAAACTAGGGACTTATACAAATTTGGGTTAAAGCTACCTTTGTATAATACAAATTTAGCTTTTAAAATCGCATATCTTCCTGTTCATTTTGTTTCACTCTGCGTTGACCATCCTCGGGAT
>CANLOE010000038.1 GCA_947492745.1 uncultured Cyclobacteriaceae bacterium | reverse complement strand
CTGCGGTTCTCGCCTTGATTGAAACAAAATGACCAGCGGAATCTTATACGACATTTGAAACCCAAATTTGTATTAGAGCTTAGTTATGAGGGTTTAAAAAGCAATACGTCAGGGTATTTTATCGGATTTGGCACAGCACCGCTACGGTGAATTCGAAAAACGCATTCACTTTATTGATTTGCAACTATTTAAGGCCGCAATAGAAGGGCTGATGTATGATCCGGGTTAAACCCAAATCGATCAATAGGATTTCGCTATGATAGTATAAAGTGCAATAAAATCAGCGGTTTAGGTGAGGAGGCTTAAATCGAAGATTCGACGAATACCTTTGAAACCGCAGGTTCATGAGCACCATTAAAAATCAATCCAATGAGCGAACTAAATCTATGGATATAATGAGTCAAATCGAAGATTCGACGAATACTGCTGAAATCTATGGATATAATGAGTCAATTCACTAGTAATACAAATTTAGCTTCTAAAATCGCATATCTTCCTGTTCATTTTGTTTCACTCTGCGTTGACCATCCTCGGGATAGCGCTGCTATCCCTGCGGTGTTCGCCTTGATTGAAAAAAAATGACCCGCGCAATCCTATACGACATTTAAAACCCAAATTTGTATAAGGTGACGATTCTGCACAGCGCAAAACAGCTGATTTTGAAGTAATTTATGCTTGTAATAGGAAGGCTATCGATCAATTTGGGTTTAACCCTAATTTCAAAACGGTCTCGAATAAAATAGCAGCAGAACAATTATATTTGGCTTCATACGCATTCGGAGCGTATTACTTGCCTGTCCACTTGTGGTGCCGGAGTAGAACGCCCGAAGCTGAAAAAGATATCATCGAGCGAACACCAATGACACCCAAAATCACGACCTATAACTCCGAAGGATTCCGACGGGAATATTTCAATAGCAAGTCGGAATTGGACAGACTCTTTGAGAAAAGCATTACCGACTTTTTCTGTCTTAGAATAGAAGATCTGATGTCGGGCGTACTGAAACCCATTCTTCCATCGAGAGAGGAAAGCCACACAGTGATTGTCGTCACCGAAGGGGCCTACAGGACAAAAATAGACTTCAGGGAATACGCTATACAGGCAGACCGGATAGTGATCATACCGGCAGGGGCCGTATTTTCTGTCGATGAGATAGTTTGGGATGTAAAGGGTTACGTTGTTCACTTTCATCTCAATGTCCTAATAGGCCTGTTCGGCAATCGCCTTCTGATTTCCGAATTCGAATTCCTGAATCCGGGCACTTATCCTGTAATTCACCTCGGGGGCAGCTCCAAATCCGCAATCTTGAACCTGTTGGAACGACTGGTGTCGGAGTTCAAGGGCATGCACAAGCCCAATTCGAACATCATCCATTCCTATCTTTACGCACTGCTTACAGAGCTGAAACTACTGTTGGGCCAAGGCAGATCAGAAAGCCCGTCAGCTTCCCACCGCACAACGTCTCAATTTCGGGCACTGGCCCACCAACGGGTAAAAGACAACCTGAAAGTGGCCGATTTTGCCAAATTGTTGCATATCAGCCCCAATCATCTGAACAAGTCCGTGAAATCCATTACCTCGAAGTCGGCTACAGCACTTTTGGAAGAAATCAAACTTATCGAAATCAAATACCTACTGTACCAATCCCACCTGACGATAAGCGAGATTTCCTATGCAATGGGTTACTCAGACCCTTCCTACTTCTCAAGATTCTTCAAGAAAAGAGAGAAAATCACACCAAGGGAATTTCGGGACCGGATTGAAAAGTCCTGATAATGGAAGGATAGCTACTGAAAGTTTTCAAGGAGAACACAGATCTTTGCTCCCAAAAAAAAGATACATGTTCCCGACACTGATCATACTTCACTCCCTATTCAGATGGTGCGTGCTCCTATCGTTGATGTATGCGATCATCCGAGCTGCAAAGGGGTATTTTTCAAATGCCCGATTCTCATCGTTGGACAACCATGTCCGGCATTGGACGGCTACCATTGCCCATATCCAGCTCATTTTGGGTATTCTCTTATTAATGAAAAGCCCCCTTATCCACTATTACTTCACCCACTTCGAAGCATCGATGGCGAACCGGGACTTGACCTTTTTCGGCATCTTCCACTGGACAGTGATGATTGTCGCTATTGTTGTCATCACCATCGGTTCTGCAAAAGCCAAGCGGAAAAGTTCCGACATTGAAAAATTCGGAACCATGCTCTTATGGTTTTCCATTGCACTTGTGCTTATTCTCATCGCCATACCATGGCCATTTTCACCATGGGCCGAACGGCCTCTATTAAGAACATTTTAGATGAAATCATATATCGATTCGAGCATAGGAAGACTCCGTTTACTGGCTGTTATGGAAGGACTGTCACTGATCGTCCTGCTCTTCGTTTCCGTACCACTGAAGCACCTCTACGGCGTTACGGCCTTATCTTCCATCTTGGGGCCTGTACACGGGATCCTATTTCTGTTGTTTGTGGTCAACACCATCAGTCTGGGAGCGGAGTACCATTGGAAATTTCAGCAAACGACCTGGAAGGTATTGCTGGCCTGTGTCGTTCCGTTCGGAACCTTTTATATAGACCGAAAAATCCTCAAGCCCTTACATGAAAATCTCCGCCAATGAATGTTTTTGTATTCAAGATCTCCCTTACGCGATAGGTCGATATGGTGTTATGGATAGATTTTGCACCCTCTTGGGTATATGGAAAAAAACAGTGATTGATTTGGGTAGGAAAATGTTGCCCTGCCTAGGCCCGGGATAGAAAGTATAACGATTTATATACTGATTCACAGTTATTCATCCTTTATGCAACAAAGTTGCATGAAGGATGAATATTCTTACCTTTGCAAGGGTACAGGGGTGGGGCTTTTATTGGAATCTTGGGGAGAGTATTCCCAATGGTTTCATATAGGAACTTCTCTATTTTTCCTTACGCATGAAAACTGAACAACAATGATGGAAAACAAGGAATTTGATACGATAATAGTTGGCGGTAGTTACGCGGGCCTATCCGCAGCGATGGCATTGGGCAGGTCTTTGAGGTCGGTTCTGATCATTGATAGTGGTCTGTCCTGTAATCGGCAGACACCGCATTCCCATAACTTTCTGACCTAGGATGGTGCCACACCTCGGGAAATTTCCGAAGCGGCAAAAAAACAGGTTTTGAAATACCCCACAGTCAAATTTTCGAGCGACACCGTCATTTCTGCGGCAAGGTCGATCAATGGATTCGAAGTACTGACTCAAAAATCACAAAAGCTGCGCTCCAAAAAGATACTTTTTGCCACAGGGGTCAAGGATATCATGCCCGATATGAAGGGCTTTGCGGACTGTTGGGGCATCAGTGTGTTACATTGCCCCTATTGTCATGGCTACGAAGTGGCCCATAAGAACTTGGGAATACTAGCTAATGGTGACACCGCCTTTGAGCTTTGCCAACTCATCCAACACTGGTCGGGTAGCCTGACCTTGTTTACGGATGGAAAGTCAGCACTGACCGAAGAGCAATGGGGTCTTGTACGTAAGCTTGGGATAGGAGTAGTAGAGAAAAAAATCAATGAACTGATCTACGATAGTGGCCACATAGCAGCCATAGCCTTTGAGGATGGAAACCGTAGCGAAATCGATGCCATATTTGCGAGAGTGCCGTTCGAACAGCACTGCGGGATTCCCGCTACAATGGGTTGTAAGATGACGGAACAGGGCTATATAGAGGTAGACTTCTCACAACAGACGAGTGTGGAGGGAGTATTCTGCGCAGGGGACAATACGACACCACTCAGAGCGGTTTCATTGGCTGTCTCCTCGGGGACGATAGCGGGTGCTTCCATCAATATGCAACTGTTGAGCGAAGAACTGCCTACTCATTCCCAAATTTCCCAATAGCCCATTCCGAACATATACCCGGACGCAATTGATTTGGGAAAGATCGAAGATCATTGCGAAAGTACTATTCCGCTCAGAAAAGCCTTAATGATCAATCTACCAATGACGATAGTACCAATGCAGGATTTTCCTATAATTTGCCGGACCCCAAAGTTCCCACTTCACTTTTTCTTGAGTATAAATGGCTTCAAAATCAGCTGTTTTACGCTGCACATATTTTACACCTTAGTAGTGAGCCGGACCTCCTTGCCTAAACGACTGTTTTATTGCTCTATATGTTCTCATAATAAAATCCTATCGGTTATTTCTGGTTTAACGAACATTTCAGGGCAGCCTCTACGATGCGATTGAATTTTTCCCTAGGACGATGATTCCTCGCATGATAGGAAATCCTGACCATTTTATCCAGTGAATATCAGGTACAAGCGATAAAACTACCATTTTCTTATCATAAAAAACCGCGCATCATTTTCATTCAAGTTGTTGGTAGTAAACTGCTTGAGTATGGTTGTGGAAAATAGTATACAGATCTCAAACGCAACATAGTTGCGTTTGAGATCTACTTTCATTATATATGTAACACTATTGCAATGGTAATGGGTAAGCCGAAAACCTAACAAAAGAGTAGGCATCAATCTACATTTTATCAGATATGAATACTATCAAAAAAGATCTAATCGCTCAAATTTTGGAAGACAAAGCAGCAAATGCTGTTGGAGGCACACACTGCGGTGGTGGTGGCCACTGTACTTCAAGTCTGTAAATCACCAACGGCAGCAGTGTGGAATAGCATACTGCTGCTATTGGAAAATAGTCAATATGGAAAGTTTGGAAAAAATCCAGTTGGAGAAAATGCTGGAGTATAAAGATGAAAACGTTATTTGCAGGTTTACCGATATGTTCGATATCGACAAGGCAGAGGCGGAAGACATATTGAAAGAGACCCTTAAATTTCTATATATCAGTACCATTACGGGTGTTTTTATACCGGACGACCTCTTGATACTGGATGAAATGTGGCACAACATGATATTGTTCACACCCGAGTACCACAAATTCACGCAAGAGCATTTTGATCAATATCTTCATCATCGGCCCGCAAAAAAAGCGGATAAGGAAAGGGGAAAACGACTGCTACGGCAAGACCCGGAAAAGGCCAAGAAAGAGTATCTCGATAAAATAGAGCTACTTCTATCCGTTACCTACGACCACTTGGGAGAAGAAACAGTAAAAAAATGGTTTCAGGAGTATCCGAAAAAATATAGCAAAGAGAACATTAAAGCATTAAGGAAATGAGCATTTTCCCCAAAAGGACTGTCCAGGGCCAAACAGTAACCATCCACTGGAATTTCAATACCTCCAAGCTGACCGACTTTCACGTGCTACCGTGGGTGAGGATCGGGGTCCGAGATCCCAAAGGGAACGTTACCATGCTCTTCGAAGAACATGTGCTGGGCCTGCCCCATGAGCCGGAGGAGCCAAAGGCCGAAAAACCAAAATTGAAGTACCTCAATAAAAATTTGCCCCTGCTGCTGCTCGCCGACTATCTGAGCGGGAAGCACAAAAAGGAGAAATTGATTGAAATGCTTGAAAATATCCAGTCCGGTCGTCATTATTATTTTACCTTCCATGTGCCTGAAAATGCACCCTTGGGCAAATATGAGCTGATTTCGGAAATCCATGTCAACGGAGAACTCAGGTTATCCAAAACAGCTGCGGATGACTTCTTCTTTGTGGAAAAAGTTTCCTGTAGGTGGCCGGAACAATCAGATAATGGAAAAAAAGCTTTGCTCATCAATCAATCCCCTGAAAAAACACCTGTTAAAATAGTCCATTGTAATTCGGGAGAAGAGGGAAAGATAACGACAAGTGTACAGGTCTTTGAACTGGAGGGTGGGGAAGAGAAAGAAATTCCCTTGGTAAGTCCCCTGAACTTTTTGCTCTATAATGAAGAGCGGCAGGTCATACCGCTGCAAGAGCACTCCTCTGATTTTTTTGTACGTAACCAGCAGGTTTTTACTTTGACCAAAACGGGAGGGGAAACCTATCTGATCAAAAAGGAGAAAGATGAAGCCTATCAGCTGGACAAAGGGTATAAGACCCTATGGCAAAAAGCAGATGGTTTTCTTCAACAGGAAACCCTCGAAAAGGAAGAAAAGGTACTTTTAGAGGAGATGCTTGCCGAAGACTTGATACATTCCTTATCCTTTGAAAAATAGTTCATTCCGATTGGCCGTTTATACATCCTTTAGTCCAGTCAAGAATATTTTATCCATTTTTCAAACGCAAATGCCTTGCGTTTGAATCCAAGCATTATATTTGCAACATTGTTGCATTTTTTTGTCATATGATTTATCGCTCCTGTATTTTTGTTCTCTACATCCTTTTTCATTGCCCTTGTCTTGGGCAGGGGACAGCTGTCTCAGTGAAGGTATCCAATGCTGATGGTGAGGGAATCCCTGGCGTGGCCGTTCAACTTACGGATACCGCCCATGGGGCCGTGACGAATCGTTCGGGGCGACTTGCTTTTCAGAACCTTCCCCCTGGTACTTATACGATGATTGCCTCCTCCATTGGTTTTCAGTCCTATCATCAAGTCTTTACGCTCAAGGAAAACGAATCGTTACGGATCGATATTACACTCAAAGAGGATATCACCCGATTGGACGAGGTGATTGTGAACGGAGCATCGGAAAGCCGACAGCTGAAAGAAAGTGTGGCAAGTGTAGCTATATTGGAAACAAAAAATCTCTATTCCCAAAACAACAATACCAGTGATGTGATCAAGCGGATCTCCGGAGTGAACGTGAGGCAAAGGGGAGGCTTTGGCAGTGCTGCAGACATATTTATCAACGGTATGTCGGGTAAACAGGTGAAGTTCTTTCTCGATGGAATCCCCCTGAACTACTTTGGTTCGGGACTGGGGCTGAATGTGCTGCCCGTCAATCTTATGGAGCGGATTGAAGTATATAAAGGGGTAGTCCCCATTGATTTGGGCGCTGATGCGCTGGGAGGAGCCATCAATATTGTATCCAGAAAGGAATATGGTCCATACATAGATGCTTCCTATTCCTATGGTAGTTTCAATACACACAAGGTCAATATCAACGGTCAGTTGGTCAACCCGGAAAACCATTTGATAGTAGGGATCAACTCTTTCTATAACCACTCGGACAACAATTACAAAGTGGACGTGACTGTTCCCGATGGGTTCGGCAATCCTGAACCCGCTACGGTCAGGAGATTTCATGACGGGTTTACCAATTACCTGATCAACGGATATGTAGGCGTATATGATAAAACATATGCCGATCGTCTGGTCTTTAGTGCTCGGTACTCTGGGCTTGATGATGACCTTCAGCACAACGCCATCATGGCGCAGCCCTATGGAGAGGCAACCTACAAAGAATCCACGCTTGGCTTTTCCGCCCATTATGAGAAGGAAGAGATACTGTCCCGTACAGCACTGAACTGGTATGGAGGGCTGAACATGACCAAAGGCCATTTTGTGGATACCACGCTCAATGTATATACCTGGAACGGAGAGGTGTTCGATCGGCGAACAAATGGAGGAGAGGTGTCCACATCCCGCCACCTGTTACAGCTCCAATCGGAAAATGCCACCAGTAGGCTCAACCTTCGTCACGGCCCTTGGGAAAAAGGGATGTTTACTCTCAATGTATTCACTTCCTGGTTTACCCGAGATGGTAGGGACTCCATTGCGGCCCGGTTTTATGGGGAGGACTTTTATGCCAATCCGACAACACTGCTCAAAAATGCGACGGGTCTGGCCTACGAACATTCTTTTTCTCCGGCCATGGTCAGTTATACAGGTGTCAAGCACTTTTATATGATGGCCGACGGCTATGCCATTCAGAACCTCGTATTTCGGCCCAACCGACAAAGTGTATCCAACTTTGGCCTTTCCCAATCCCTGCGTTATCGGTTTTTCAAGCATTTTCTGGCAAAAGTGTCTTATGAATATGCTACACGATTGCCCGATGAAACGGAGCTGTTCGGTGATTTTACCCTAGTACGTCCCAATCCCGTATTGAATCCCGAACAGAGCCATAATGCCAATCTCAGCTTCCAGTTTGACAGCCCTAAGCTGAAAGTAGCGTGGAATACCTTCTATAGGATGACGGACAACATCATCTGGCTCCGTACCTCTCGGTTCTTTGCACAATACCAAAATCTGCTGAGAGCACTGGTCAGGGGGGTGGAAGTAGAGCTGCAGTATCGACCTTTCGACTTTATCAGTCTAGCGGGCAATGCCACTTACCAGGACATCCGTAACCGATCTCCGAAGGATGTGACGGGCTCGGTGGATGACCGCTACTATGACGCCCGCCTCCCCAATATCCCCTACCTGTTCGGCAATGGGGAAATCCGATACAGGAAAAAAGATTTCCTGGGAAAGGATAAGCACTTTTCCGCTTGGTGGACGGCCAATTATGTACATGATTTTTACCTCTTCTGGGCCGTGGACGGCAATAGGGACCTGAAGAATACCATCCCTGGACAGTTCATTCAAAATGTAGGCCTATCCTATGGGCTTCACGGTGAGCAGCTATCCGTGAGTCTGGAATCCACCAATATCTTCGACAAAAAGGCATTCGACAATTTTAGTATACAACGGCCCGGTAGAGGCTTTTACATTACTCTAAGAACTTATTTGAACTGATATGAAAAAACAAATGCTCAAACGAAACGGTATCCTGGCTTTGGCAATGGTATATATAGGAACCTTCACCGCATGTGACAGTGATGACACCGACCTGGTAAGCCCGGACCCGGCTACGGAAATCGGTTTTGCCATCTCTACCGTGAGCGGGGCATGGCCGGACCGGACTACTTACATTCAAGGAGTGGAATCGCTGGATTTTGCCAGCATAGGAAATGACAGGGCCGTAGAACTTACGGGAAGTGCGGGTACTGTCTCCTATGGTAAGAATATATATGCCGCACCATTCGGGGCCCCCGCCAATCTGGTGAAATACAGTATGAATGCCGAGGGTACCCCAAAGGAAGAAGAACGCATCGTGGTACCGGGGGCCAATACTTTTTCAACACTCTACTTTGAAAGTGAGAAAGTAGCCTACGCCACCGTGGCGGGGGGTATCTCCAAGCTTATTGTATTTGACCCCTCTTCCATGAGGATCACCGATGAAATCGACCTTTCCAAAGTGACCAAGAGGGTTGCCGATGTGACCAGAACGTACTACCTGGACATGGTGGAGCGGGACGACAAACTGTTTATGGGAGTGCACTATGAGAACAACTTTTCTCCCGCCAATGACTCAGCCTATGTTGCCATAATAGACCTCAATGCCCGCATGGTGGAAAAAGTAATCGCCGATGGCAGGACAGGAATGGTATTTGGCGGCCAAGGAGCCAATACCGGTATGGTCAAAACGGAAAACGGTGACATCTATGTACAGGCTTTGGGTACCACACTGAGCGAGGGTGGCAGCAGTCCCAGTGCAGTGCTGAGAATCAACAATGGCAGTACGGAATTTGATGAAGATTATTTCTTCGACTTGGTAGAAGCTACGGGCAATATCTCCTATGGTATCTATCATACTTCCGGCGGTAGGTCCTTTACGGCAAAAGTAGAGGATGAGACCGATTTCTGGGAGTTCAAGACAGGAGAGCCACAGTTCACTTACCATGAAATAGACTTGATTACAAAGACGGACAAAGGAGCTGTACCGGGTTTGCCGACCACTTATGGTTCCCGAAGAATGATCGTTCACGAGCTGGAAGACAAGAACCTGCTATTCACCACAGCCACCAATAGTGAAAATGCCGTCTACAGATTGGATGTCAGTACCAATAGCAGCACGAAATTTTTCGTGTCAACAGGGGGATACATCACTGGTCTGGAAAACTTAAAATAATCATTTTCCCATGCTACGAGCTGATAACTTGACGAAGAAGTACGGAGATTTTACTGCACTGAATGGTCTGGATCTTTCCGTTAACGAAGGAGATATATTCTGCCTGCTGGGTGCCAATGGTGCAGGAAAATCCACTACCATCAACCTGTTCCTCAATTTCATAGAGCCCACGGACGGACAGGCCAGTATCAATGCTATGGATGTGACGCTCCATGACAGGGAAACCAAGCAGCTGCTTTCCTATATCCCCGAAAACCTGATGCTATATCCGCACCTGACGGGTTTGGAAAATCTTGATTTTTTCTGTGGACTGGGCGGGAAAAGTCATACACAAGATCAGTTGGAAAGCTTGCTCCGGGAGTCCGGGCTGCAAGCTGACTTTATTCATCGGCGTGTGAGCAGCTACTCCAAGGGTATGCGGCAAAAAGTGGGCATCGCCTTGGCCTGTGCCAGAGAGGCCAGTGTACTGTTATTGGACGAGCCCACTTCAGGACTTGATCCGAAGGCAAGCAATGAGTTCTCCGAGCTGTTGCTTACCATGAAAAAAAGAGGTGTGGCCACATTGATGGCCACGCATGACCTTTTTCGAGCCAAGGATACGGGTACCCATATCGGTATTATGAAAGAAGGGGTGCTCGTGGAGCAGTTTGCTTCGGAGGAAGTGAGTTTTCGGGATTTGGAAAAGCTGTACCTCCAACACATGCACAACTGATCTGATGCTACCGGCACTGATACATATCGCTAAAAAAGAAATCAGGATAGCCCTTCGCGAACGACTGATTGTTTTTCTGGGGCTCATTATTGTTGTACTGCTGGGAGTGGCATTGTATGCGGGATATGTTTCCTATAAGCAACAGAAAGAGACGATTGCTCAGACTCGGAGCGAAAAGCGGCAAGAATGGCTCCATCAGGGCGATAAACATCCTCACATAGCCGCCCATTATGGCACTTTTGCGTTCAAGCCCAAGACGGTACTCAGCCTGTTTGATTTTGGTTTGGATGCTTACACGGGTACCTCCGTATATTTGGAAGCACATTATCAACATGAGTTCATGTTTCGCCCGGCTCAGGACCATAGTAGTATGATTCGGTTTGGAGAGTTGAGTGCGGCATTGGTATTGCAGATACTGTTACCTTTGTTGATCATTTTTCTGGCCTTCGCTTCTTTCACTCGAGAGCGGGAAAGTGGCACATTGAAACTACTCATCAGTCAGGGCATGTCATTTCATACCTTGGCCTGGGGCAAGATACTTGCATACAGTTTGATGCTTTCGGTCATCTTGGTATTCTTTCTGTTGAGTATCGGTCTGCTTTACGGCATGGGCGTAACTTCAGAAGCCATTCCGGATACGGCGGTCAGGGTGCTGCTACTGCTACTGCTGTACAGCATATACCTTTTCTTGTTCATAGCGCTAGCAGTCTGGGTGTCCATCCATTCTTCCAAAAGTAGAAATGCCCTGCTGACCTTACTTACTTGCTGGATATTTTTCACCATACTGATGCCCAAGGCATTGGCCAACCTTAGCGAGAACATTTACACACTTCCTTCTATGAGGGAGTTCAAGGCCCAGATCGAAGCGGACAAACGCCATGGACCAGAGGGGACGACACCACTCTCCGTCCAAAAGGCCAATTTAGAAAAAGAATACCTAAAGAAATACAAGGTAGATTCCGTACAGCAACTTCCCCTCAATTTTGAAGGGGTGAGTATGCAGGCCGGGGAGGAATTTGGCAATCAGGTATACGACCATCACTTGGGCCGACTTCGCAAGCTTTTCCATCAACAAAACCGTATGAGCAGTATTGCCAGTCTCTTTAATCCATACTTGGCTGTTCGCCATCTCTCGATGGCCCTGTCCGGCACCGATATGTATACCAGCATTCATTTTGAAGAAAAGGTAGAAAACTATCGCAGGGAACTGATACGGAAAATGAACAAGGATATGGCCGAAAACTCTGAGTATGGCAAATTCTACGGCTATAAAGCGGGAAATGATCTGTGGCAGCAAATCGATGACTTTTCGTACCGTACGCCTATGGCTCGGGAGCTGCTCGGTCACTATCACCTAGAGTTGATTTCGCTGCTGTTGTGGTCAGTACTTTTGATAACACTATTGACTTATGCGAACCGAAAAATAAAACCACTACATGGATAAAGCTACCCAAACACTGCTGCTGTATGAGTGGAAAGCCTTAGTGCGCAACAAGTTTCAGCTGATCATGCTGGCCCTTGTTTTTGTGTTTGGCATGTATGCCATTTATTACGGACAATCGGAAATCGATGCACAGCGAGAGACCATCAAAGCAATGACCGCACTGGAGCAAGAGGAGTTCTCTCGGTATACTGCCAGTTTTAAAGAAGGACCGGAAACACTGGAACAAGAGCAAACACATGACATTGCCTCCCGTCCGGCCTATGCATGGTATCGCCACGGCTACCATGCTATTCTGCCGCCTCATGATTATGCTTCTCTGGCCATTGGTCAGCGAGACTTGTTCCGTTACTATTATCGACTGACGGGTATGAGCTTGCACTATCAACTTTTTGAAAACGAACTGGCCAACCCCATGAACCTAATGGCGGGTAATTTCGACCTCTCTTTTGTACTGATCTATCTATTCCCACTGCTCATCATTGCTTTCTGTTACGGTCTGTACTCGGCAGAAAAGGAGAGTGGCACGCTGGCCTTATTGCGGATTCAATCAGTGAGTATGGGGAAGATCATAGGACTGCGCCTCGTATTTTATGCATTGCTCATTATCGGACTGGCCCTGTTGCTTTCGCTGATGGGCCTATTTTCTGCTGGCAATCCACTGCAGACTGAAAATTGGGTGCCTGCCACTGCTTGGATGATAGGGGTTATGGTGTATTGTGCCTTTTGGTTCGGACTGATGTTCTGGATTATAAGCTTTCGTAGAAGTTCGGCATTCAATGCTATCATAGCGGCAGGATTCTGGTTGTTGTTGCTTATCGTAGTTCCTGCCGTGCTCAATGTGATCGTAACGGTAAAATATCCCTTGAGCAGTGCTACACTGGCGGGACTGACCCGCAGGACAGGGTTGGATAATGAGGATGATGAAGAAGAATCCAAGGAAGTGATCATGGAGTTTCTGGCCCATAGGCCCGATTTGGCTCCTAGTGACGGTCTCTTGAAAAAAAATATTATGCCGAAGGCTTATGCGGCCTTTACAGCACTCAAAGACATCAACAGTCAAAAGGAAGTCGGTCGGTATACCGCGCAGGTAGCCAAAAGAAATGAATGGGCCGCTCGTTTTCATTGGTTAAGTCCGGCAGCGAATATGCAGGATGTACTGGCCCATATCACGGAGACCGATCTTAGCACTTTTCTCCACTTTCAGGATGCATTGGCTGATTTTCACGGGGAAATTACCCGTTTCTACTTTTCCAGGCTTTTTGGGGACAAACCCATCCTATTGGAAGATTATTCAGAACTGCCCGTATTTACCATGTCCAAGAACAACAAGCAATGGACCACTATATGGTGGGGCTTGGGCAAAATTTCATTGGCTACTATAACAGTGTTCACGCTTGGTTTGATTAAAATGAAAGGAGACTCCCAATGATGAAAAGGATAATGGTATTTTTTGTTTTTTCGCTACTGCACGGTGTCCTTCAGGCCCAGCAATCCGAGAATTTCCCTCCCTTGGAAACACCCGTTGAAATCCGGGCAGTACATACCCGGAACACTATTAAGATCGATGGCAGGCTTTCGGAACCCGATTGGGCAACGGCTCCCGTCACGCAGGATTTTTTTCGTGTAGAACCTCGGCAAGGAGGGAATTACAGGTATCAAACCCGAGCAAAACTGCTCTACGATGAAAAAAACCTGTATGTAGGCGTATTCTGTGCCGATTCATTGGGTAAAAAGGGTGTTCGCGTCCAAGACCTTCGCCGCGATTTCAGCTGGGGTGAAAACGATATCTTCAGTATCCAACTGGACCCCCAGAACCTCAAGCAATACTGTGTGTCCTTTCAGACCACGCCTTACGGTAATCAGCGCGACCTGCAAAATTTCAATGATAACAATACGGACAATAACTGGAACGCCCTATGGACCGTACGAACACATCAGACCGATTCGGGGTATTATGCCGAGTTTGCGATTCCATTTAAGTCGATACGATATGAACGTCCGGAGGAAGCTGATTCCGTCACTTGGGGCATCACTTTTAGCCGGCTGGCCCGTAGAGATTACGAACAGACGGTGTTTCCGGCTATCCCACAGTCTTTTTCTCCCTACCGAATGACTTATGCCGCTCAACTCAAAGGACTTACCCTACCTGAGCCGAGTGCCAATATACGAGTGGAACCCTACTTCCTGTATCAGTATGATGATAAGGAGGCCGATGGTGAAAGTACTTCGGATGGAGATATAAAGCTGGGAGGCGATGTGAAATGGGCCATTGACCCACGCTCGGTTTTGGATTTGACTTTCAATACCGATTTTGCCCAAGCGGATGTGGACCGTGCCGTCAATAACCTAGAGCGTTTCAATATCTTCTTCCCCGAGCGGAGACAGTTTTTTCTGGAAAACTCGGGCATCTGGGCGGGTGCGGACAATTCTTCCATTGTACCCTTTTTCAGCAGGACCATCGGTCTACAGGGAAACTTCAATGCAGCACCGGCACGAATCGATGGTGGGGCCAGGTACACCATGCGCAATGATGACCGTGCCATTGCCGGACTGTACATGCACCAAGCACAAACGGCGAATTCTCCGGGAGCGAACTTTGCCGTGGCCAGGTACCTGCAAAACTATGGCAAGGAAAACAATGTGGGCATTATGCTGACCCATCGCTTAGACGAGGCTTCGGGTGAACTGGGTACGGAGCAGAGTAACAATACCACGCTCACCGTGGATGGATTTATCCGCCCTAAAAGTGAACTGACCCTTTCTTATATGCTTTCCGGCTCTAGGGATAATACCAGTGATACCTTGGGACTGGCAGGGAAGGTATTTGCAGGCTACAATACCAACAAATTTTATTTGGGCTGGCTGACCAATTTTGTTACTGAGGACTACCATCCCGATATGGGTTTTGTCTTTCAGAAAAATGTAATCCAGCACAACCCGGGAGGATATTATATTTTCCGACCAAAGGATATCCCTTGGGTCAGGCGCTATGATCCGGGAGCTTTTTTCAATTATTACCATGATGCCAATGATCTGGGCAACTTTCAACAGGCCAATATCTACCTGTTCCCTATCTATCTGGTTTTTACGGATGGCAGCTTTTTTGAGTATGCTATCTTTCCCACTTGGCAAAATATCAATTTCAGTTTTGCCCCGCTTGGTGTGGCCATCGCTCAAGAGGAGTACTACTATACGCGGCATAGAGTGACCTACAATACCGATCAATCTCGAAAGTTCTCCGCTTCCAGCAGATTGGACTGGGGCGATTTTTACAATGGTGAGCGACTTACCGTTAAAGGAGGACTGCGGCTTGCACCCATTCCGCACGTGGCATTTACGGTGGATTACGAATACAATAAGCTGAATCAACTGGGCAAGTCACTGGAAAATCTGGAGACACACCTGACTACCCTTGGAGCACGGTTTGCCCTCAATCCCCGTTTACAGCTATCCGCTTTTTACCAGTACAATTCTTTTGATGAGCAAGGCCGATGGAATGTCCGTGGAAGTTGGGAGTATCGGCCATTGTCCTTTGTCTATCTGGTTTTCAACGATACCCGCATCAGTGGATTGGAGCAGCCTTTCAATGAGCAGCAGCTCATCGGGAAGGTTACTTTTCTAAAGCAGTTCTAGGGTGTCGCGACAGCCTGACTTGTTGAAGGACAGTCCTGGGCGACTGATGAGGAAGCTTTCATTGCCCGGTATTCTGGGGATGATGGTGCTGTCCGTCAATTCTCTGGTGGATTCGATGTACTTGGGCAATCTGGTCAGTGCAGCAGCTTTTGCAGCGGTTTCATTGTTGTTTCCATTGACCTTGGTGGTTACCGGTGTCACGGGTTTTATAGCTGCAGGCTCATCGTCCGTATTGAGCCGGGCCATTGGCTCGGGAGACAGGTCTGTTCAGCGGCTTGTGTTTCCCAATTTGCTGGCATTTTCATTGATAGGATCAGGTCTGTTGATGCTACTGGGGCTTCCTTTTTCAAAAGAGGCCCTTACCTTATTGGGTGCCGAAGAGCTCGTTCATCAGATGGGAGTAGCGTACCTAGAGGTTTATTTATTGGGTGTTTTCTTTAGTGTTTATGGTCTTTCTGCCAATGGCTTGATCCGATCGGAAGGTAAGATAAGACAGGCGATGACCTACACGGTGATGGCCGTGATTTTGAATATTGCCCTGACTCCCGTTTTTATAGTATCGTTGGGGATGGGAGTTAAGGGTGCTGCGTGGAGCAGTATTGTCAGTATGATAGTGTATAGCGTCTTGACAAGTCTTTACTTCATTCGAGGAAAGGCTTCTTTTGCTGTGGGCGCATTTGGCATAAGAATAGAAAAAGCTATTATCAATGATGTGCTGGGCGTGGGTTTTTCAGTCCTTTCCATGCAATTATCCAATGTGCTACGGCAGTTTATCGTCTTCCGTTCGATAACCTGGTATGGCTCGGCCCATGATCTGGCCGTTTTCAGTGCGGCCTTCCGATTGTTTTCCTTTGTGTCCTTACCCGCTATGGGTCTGTTACAACCACTGCAACCCATAGTAGGTATCAACTATGGAGCTGCCAACTTACAACGGTGCATCCATTCTGTAAAGTCCTTTCGTCTGGGAGCTATCCTTTCTCTGGTCTTGTTGACGATGCCGATACTCCTTTTTCCGGAATGGTTTATCGGATTGATGATACCCGGTGAAACAGTGTCGGGTAGCGAACTCCATTATCTGAGACTGATATTTTTAGCCTTGCCCTTTCTTCCTGTTTCAAGCAGCACGATCATCTTTTTTCAGGCCATAGGCAAAGCGAAAAAGGCCACATTCCTTCCTTTTGCACGTCAGGCATTACTGTTTTTGCCCTTGATCTTACTATTGCCCTATTTTACGGCAGTAAAAGGTATTTACTATACATTGGCACTTGAAAATGTCCTCTATGCCCTCATCCTCTGGTTTGTATTGAAGGTCGAACTGCAAAAATTACGGCAGCGGTTACCTGTTCAAGTAGGTTGAACCCAAAATGATCAATAGAGAACCTATTCCGCGCACAAATAGCTTCATACCGGAAGCTTTGCCCACCTGTCTTCATTCACCACAGCGGTGCTATGCCGAACGAATCCAAATGGCCGGTATTTTGCTATTGATACGCTCATCACGATTCCTATCGATCATTTTGGGTTAAACCTCGATTATGTGTTGGGAAATCTATTACGGGTTTATCCCAAAACGCAATTGATTGGGGACAGGATGTTTTTTGGATGGAACGGCATCTTCATGAAACCTTTCCAGTGACTGATTTACCAATGTACAACGGACGATATGCTACAGTACATCTGACCGCTCTGCCAAGCTTTTCCCAATTCATTTTATCTCAGGTATAAACCATCATAACAAAGCTCTAATACAAATTTAGGTTTTAAATGTCGTATAAGATTCCGCGGGTCATTTTGTTTCAATCAAGGCGAGAACCGCAGGGATAGCAGCGCTATCCCGAGGATTGTCAACGCAGAGTGAAGCAAAATGAACAGGAAGATATGCGATATTTGAAAGCTAAGTTTGTATAATACATGAACCTAGGTAGAAAATCAGTTTTTTCATTGACCTCATGGTATGAGATAGGTATTTACTCTTGTCCGTATACCGTTTATAGGATAAAAATGAATCGATGGTATCGCTGTAGTTATCACTATGGAAACCCTTTCCGATGGATGATTGGACTCATTTAGGACATTTCACTTAGCGTCCACTCAGTTAACACTTTTGGCGTTACATTCTTTGCAGATACCACTAAGGATGTAACTGACTTTGTTCACGGAAAAATCAGCTAAAGCGCTCACTTCCGGCACCTCTATGCTTTCCAGACAGTAAGTCTGATGGCATTTGTCACAAACAAAATGGGCATGACGGTCTGCATGGATTTCATTGGGACAGCTGTGACCACACAGCGCATACTTTATACCTTGTCCATCTTCAGAGGCCTTATGTAGTATACCGTGCTTCTCGAACGAACTCAATGCGCGGTATACCGTGACGCGGTCATGCCCTGCTTTCATTTTAGCTCCGATATCACTTGCCGAAAGTGCAAAATCGTGGTCCATAAAGAGTCCGAGCATTTCAGTGCGGATGGGTGTTTTCTTCAGACCATGGGCATGGAGCAAGTCTCCTATCAAACTTCTGTTATCCATACTTCGAGTATACTGATTTTTTGTTTTATTCCAAGATAATATTCAAAAGAAAGAGTATGTTTAACACGGAATTGTCATAGGACGGACTTTCGTTCGGGTAGGTTGTGTGGCTTACTAAATATAAAATCCAATATTTCGGTGTTTAAGATAAAGATAAAATAGTATATTTATCTGATTATCAATGCGAAAAATGGCCAACTTTAGGCCCTACGTTTTGATACTCACTGTTCCGCTGGCAACAAGTTGAAAAAAATGCAGCAAGAATTCAAGAAATATATCGACTCCTATCTCAGTTATTCCCCGACCTGAACTCAGAGCAATCAGCTTTTGTAAAATCCTATGTGACCATAGCTACATAATCACACAGAGAGCTTTGGACATATTGTAAATACCTTCAAGCAAATTGGATGAATGATTCAAAGATTCTAAAGAAATAGCTTTTTTACGAACGAGAGGTTGACTTGTATAGGGCATCGGGAATCCCAATCAATAGTCAATGCTCAAGGAACGACTTATCGGAAGTATACAGAACCATCCCTGACAAATTGCCCGTTTTCAGGACAAACTAATACCTTATTGTTTTTCTGTTGTTACTGACAGTCTCCTGTTAGGATAAGCCTTCATCATGGAACGCTGCTGTTTTGACACAACCTCGCGACGGTTTGACTGTTGATGAAATTGTCGGCAAAATTTGCTACAGGGTCCTTATCCATGCTATAGACCGATCCCTTCGCGAAAAAGATGACCCGAACCTTTTCTTGATGTTCGGTCCTACCTCGGTCGATAGCAAATAATCTGCACAATTTCACATGATATTTAAAACAGAAATATGTAAAACGTGCTAGAGAATACTACCTGAAAAGAACTTGGAGTGTAAATTCAACCCAAAATGGTCAATAGGATTTCGTGATGCAAAGTACACTAAAATCAGCGGTTTAGATAAGGAGGCCTTTGTATCATTAGGGTAGCGAACCTGCGTAGTGTAAAACCGCTGATTTTAACCCAAATTGATTGACAGAAATCATGATGAGCGTATAAATAGTAAAATACCGGCCATTTGTATTCGTTCGGCATAGCACCGCTATGGTGAATGAAGGCAGGTGGGCAAAGCTTCCGGTAGGAGGCTATTTATGCGCGGAATAGGTTCTCTGTTGATCATTTTGGGTTTAAAACAATTTATGTTCGGAATAGGAAGGCTATTGACCATTTTGGGGTCAAGTATGTACAGAGGCCTCTGCGCCCTGTGACTTATCACCTCAACCCAGTGATGCCGTGATTCCGGATAAAAAAATCAGCAAGTTTATCCCTACTTTATGATGATGTCATAGGTAAGAGATCTAAATGGGAAAGAGGCTTGATATTAAGGTAGTTATGATAGGATTCAACGTGTTGACGGAAGTATTGCTTTGGTGAAATTGTGTTTATTGAGGTAAATATGGTATATAATTCGGTAAAAATATCATTTCACTAACAACCAAACTATGGGCAAAATCGTTGAATACTAAGAATCCTATCACTTTCTCAATTATATCTACAAGTAACCATATATCAAAGACTATATGATACCCATTACTTTAAAACCAGTATCAGAAAGTATTGACACAGAAAAGAACATTGTTGACTATTTTAATAGTTTCAATATATTTTCGTCTGACGAAATAGACGATATCACCCGCTCAGCGAAGCCCATCACCCTACGGAAAAATGACTATCTGGTCAAGACAGGTCAGGTATGCAATCATGTCGCTTTTTTGACAAAGGGCATGTTACGGTCATTTTATCACTCCAGCGAGGAAGAGGAAATCACTTATTGTTTTACCCTGGCCGGAGAACTGATAAATGCCTACTCTTCCTTCATCACTCAAGAAAAAACCAAGGAAAGTATTCAGGCCCTGACTGAATCAGAGCTCCTTATTATTTCTAGGGAGGAAATCACACGACTGGAAAGATCAAGTTATAATTGGCTTTCTTTTTCGAAGTTAATGGCCGAGCAACAGTACCTACGTCTGGAAAAAAGAGTTTTTATGTTGCAAAAAGAAAAAGCTGAAAAAAGGTACGAAAGTCTTATGAAAAACAATCCGGAGTACCTTCAGTATATTCCGCTCAACTACCTCGCTTCCTATTTGGGCATAACCCAGCGGCATCTCAGTAGAATCAGAAGAGAGTTTACTGTTTTTTAGGACAAAAGTCCTTGAAATAGGAGCTGTTAAGTATTTTCTTTGAATTGTATATTAAAACAATTCAGATTGAAAAAAATACTTATTATTACAGGGCATCCCAGCAAAGACAGTTTCAATTATGCTTTGGCAGCATCCTATAAAAGTGGTGCCAATAGTAGCAATGCGAGTATATCTGAAATCAATATTGGTGAACTTGATTTTAATCCGAACCTACAACATGGTTATACTGAAAGAACAACATTGGAACCGGACCTGCTCGAAGCAAGTGAGAAAATCAAGGAAGCCGAACATATTGTCTGGGTCTATCCTATGTGGTGGTACGGCCACCCGGCCATTATGAAGGGCTTCATCGACAGAGTATTTCTCCCGGACTTTGCCTTCAGGTCGAGTAAGAAGGGTAAACTGCCCGAAAAGCTATTGAAAGGAAGGAGTGCTAGGATAATTGTCACTTCCGATACGCCAAGGTGGTATGACTACTGGTTCATGAAAAGCCCTTCAATCAATCAACTCAAAAAAGGTACTCTGGAGTTTTGCGGGATAAAACCCGTAAAAGTTACTTATATCAGTCCCATAAAGCACTCCACGGACGAGTTTAGAAAGCAACAGTTGGAGAAAGTAACACTACTGGGACAACAACTGAAATAAAGAATCCGGCAATGCGAGTTGATTGATTCCTTTGAAAATCAATCAAAGCACGGGCAAACGTGAGTGCGATGACTCATTGTATCGATTGATCTCAACCCAAATTGATCAACAGGTTTTTGTGACGAGGGCATAAAGTATAATAAGATAAGCGATTTAGGTGAGGAGGCTTAATTGACTATTAAGGTGACGAACCTATGATTTGAACATTGTGATGAGGGTTCAGCCTGGATGATGTATCAGAGCTTGGTTATGAGGGATTAAAAAGCAACACATCAGGGTGTTTTATCGGATTCAGCGCAGCACCGCTACGGTGAATTCGAAAAACGCATTCACTTTACCGATCTGCAGCTATTCAAGGCCGCAATAGAAAGGCTAATGCATGATGCGGGTTCAAGAACCATAAATCTTGAGTTCTCTTGGATTCAGTGTAGTACTGCTGTGCTGAATTGAAACTCATTAAAGTAATGAGCTGTAATTGGCTCGAAACCAAAAGTGACATTATAGACAATTTATCAAAAGATGCCTGCATCTAAAGGGTAAAGTCATGTTCAATTTAAAATTGTAATAATAAAATTAATTATTGCATTATTTAATGTTGATGGTAATTAAGTATAATGCTAATATCACACGTGTAGAGCATAAAGAAACAGTCTCACACGGGTATAGCTTGGATTCTGCTCGGATATTCGAATACAAGCATGAATTCCCAAACATTAAGAGACGAGAAACCTTATCGAAGATGTCGTTTTGATCGAAGATAAGGTAAGCACTAATGATCAACAAATAAGAGTAAACCAAATGAACTGGCTTTTGGCACTTGATTGATTTTGATTTCCTTTTTGGAGAAGAATCAAATGTATCGATAGTGAACGGGAACACATGAGGACACTTCATGGGCCAAAAAGCGTAAAACAGTTTCATTATAGTGGAATAAAGACTAAAAGAAAATCCTAAAAACTAAAGAAATGAAATCTTTTTCGACCTTGATTACGAATAAGCCATGGCTATTCATACTACTGTTTGTCGGTATTGCCACCTATCTGGTCATGGGATTGGGTTCACTGACCACTCGTAATAATTACGACTCCGAACTTCCCGAGGATGACCCCATTGTAGCTACCAATAATCAGATCAAAGCCATCTTCGATAAGAAGGATATCATTGCTATAGGTATGGAGAGTGATAATGTACTATCGCCCCACTCTCTAGAGAAAGTGGCCAGTATCTCCGAAGACCTGAAAACCATCAAAGGAGTACTGGGCGATGAAATTACCAGCTTGACTACCATCACCGATATCGCAGGTGATGACAGTGGACTGGAAGTCGGCGACCTGATAAAAGAGATGCCCCTGACCAAAGCGGATGAGGAAGCTCTGAAACAAAGGATCGACTCCAACAACCTAATCAAGGGGCGCTTGATAGATGAAGCGGCAAAATTCACGATGATCACAGCAACGTTGGAAGAAGGTTATGACCAATCGGAGGTCTACAGGGAAGTAAAAGAAATCACCTCCAAGTATACCGCCGAGGATACCCGGTTCTACTTGGCCGGAGAACCGATTCAAAATGAGGAAATAGATAAGGGTATAGAAGGTGATATCATGTTATTGATGCCTTTGGCATTACTAATGACCATCTTGGGTTTTATTATCTCTTTTAGAAGAATGAAAGGTGTACTGCTGACCACCTTATTGGTAATCCTGTCCATACTGTTGACCTTGGGTGCGATGGGACATCTCAATTTACCGATTACCGTGGTTTCTTCCACTTTTCCGATATTGATGATTGCCATCGCCAGTTCCTATGGTATTCATATGATGCACAGCTATTACCATGAAGGTCTACATGGTGGCAGCAAAAAGGAAATCGTGGGCAGGGCCATCAATAAAGTAGGTAAAGCTATCTTGGTGACCGGGGTCACCTCCGCATTGGGGACGGGTACTTTGGTTATCTTCAAGGTACTGTCCATCATGGAGTTCGGTATCATATGCGCTATGGGCGTAGCAGTCACGGTTTTGATTACACTCGTCTTTCTGCCAGCGGTACTGGCGCTCACAAAAGCACCAAAAAACAGAAAGAAGCAGCAGGACGCTGTTACATGGCTTGATCGTACACTGTTGAATATCAGCAAAACAGCACTGCGCCATAGAGGAACTGTCATAGGAGCCTATGCATTGGTACTATTGCTATCCCTGTGGGGGATATCCAAAATCAATATCGGGAGTGATTTTATTCAAGATTTCCCTAAAGGGCACCCTTTAAGAATGGCTTTCACGAAAATGAACGAAAGACTGGGAGGAGTAAGGTATATTGACCTGATGATCGACACACAGGAAGAGGGCGGCATCAAGAACCCGGAAGTACTCAAGAAAATGGATGAGATACAAAAGTTCGCACAGACTTTTAGTTTTGTCGGGTATACCTCCTCCTTTGCGGATATTATCAAACGTATCCATCGGGAAATACAAGGGGGCGACCCCGCGCTGGAGGTTATACCGGATAGCCGTGCCTTAGTGGCCAATTACCTGTTCTTGTATGAAATGGGTGCCGACCCGGGAGATTTCAGCTCTCTGGTAGACTATGATTATCAGAGGGGAAAAGTCAGGATCATGCTGAAAACCTCTAAACAAGATGAGCATCTGATGTTATACGAAGCATTACAGGCAAAATCCGCAGCACTCTTTCCCGGTATCGCCAAAGTCGAATTCGGAGGTGAAGCCATGTACTGGCTAGCACAGATCAGGTACATCATCACTGGAAAAATCTATAACATCGTTCTTGCCATAGTCATCGTGTTGGTACTGTGCGTATTCCTGTTCAGGTCCCTGGTCCACGGCCTGTTCAGTGTGGTACCGCTGATCGTTTCCATAGTATCGACTTTTGGTATAATGGGCTTTTTTGGGGTGAGACTAGAAATGGGCACTGCCATCATTACCGCCATCTGTGTAGGTATAGGAATTGATTTTGCGGTCCATTACCTCGCTCGTTTCAAGGAAGAACTGAAGAAAGGAGGCTCTTTCGAAGCAACCATAGAATCCACTGTTCTGGGAGTAGGGAAGCCGATTATATATGATGTTCTTTCAAATATATTGGGCTTCTGTGTATATATCTTTTCCGGTTTTCTCGCACTTCAAAACTTCGGTTGGCTGGTATGCCTGACCATGGTTACGGTAAGTATGAGTTCTATCATGTTGTTTCCCGTGCTACTGTCTTACTTTCACCGTGATAAAACCGTAGCGGTCACCCCTAGTAGCCATCCAGTAAATATTAAAGAAGAAAAAGAACTGTTAAGTACTTTAAACAATTAATCATGCGCACCAAACACCTATCCATCTTACTTACACTATTGACCTTGATCGTATTTTCGGCCAAGGCACAAAAAAATGACGGAAAATCCATCATTGAAAAGCATAAAATACAGGAAGACTCCGATGATCAGTTTGTCAACATCAAAATGACCCTGGTCAACAAAAAAGGAAAAGAGAGAGTACGGTCCATGAAGTGGACCAGAAAAACGGACGAATTGGACAATAACTCCACACTTATCCAGTTTAAGACCCCCGCAGATGTAAAAGGCACCGGCTTTGTATCCATTGAATACGCGGACAGGGAAGATGACCGCTGGCTATTTCTTCCTGCCTTAAAGCGGTCGAGGAGAATTTCTTCCAGCAATGATGGTGATAATTTTATGGGTTCGGATTATTACTACGAAGACCTGGACGGAGAGGATCTGGACGATTATAACTATGAGTTACTGGGAGAAGATAAGTTCAATGGCATTGAATGTTACAAAATCAAAGCTGTAGCCAAAGGTGAAAAGGCCAAAACAAGTTCCTATAAGCACAGAGAGCTATGGGTAAGGAAGGACACCTACCTCATTCCTCTCATCAACTACTACGATAAAAATGGAACACTTACCAAGAAACTGACCAGTTCCGATATGAAAAAAATCGATGGCTCGGAAAAATACAGATTCATGAAATCAGAAATGGTCAACCTGTCCACTGACCATAAAACGATACTATCATTTGATAGCTATGTATTCGACCAAGGTATCGATAAAGAGGTTTTTTCAAAACGCCATCTGGAAGAATCATTCTAATATGAAGTGCTATGTTTCCCTGCTATGTTTATTGCTCATAGGGTCGAACACCTACCTATGGGGACAGTCTACCTTATCCAAAATCGAAATCAACGGTAAGGTAGGCATAGACTATTTTGCTTACTTCGAGGAGGAGGAAGGCAGCATCAATGAGCGAAACCAGGTCAAGGCCCAATTCAGGCTGAAACCCTCCAAGGCAGAGCATGTCCGCTACCTCGTGGATGCCGAGTACCGAGGGGATGCCGCGGACCCTTCCAGGTCATGGTTTTTGGTCAGGGAAGCATATTTGGAATATACCACCAAATATTTTGATATCAGGGCGGGGAAATCTATTGTAAAATGGGCTACTGCGGATGCCTTTAATGTAGTGGATTTCTTGTCTCCAAAGGACTATTCGGATTTTATTGATATCGAGGATATGGGTATACTCAATCTTGGAGCCAAACTTTACCTCAATGACGTTAAAATAAGCGCCCACGTGTTCCCCGACCCCATGCTCCACTTCTTGCCCGATCCAGCTTCACGTTGGACAGTGCCGGGAGCTCCTATGACCTATGACCCGGAGACCAACAGGCTCATCCATCAGAAATTCCAATATATGGAGAGCAGACTGCCGGAGAGTAGAATGGACAAGATGCAGTATGCGCTGAAAGTGGAGTATCAATGGAAAGGCTGGGATTTGGCGATCGGATACTATCATGGGATGAACAGGATTGCTTGGAACCATATCGATAGCCGAAAAATCGGTAGGGATACCCTTTTGCTTTCCGTTACCCCCTATTATCACGGATGGGATATGCTCAGTTTTGAATTTGCCACAGCACTGGGTTCGGTCGGATTGAGGGGAGAAGGGGCTTACTTTTCCAATTTTGCCTATGACGGGCAAGAAATCGCAAAAGGTAACTTGGATGATCCCTATTTCCAGTACATCATCGGTCTGGATAAGACCATGGCCAATATCGTAGGAGAGAACAACTTACAATTGATCTTCCAATGGCACCATGAAATCACCAAAGGAGGGTATGATCCTCCTGCAAATTCAATATTACACTACCTCAGGGAGTCGGTCATACTTGATGCCAAACTTGCCTTGGGCGTAGATAAATCCATGTCCTTGCGGGGCGTTTACAGTACCAATAAGGATAGTCTGATCGAAGGCGAATTCAATTGGAAACCTGAAGAAGGACTGGGGATAACCCTTTCTTCCACCTTTATCGATGGAAGGGCCGAAACCTTTTTTGGACAGTATACCAACAACGATAGGGTTCGGCTACAGATAGAATATTCATTTTGAAGAAGAATTTTCAATACAAAAAGAATGGAACTTGGGTTTTAATTTATCCGAAAATGATCGATAGGATTTCGTGATGAGGGCATAATTGCGCTAAAATCAGTGGTTTGGGAGAGGAGGCTTAATTGTAGGGTATATAATTCAAGGTGTAAAACCTACGCAGCGTAAAATCGCTGACCTTGAAGCAATTCAGGTTCGGAATAGGAAGGCTATTGATTACTTTAGATTTAACCCGGATGATGCATTAGAGCTTAGTTATGAGGGTTTAAAAAGCAATACATCAGGGTGTTTTATCGGATCCTTCGTAGCACCGCTACGTTGAATTCGAAAAACGCATTCACTTTACTGATCAGCAGCTATTTAAGGCTGCAATAGAAGGGCCAATGCATGATCCGGGTTTAACCCGGATCATGCATTGGAGTCCTGTGATATAGGCTTAAAATGCAATGTATCAGCGGGTTTTTTGGATTCGGTATAGCATAACGAGCTAAATGAATGCTTCGGACCTAGAAGAGGTTGTCAATGCACTTGGTACTTTGTGTAGGAGGCAATGGCTTTTGCCTTTAGGAAAATATCTTGGCCGATTCGATGGTCCAATTGGGTAATTCTTTAAGGATTACAGGGAGAAATAGTGTTTGTGTAAAAATATAATTTATCAAAGTATTTATTTAATATATAAATTATTTGTAAATATTATAGTAAAAAATATAATGTAAAATTAATTAAATAACTTGTAACTTAATCATGAATAATAGTAACTACAATCATGTACCAAAACCCTTCCTAAAGAGGAAGCAAAACTGAACAGAGCAATCAACATAGCATTGTCGTTGCTGAAAATTTTGCCTGTTGGCCGGCTATGTAATCAAATTGATAACTATAGTTTAAATTTAAATAAAAAATAGCAGTAAAAAACCATAAAAAGCCATTTCAACCTTATCCGTATACGATCAATTAGTCTTATCTCTAAATACCAATAAAAAAATGGTACCAAAAAAAAACCTTATGTGTTCTTTGATAAATGATAAGTCGAGTAGCTTACGGAGCTTTGTCGATAACCTCGACAAAAAGACCCCTGATAAAATTGCTCTTTATACTTGTGAGAACAATAGCAGTTATACCTTTTCGGAGGTTAAACAACAAGTACAGACCCTTGCCTCCTCTTTATTGAAGAAGGGTCTCCGACCTAGCGATCAAGTACTTCTTTTTGGAAACAACTGTATTGATTGGCCTGTTATTTATTTGGCCGTGACCTATGTCGGCGGTGTCATCGTACCGATGGACATCGCATTCAAGGAGGAAGATATAAAACAAACCTTAGGCCATCTGGACATTAAGTTTATCTTTTGTTCGGAGTCCATTATTTCCTATTTTGATACTATCCCTGCCAGCAAGTCCATTTCTAAAATTGTGTTCGATCAAAAGAATGACAGGCCGCTTGGAGAAGGACAATCAAGCTTACATGACCTGTACGATGAGGAGATAGCGTATGCTCTGTTATCGAAGAGAAAACCAAAGGGAGAAAGTTTGGCAGCTTTGGTAAAAATGGAAAATGACATATTTGTCCAGCTATCGCATCGGAACATCACGTATAATATCATCGATACCGGGGAGGGTATTCATGACATGGGCAAGTACCTGGAAGAGGATGATAAGTGGTTGGTCCCCATACCACTTCACCATGTATATCCTACGATTTTCTGTTTTGTTTCATTGAATTTTGGGATACCGGTAGTCCTTTCCACTCGTACTAATATAAACCATCTTATTAAGAACATCAACAGACATAAGATCACTTATGTAATAACGGTGCCTATTATTTTAGAAAATTTTCAAAATGTACTGAAGAAGAATGAGGTCAATTGTGATTCTGTCAAGTTTTTTATGACGGGAGGCGGTCCTATCAGACGATCCTCCATCGATGATATGCTGAAGCTAGGACATGAAGTACTGCAAGGTTATGGGTTGACGGAGAGCGCTCCCAGTGTAAGTTGCTGCTCGCTGGATCGAAATCGTTATGGAAGTTCCGGGAAGGTACTGGCCCGTATGGAGATACGAATCGATGAACCCGATGAAAGGGGGACCGGAGAGATATGGCTCAAAGGGCCCCGTATTTCAAAAGGTTATTATAACAATCAAAATCTCAATCGGGAAAAATACATCGATGGTTGGTTCAGGACAGGTGATTTCGGAAGGTTGGACGAGGATGGGTTCCTCACTTTGACAGGAAGGAAGAAAAACATCATAGTGACCAACGGAGGGAAAAACATATACCCTTCAGAGCTTGAAAGTATCTATGGTGCATTGCCCGAAGTCCGGTGCATCAAAGTTTTCCCTCATATGACATCGGATAAAGGAGAATTGCCCTTGGCCTTTATACAGCCCGACAGGGACTATGTATTCAATAAAAACCGCCAGCTGAAAGAAGAGGAACTGCCAAGTTTCATGAAAAAAATACTACAGGCCCATGCTAAGGGCTACAGTATGCATAAAAAACTGGGACCCATAGAGCTGGTCGGCCCTGAAGAAAACCTGAGCGATTACAAGTTCTTGCCCTATTCTTACGAGGGGTTTATGCTCCATGGAAAAAGCGAAAGTGAAATCATCACTGTACAAAGGGCTAACGGGAATGAGGAAAACGAAAATGAACCACTGCACTATACGGGTGAACAGGTGAAAAAATACCTCGTGGAACTTATCGGAAAAGTAAATGAAGAATGTACCGATATCGAAGATGGAGCGGGGCTTTTCGAGTATTTGGATTCTATGGATCTCGTTGCCGTAGCCGACTTGTTGAAACAAGGTACTCAAATAGAAATCGATGCCACGGTGCTGTTTGAGTTTCCATCATTACAAGCACTCTCCGATCATCTATACCAGACCTATTACGATAATTTTGAACCTATAGCAAAGGAACGGAACTGGACAAAGCCACGATCCATTAGTCCCAATATGGAACCGAAAGTTTCCAAAAACCGCTTACTTCCCAAAGAAAAACCTCAAAATCCGGAGGAAAGTACCCATGCCATCATCGGAATGGCGGGGTTGTTTCCTGGGGCGGGAAACATGCAGGATTTTTGGGGTTTGATGATGAACGGAGACAATTGCTCCACTGCCTTTCCAAAAGATAGGACTTCTCTTTTTGCCTCTGCCACTCATGATTCAAAGGAACTGGAACAGTACAGGGGAAATTTCATTGATGGAATCGGTCATTTCGACGCTGGCTTTTTTGGTATCTCCGAAAGAGAAGCCTCTTTCATGGATCCACAACAAAGAATGACGCTCCAAGTGGTCCATGCAGCCATAGAAGATGCCGGATATACCAGGGAAGACCTCCGAGGCCAACGCGTGGGCGTCTTTGTAGGGGCATCCACATGGGACTACCATGTGCTCGGGGTAAATTACGGCGTGGCCGGTGATGTATACATGGGTACGGGTATCGCACACTCCATACTGGCCAATAGGATATCCTATCTGTTTGACTTCAATGGTCCCAGTGAGACCGTCGATACGGCCTGTTCCAGTTCATTGTATGCCTTGGGTCATGCCCTGTCCGCTATGGAAAGGGGAGACTGTGACATGGCTATCGTGGCAGGTGCCAATGTGCTGGTGACAGCGAACCACTTTGAAAATTTTTACCAAGCAGGGATGCTCTCCCCCGACGGAGCCTGTAAGACCTTTGATGCCAGGGCCAACGGTTATGTTAGGGGAGAGGGCTGTGGTGCTATTGTGATAAAACCCATGGTAAAAGCAGCACAGGACCATGATAATATTCATGCTCAGGTTTTGGGCTTGGCCACCAATCATGGAGGCAAAGCAGCCTCGCTTACCGCACCCAATCCCAAGGCACAATCCGAACTGATCAAAACAGCGCTGAAGAATGCGGGAATCAGCGCAGAGGAGATTTCCTATATCGAAGCACATGGCACGGGTACCAGCCTCGGAGACCCCATAGAAATCAATGGGCTCAAAAAAGCACTTTTATCCGGGACCGACGAGAACCACTCAGTTTCAAATCTATGCTATATCGGTTCTGTCAAGACCAATATTGGCCATTTGGAAGCTGCGGCAGGTATAGCGGGAATCATTAAAACCATACTCTCCTTTCAAAACAAAAAAATACCAAAACTGGCCAATTTCCGGAGTCCAAATGAGCTGATCGACCTTAAGGGGACACCTTTGAAAATAGCGGATGACCATTACGACTGGGAGCCGCCTATTATCAATGGGCGTAGCGTTCCCAGAACGGCAGGGGTCAGCTCCTTTGGCTTTGGTGGTGCCAATGGTCATGTCATTTTAAGGGAAAGCCCCTCAATACCAACAACCGAAAAGGAGGTGGGACAGGCCTATTTGTTTCTGCTATCTGCCAAGTCCAAGGCAGCATTGTCACACTACATACGGGATTTTAAACTTTTTCTGGATAATGCCCCAGCGGATCTGGACCTAGAGTGCATGGCCTATACCCTACAGTTGGGCAGAGCGCATCATGCGTATCGCTTGGCCATTGTTCATGATAGCTCAGCATTGCTTTCGGAGCAACTGGGTTTCGCTCTGAAAGAAAAAAAGAGTGATGGCATTTATTTTGGAAATACAGAAGCGATTTCAAAAGAGACCTCCTTTCTCAACTTTTTCGAGGACGGACTGGGCCAAGAGTTCCTCAATAAGGTCATGGTCCAAAAGCAACTCGACAAATTGGCCATACTGTGGTGCCAAAACCAGGAAATCAACTGGAAAAAGCTCTATGAACGCCTTCCCGGAAAAATGAGCCTTCCCACTTATCCTTTTGAAAAGCAGTATCTCTGGATTGAAAATAAGGTACAACCCCAAGGTCCGACCCATGCAGCTACGACACGCTCCTATGACAATATTGCCCCGCTGATCCATAAAAATACCTCTGATTTCTATTTTCAAAAATTCCTCACCCATGTTGACTCCAGTGCTCCCGAAATCGCGGGTCATCAAATTTCAGGGCATTTAGTGGTACCGGGAGCCTACTATGTGGAAATGGCCATCGAAGCTGCCGAACTGGCCACAGGGGAGAAGGGCTGTTATCAAATCAGTAATTTGGAATTGATGGGTCTGTGCCTGGCCAATACTGAGACCGAACTGGAAACCACTCTCATACCTAAAGGACAACGTATTGACTTCTTCATTCGCGATCAGTTCCAAGACCTGGCACAGGGTCATATCGAGATAGAAGCTGCTTCCGAAGTTCCCCTTGGGAAGGTCGGAGATGATAAATTCTCCGAAACTCCCAAGGTCATGGACCAAGACGAAGTTTACGAGGGTTTCTTACAGCTGGGCCTTCAGTACGGGCATCATTTCAAAAGTATCTACCAATTGAAAACGGATGGCTTACTTGTTGTGGGGCGGGTGAAATCTGCACAGAAAGATAAAGAAAGTCAGCAAATAGTCCCACCGCAGGCTTTGGATGCTGCATTCCAATGTTGCCTGGCCCTATTGCCCGAGGACAGGGAGGCCAAGAGCAGACTTCTACCACATCGGATAAAAAAAATACAGGTGCATGCCCCACTGAGAGGGGACTTTGATGTATCGGTACAAAAAACAGCCCATGAGCTCGTTTTTGATATTCAGGTCATCGACGATGACAAAAGACTTATCCTCGAACTGGAAGGGTTTGAACTGAAAAAATCCCAGGTACCCGAAAATCATAGTGAAATTGCCTATTTGACCGAGGAGTATGTTCCTTTTACAGTTCAGGAAGATGGCCGTAAAGTTCTTGCCGATAGGGAAATGCACCTGATATCAAGACCGGGCAGGAAAGGGTTCGTTTCTACTGACATCAGCCAAAGGGCCAGGCACTGGAGCTGTTCGACAGCATTCAAGACAGGGGTTTCCTTACCTATGTCGGGAGAGATAGCCGTGTTTTGGGATATCGATGCTATTGAAAAACACATGTATCTGTACAGGGAAATATTGTCCTTGGCCCAATTCATCAAGAAAAAGAAGACAGGAGAGACTAAAGTACGGCTGTTGCTCATCGGCGGCCGGCAACAAAACTCGGAAATGCTGACAGCACTTTCCGGGTTTGGAATGTCCCTGTACCGTGAAGACCCCTCTTTTCTAATGCAGGTCATTGATAGGGAAGAGGAAGTATTCTCGCCTTCCGGCCTTCTGGCCTCAAGGGACAAGCAACCGTTTCTACTCCGGCAACGACAGGGAGCGTGGCAGGTACGCAAGCTACAGACCATGGAAATGAACGAAGCCTCAAAAGTATGTCCATTGCTTTCCGATAAGGATGTAGTATTGATTACGGGTGGTAGCGGTGGTCTGGGACATATCATGGCCCTTCATTATAGCCACTTGGGCCTAAGGGTAATCCTGATAGGAAGAAAAAGCCGAGCGCAGGTCAGTTTTGATCAACCTAATATCCACTACTTCTCCTGCGATGTGACCGACAGGACAGCGCTGAAGTCGCTAAAAAAGCAATTGGAAAATGAAAACATGATGCCCACCTGTATTTTTCACGCGGCAGGGGTAATCAAAGACAGTCTACTGGCCAAGAAGACCCAAGAAGATTTTGATCAAGTGCTGGCGGGCAAAGTGGAAGGAGCTAGGGCACTGGAAGAGATAATGGTCACAGAGAATCTAAAATACCTCGTCTTCTTTTCATCGGTAGTCGGAGCCTTGGGAAATGTAGGCCAGACGGATTATGCACTGGCCAATAGGTATCTGGATGCCTATGCGGGGACACTGAACCAACAGTCCAAAGAACGGGGCGATACGACGGTCTATATTTCCATCAACTGGCCTTTTTGGGAAGAGGGCGGCATGAAGCTGACAGACCAGGGCAAGGAATGGAGCAAAGAAACACTGGGAATATTGCCTCTAGAGCAAAGTGAGGGACTACGGGCATTGGACAACCTACTGGCGGTAGCATCGCAAGAGATGTCCAATATCCTTGTTGTAAAGGGCCTGCCCGGGTTTCGGGAGAAGTTGGGGCAATTTGAAAATGCCACCTATACCACAGTAGACAAAGTCAATGGAAAAGCCCTGCCCAATGATGGCTCATTGAACCAAATGGCCGAAGATTACCTGTTGGACCTGTTCAAGAAAAACATTGCCACAAGGGTCAAGCTCCATGCCGGTACAACTTTCGACACCTTGGATATCGACTCCATCGTCATTACCAATCTGAACCAGCTGTTGGCCAAAGATTTCGGGAAACTGCCCAAAACGCTCTTTTTCGAACACCAGTCGGTAAAGAGCCTTGCCGCTTATTTGGTGAAGAAAAAAGTGGAATTTTTCAGACCATCACCGGCGGTGGAAGACTCCATGGCCCTACCTTCATCACCACTCCTGGAGAAAAACCGTGCCAAGTCTTCATCACGCTTTTCTGAGCATGGAAAGCCAACGAACAGCAGTGGTGATATCGCTGTCATCGGCCTGGCCGGCAAGTATCCGATGGCAAAAAATATCTACGAGCTATGGGAAAACCTGATGCAGGCGAAAGACTGTACTTCAGAAGTACCAAAAGATAGATGGAGTATAGGAGAGCAGCCTCGGCCCAGTAACCCAACTGTCAAAGAAGGACAACTAAGGTATGGAGCATTTATCGATGACTATGATCACTTCGACCCATTGTTCTTCAATATATCTCCAGCGGAAGCCGAGACGATGGACCCTCAAGAACGATTGTTTTTGCAAGTGGCCTATAACACATTTAGGGATGGGGGCTACACCCAGCAACAGTTGAACGGGAAAGATATAGGCGTATTCGTAGGGAATATGTATGGTCTGTATCAATTGCATGCGGCCCAAGCTTTTGAAAGGGGGACATTTGAGGTAGCTCACTCCTCTTATTCGGCCATTGCGAACAGGGTTTCTTATTTCTTCAATCTTAACGGCCCTAGTATGGCCGTGGACACAATGTGCTCCTCTTCGATTACAAGCCTTCACTTGGCCTGTCAGAGTCTGATGAACGGTGAGTGCTCCATGGCTTTGGCGGGCGGGGTCAATCTGAACTCGCATCCCTATAAGCATACCTACTTGGCCAATTCCGGTTTTTTGGCAGAAGATGGAAAATGTAGGAGCTTCGGCCAGGGAGGTACGGGCTATGTCCCCGGAGAAGGTGTCGGTGCCGTATTGTTAAAACCCCTGGGAGCAGCAGTAGCCGCAGGTGACAACATCTGGGGAGTCATCAAAAGCACACATCTCAACCATGGAGGAAAGACCAACGGCTTTACCGTTCCCAATCCCGTCAAACAGTCAAAACTCATTTTGGATAACCTGAAAAGAGCCAATATCGATGCCACTGATCTGAGCTACATCGAAACACACGGTACCGGGACCAGCCTTGGAGACCCTATTGAGATATCCGGGCTTTGCTCCTCCGTCGGAAGCACGGTCACTGAGGATTTCTCCTGTCCTATCGGGTCGGTCAAGTCTAATATCGGGCATTTGGAATCAGCAGCAGGGATTGCCGCTTTGACCAAGGTACTATTACAGCTTCGTTTTGAAAAACTAGTACCTTCTTTGCACGCCTCACAGGTCAATCCCAACATTTCTTTTGAGGACACTCCTTTCTTTGTACAACAGGAAATCAAACCTTGGGAGCAAAGATCGGGAAAACGCTTGGCTGCGGTGAGTGCATTTGGTGCGGGAGGGTCCAACGCCCACGTACTGATCCAAGATCATCCACGACCAACAATAGATAGCGAACCGAAAATGTTGTTGTTTCCTTTTTCCGTTAAGAAAAAAGGAGACCTTGAGCAGGAACTGAACATGTTTGTCCGGTATATGGAGTCCTACCTATTGATAAAGTCAAGGGAAGAATGGTCACTACTGGAAAGCGCGGCCTATACATTACAAACGGGGAGGGATACCTTCGAACAAAGGGCCATCTTCAAAGCATCGAGTTGGAAAGAACTGAAAGAGCAGCTGGCCCTGTTTGTCCCTGAGCGTCCGGGCCTGAACCATCAAGAAACGACCGTGGAAGTATCGCCGGAACAGCAATCTTCTTGGTTTCGTGATAAGCAATGGCATAGCCTGATGGAGGCTTGGTTAGAAGGTGCACCCATAGATTGGGAAATTCCCTACGGGCATAAGCATAGACCATTGAAAATATCACTGCCCGAATATAGATTCATGGGTAAAAGGTACTGGATAGCCAATAACCCTGTCCAAACTGCGCCCGATACGAAACAGACCAATAGAGGTGAGCCATTGTTCGATGGTCATGAAAGTAATCCGAGGTACACTACTCTAGTGAAAAATATCGGGTCTCAGGATGATTTTTGGTGGCAATACCATATGGATAACTACCCATTGTTGACGGGCTGGGCCTTTCTGCCATGGGCCATAGAGGCCATAAGGTACACAGCTCCGCAAAAACACCATTGCCTTTCCCACTTGAAATGCGCCAAACCCAGTATTCTGGAGACCTTCGGATTTCCACTGAAGATACAGTGTATTCTGGATCGGAATTCTTCTGCCATTTCTTGTTCATTGAAAACTCATGACAGTAGTTTGGCAATACCTAATCTGAAGTCTGCCTATCGATCGATGGACGATGATCGGTGGGCCCGACATGGCAATGTATTGCCTTCAAGCGCTGTTTTCGAAAACGTTGGCGAAGCGGTATGGGCAGCCATGGACTTGGACCATGAATCCAAGCTCGCGGCTTATCAGATGGAGGATAGTGGCACCTTTACCGTGAAGCTAAAGGATGGGGTCTTACAGGATAGTCGAAGGATGTTTTACCTATGGGAAGCCATAAAGCAGACCCTGCTGCTCAGAGCACTGCTTATGGAAGATAGAAACACCCTGGCCCATTTGCCCGTGAGCATTGGGGAGTTCCACATGTCATCACAGCTATACGAGGTGGACAAAATACTGTGTAGAAACGAGGGCAATGATTTTGATACATCTCAAAATCTGAACCTCTACCTGCTGGACAAAAACCAACGGATACTCGCCTCTATCAAAAACTTCGTTGTGGCCCTACAATATCAGGTTGATGAGCTGGTGCCTGTCAACTAATGGAAAAGGATCCATAGGGAACGGCGTACCGATGGCTTGGGAGTAGGCCTCTCGCATGTACTGGAATCGTCACGAGGGGTTTATACTCAAGAAAAAGTGAAATGGGAAATCCGAGGTCCGGCAAAAAGGGGAAAATCCTGCATTGGTAAAATTTCATTAGTGGATTGGTCATTAGGGTCGTTCCAAGCGGAACAGTGCTTTCGCAATGATCTTCGATCTGTCCCAAAACAATTGCGTTTGGGTATAACCTGAAGGCAGTATTGCAAAAAAGCCAAAGCATGATTCGGGTCAAACAAGAAGGCCGATACTGGACCATGTGCGCGGTACCGCCAACGCTGAGTTTGTTTAGGGTTGGCGACCACCTCATAGGTGTCAGCGAAAATACGATACCATGGCAAACCGAATTCGGAATACCTGCGGATTTCATATGACCGCTAAACCCAGATTATGCCTTGGAACTTCATCATGAGGGTTGGGAAAGCAATGAATCTTGGGTTTAATACAAATTTGGGTTTTAAATGTCGTATAAGATTGCGCGGGTCATTTTGGTTTCAATCAAGGCGATAACCGCAGGGATAGCAGCGCTATCGCGAGGATTGTCAACGCAGAGTGAAGCAAAACCGAAGGTTCATGAACACCACTGGAATCAAACACAATAGTGAACTAAATGAACAGGAAGATAGGCGATATTTAAAAGCTAAGTTTGTATAACCCGGATGATGTATTAGAACTTAGTTATGAGGGTTTAAAAAGCAATACAGCAGGGTGTTTTATCGGATTCAGCGTAGCATCGTTACGGTCAGTGCAAAGAACACCCATATTTTACTGATTTGAAGCTTTTAAAGCTAAAGGAAGGGAACAGACCACAGGTTCATGAACACCGATAGAAATCAATATAATTTGAACTGAACAAATGATTCGGGTTAAAAATCAATTTCACCCAAGTGAAAACAAAAGAGATACAGTTTAGAACTGCTCTTGGCCCGCATTGATATCACAATTTTAGCAAAACAGAAAATACCATGGAAGGCATAGGTTATTATTCCACTCAGGAAATACAATACCAGGGTCCGGAAAAGAAGCCACAAGACCCAGAAGACATAACCATTCTCACTGATCATAAAGAGTCCTTTCACAAGGGTACGGAACATTTACTGACACTATCGGAAAATGAAGGGAGCTTCCGTTTGGAATGGCTCAAAGAGCATTTACCGATAGGTAGCTCGGAACATACCGTTGCAGTGTACATACACGATGATTACCCTCCGATGACTTTGATCAGCTTTTGTTTTCATTTGAACCAATTGCTTACGGAGAAAATATTTCTTCATACCGGAATCAAGGTAAATTGGCTAGTGAGGGCGGAGCATCCATCCAGAGAGTCCCTTGAAGCGATTTGGGCTTTCGGGAAGTCCTTATATAAAGAAAATCAAAGGATTGTCAATAATGTGTTGGTGGTAGGCGAAGGCAAGGATATCGAAGACCTCATTTATCACTATGAATTTCCCCTAAAACCAGCAAAGATGCACTTCGATACTGTGTGGACCTCCACCAGCGTGTCCCCGGTACTCATCGAAGAAGCTTCACAGAGTCCTATTATAAAAGAAAGTGGAGTCTACTTGATTACAGGTGGACTGGGAGGGCTGGGACTGATATTTTCCAAGTACCTCGCGGCAGAAAAACAGCATGGAGTTCGGCTGATCCTGATCGGTCGTTCTCAGCTCAGTCCCGATAAGAGCAACTTGATGGAAAGTATAACGGGGGCGGAGGTCACCTATTGGCCTACGGACATTACCCATGAAGATCAGGTCGATAAACTCATAAAGGATATCGATGAAACATACGGAAGGCTGGATGGGATCATACACAGCGCCGGGGTTATCAAAGATGATTTCTTGGTCAGAAAAAGTTGGGATACTTTTTCAAAGGTGGTGACCCCAAAGGTAGTGGGCATTCGGTCCCTGTTGCGGTTACAGGTCCATTTCGTCCCTGATTTCGTGGTTGCTTTTTCTTCTATATCGGGCATCATCGGCAATGAGGGACAAACAGACTATGCTTATGGAAACGCTTATATGGACGCGGTATTCAGAAGGCAATCTCCAGAAGGGAAAACGAAGTTTTTAAGTATCAACTGGCCCTTCTGGACCGATGGGGATATGACCATCGCTCAGGATGAACTGGACATCATTGAGCAGACCAGTGGCATCAAGCCATTGTCCACCGCCGATGGCCTTCGGGCTTTCAGGAAAATGTTCCATCAAGGCTTGACACAAGTGATGCCCTTGTTCGGTCATACCGAGATCATTACGGACTATATTGAAAAAGACCTACGGCTACAAGTATCGGATACCCGTCCGGGGACAGAAGAAAGTGCGGACGCTACTCCTTGGAAGGAAGGGCTTGAAACTCTTCTGGTCGAAGAACTGACCTCACTGTTACGGTTGGACAAAGAAGACTTTGATACCTCTGAGAAACTGGATGCCTTTGGGGTCGATTCCATAATGATCAGTAAGTTCAATCATACTTTGGAGAGTTACTTCGAAGGCATACCCAAAACCATTTTATTCGAAGTCTCTACCATTGACGAGTTTGTGGAGTTATTGCTCCACCGCTATTCGAATCAGGTGATTGCCTATTTCAAACAACAAGATTTGGCAAGTAAGGGTACCATGGAAATGTCTCAAAAAATAGTCCCTCTTGACCTCAAAATATTTGAAGAGGATCTTTGGGCAGGTTTTGGTACAGAGCAGGACAACCCACCGGATACGGCCATGGCCATCGTTGGCATGGCAGGGAAATACCCCCAAGGAGAGGAAATGGATGAATTCTGGAAGTTGATCAAACAGGGTACCAGCGTATCCCAAACCATACCCAAAGACCGCTGGGAGGCCGATCGGTACTACCACCCCGATCCCGCCATGATCAAGGAAGGAAAAATGTATTCGAAATGGGGTGCCTTTTTGGAAGATGTACGAGGTTTCGACCCTCTTTTTTTTAATATCAGTCCAAAAGAACTAAGCTTGATAGACCCTCAAGAACGTCTTTTTTTGGAAACTTCCTGGAAGCTTTTGAAAGAATCGGGTTACAGTGCCCATCGCTTGGCCTCCATGGGAGAGCAGATTCCCAATGTGGGCGTATTTGCGGGGGCTACATCTTTTACTTACAACCTCATCGGGGTCGAAGAGCAATCCAAGGGAAACCCCGTACTTCCCCGATCACTGGCATGGAGCATAGCCAACCGAGTATCCTATACCTTTGACCTTTTCGGGCCGAGCATTTCGGTAGATACTGCTTGCTCTTCCTCCTTGACGGTAGTGCACATGGCCTGCCAGAGTCTACGCAACAAAGAGTGTCAGATGGCCATAGCCGGCGGGGTCAACTTGTACCTCCATCCTCAAAAGTACTTAGGGATGTGTGCTATGGGCATGCTTTCCCCTACGGGAAAATGCCACACCTTCGGGGAGAAAGCCGATGGTTTCCTGCCCGGAGAAGGGGTCGGGGCCATTTTGATCAAACCGCTGGAAAACGCCATCAAGGACAAAGACCATATTTATGGCATTATCGAGGGTACAGCAGTCAATCATGGCGGCAAGACCAATGGCTACACGGTACCCAACCCCAAGGCACAGACCCAGCTTATACGTACCGCTCTCAAGGATGCAGGATTGGATATGGAAGATCTATCCTATATAGAGGCCCATGGTACCGGTACCGCACTGGGTGACCCCATCGAGGTACGTGGTATCGTCAATGCTTTTGAACGACCTTCTCTCAAGGATACTTTGTACCTGGGATCCATCAAATCAAACATAGGCCATTTGGAATCAGCGGCCGGAGTGGCCGGTATCACTAAGGTACTCCTTTCCATGATGCACCGGACCATACCGCCACTGCCCATCGAAGATGGAGTCAATGCCGAAATCAGTTTCGATAAGCACTCCATAGAAATACCACAGAACCCACAACCTTGGCCAGCGGAAAAAAGAAAGATAGCGGGGGTCAGTTCTTTCGGAGCGGGAGGGAGCAATGGTCATGTGATCATTGGGGAGTACCTTCCCGAGTCGAGCATAGACCCGCTTCCCGAGCCTGAGGCAGTTTTGATAACGGTATCTGTGACCTATCCGGAACGGGTTTCGGAATATGCCCGCCTCTTGGCCAGAAATTGTGATAAACATTTGAATCAATTTGCCATGGAGAAGCAATTTCTCTACGCATTGTCCTACAATCTATTGTGTTGCACAGATCATTATGCTCATCGCTACGCAGCCATAGTGGATAGCTATGACGGTTTGAAGTCTTTTTTGAAGCAATTGGAGCATCGCGATTTTGAAGGTATACATACCGCGCATAAGGTCAAGAACAAAAAAGCCGAACAGGTACTGTTGGCCATGCTCCGGTATACCAAGGAAGAATGGGAACCTGTCCGGCAATACTGGTCAAAAGGCATTAAGCATGACTGGACCGAACTGTTTTCTGTGCATCCCCCTTATTTTCCTATCCCTGCCACGTTATTGCTCAAAGAACCCTATTGGGTAGAGCAGATTTCCGACCTTGGGCCAAGGCAGCTAGGGATGCCTGTGGAAGGTGCCTATACACTTGTGAAAAAAGAAGGGAACAAGTCCATATACCTTGTCAATGACCCATCGGAGCTTTTTGACCAAGGTCCTTGGTATTGCTTGGACCTTATGAAAGAGTGCCTACGGTCGAACTACTTTGTCTCCACATTTGAAATCGTTTCCTTACAGTGGGGAACGGTCGCCTCTCAGCATGATGTAAGAGATCTCCTTCTGGAACTGGAACATTTTGAAAATCAGCTATATTATAGAATGTACGAAATGGGTCTGGAGGATCAGCTCTATTTTGAAGCTGTCCTTCGGGAGACCAATACGAAGTCAGTGGCAGTACCGACAGGCCCGAAGAGGGCAATCGTCTCATTGCATCAGTCATTTGCGCAGCAGTTGGCAGAGGAAGGCATGCCACAAAAGGCATTGGGCGGTTACCTGAACACTGCCTTGGAGCCTGCTTTTTATACTACATTCAAAGAAGGACATCCTACCATATACAATGAACAAGCGGAACCCCTTTTGCAGTTGGATGAACTCCATAGTTACCACAACGAATCAAGACCCGCTACTGTCCATGCGTATCAGTGGTTCTGGAAGGATACACCTTTGCTAAGGTCAGAGAAGGCATTGCACGAGGATAGCGGAGTGGACCTTTTCGTGAAAATCACCGAAACTTCGCCCGGTTGGGAAACGATGGGAGCTGTTTTTCATCATTCAGAGCCTTATGAATTGATATTGGAGGGGCAAAGCTACAGTGAGGGAGAAAAACGGTTGGTCTTGGGGGACTGGGACCATCAGGACAGATTATTTGACTGGTGGAAAAAACTGGGACTCTCGAAAGTAGGACATAGGGTCATATTGTCTTGGCAGCAAGATGAGAATGAGGAGGCACTGCTCCGTTTGCTGCATCTTTTCGCTAAGTTCGGCCATGAGTACAAAAACCAAAGTACAAGCTCATTTCTGCTTTTGGAGTCAAGGGCAAGTGCCGGAAATACCAATCAGAAAGTACTGGGCCTTCTCCAGTCAATGAGCAACTATTGGAACAGCTTACCTGTCCGATGGCTCCGATATACCTCTCTGGATAGAACTTCCCTATCGACTGTCATGGAAGATGAGCTGGCCTGGGGAAAAGAAAAGGTAGTGATGCTGGGTACGGCGGGGCAGCGCCAAACCCTACAATTGGAAAAGTACATCCCCTCCCCGGACGGGATGACCAAAACCACAAAACCTGAAAAAGTACTGGTCATCGGTGGGGGAGGTGCTTTGGCCCAGCTTGTCATAGGTCATTTGATATCGACCCATGGGTCGGAAGTTATCGCACTGAACCGAAGACCTCAGGGGGAATACGGATCACTCCATGCCCAAGCCATTTATTACCAGTGTGATATCACCAAGGTGGATGAGGTGGATACGACGCTCGGTACCATCCTTCGGGAACACGGTGAAGTAGATACAGTATTTTTCTTTGCAGGGAAGATGTCCAAGCACCTGTTGCATGAGAAAGATTGGGATGAAATGAATCGCATCATTCAACCAAAAGAACGGGGCATGCGCACCCTGTTGGAAAGGATACCGGCACTATCTCCGCATCGATTGATCAACTTCTCTTCTTCTTCGGTCATGTTGGGGGACTTTGGCCAGTTGGATTATGCCTATGCCAATGGGAGTTCTGATGACCTATTGACTACCTATAGGCAGGCAGAACAAACCGTCTCACTGAAATGGCCACTATGGAAAGAAGGGGGTATGCATATCGATGCTGAAAAAGAAGCTTTTTACCTGGAAGCTACGGGCATGGAGTACCTGTCCAACAGTGAGGGCCTAGAGCTATTGGACCAAGTCCTACAGGATCCTCGGCTTCAGGATCTGCTCATTATCAAGGGGACGGACAGATTCCTTCACAACTTCCTGAAAGTGGCCGAAACCATACCGGTATCAGAAACGAGGAGAAAGGTCGGGCAACTATCGGCAGTGAGTCCTGTTGAATTCGGAGAAAAAATCAAGGCCCTGTTCAGTGAGGCTTCCGGTATCAAAGCCGACAAACTGGATAAGGAGGAGAACTTTGGCAGGTACGGTATTGATTCCATCATCATAAAGAACATCAGCGCATCACTGGAGAAGCTATTGCAATTGCCCGTGGCACCTTCTTTATTGTTTACCTATGATACCCTAGGTGCACTGGTGGACTACCTGTATGAACAGTCCGAGGGACATTTGGTCATGGATCCTACGCTCGTAAGTGAGGGCATATCCAATGGGGAGATGGGTATTGAGGAGATAGAAAGCGAAGTGATGGCCGTTTTTAGAGAAAGCTGCGGTATCGCGGAGCAAAAAGTAGGTCCTCGTAGTGGTTTTGGTCTATTTGAACTGGACCGGATTTCCATACATCGCTTTAGTACGCTACTGTCCCGGAAATTCTTCAGGAATATACCCATCGAAAAATTAACCTCCTTCGCCGACTGTCGTGCCGTGGCCACTTATCTTCTGGAAGAAAAGAACGATAGGCCCGCTGTTCCGGAAGTCCCTATAGCGACAGGTAAAACGGAGAAAAAGACAGCGACAAGGCCCAAAGCCTTTGAGAACGGCCCCCGCTTAAAGCGGACCGTCAAGATTGCCCCCACACAGCAAGAGCATGAAATAGCTATTATCGGTATGAGTGGCCTTTTCCCCCAAAGTGCCGATCTCATTGATTTTTGGGAAAACCTCAAGGCGGGCCATTCATTGGAACGGGAGGTCTGGGGCCATCGATGGGGTAGGTCAACAAAGAAATTTGATGATATTCCCGATAAGCTGGCTTTTATCGATGATGTGGAGGCCTTCGATGCCCCCTTTTTCAAGCTGTCCCCGAGGGAAGCCAAAGTGATGGACCCACAGCATCGCCTGTTCATGCAGATTGTCTGGCAGAGTATTGAAAATGGAGGTTACGATCCCTTGACGATGGAAAATAAGCACATGGGAGTATTCTGTGGAGTACAGTTCAATGACTATCAGATGATGCTGGGGACGCAAGAGGAATTTGTCGCGCAAATGGCAACCGGCACTTCCCATGCCATGCTAACCAATAGGATATCCTATATGCTGAACCTATCGGGTCCGAGTGAAGCCATAGATACCGCCTGCTCCAGTAGTATGATAGCCATCAATAGGGCCGTCAGAGCGATACGTAGTGGGGAATGTGACTGGGCCGTTGCCGGTGGGGTAAGCCTGATCCTATCTCAGGAGAATATCTATGGGGCCAATAAAATGGGGATTCTCTCCCCAAATGGTCAGTGCAAAACCTTTGACCACCTGGCCGATGGATATGTAAAAGGAGAGGGGGTCGGGGCCATAGTCTTGAAGCCCCTGAAAAAAGCCATAGAAGACAATGACCCTATCTATGGAGTCATTAAGGGGGTAGCGACCAACCACGGAGGAAAGGCCAACTCCCTCACTTCTCCGAACCCCAAGGCACAATCTTCACTGATCGTCAAGGCTATGGAAGAAGCGAAGCTGCAACCCTCCGATATCAACTATATCGAAACACATGGAACGGGCACTGTACTGGGCGACCCTATAGAAATAGACGGTATCAATCGGGCCTTTGCCTCCTTCGGCACCCCTCTGGAGCCAAAAAGCTGTGCCGTAGGAGCTCTGAAAGCCAATATCGGTCATTTAGAACCGGCTTCCGGTATTGCGGGGGTAATCAAGGCACTGCTCTCCATGAGGTATAAAAAACTGGTTCCGCTAGCCAATTTGACACAGGTCAATCCCTATATCAATTTCAAGGGTTCATCCCTATACCTGAATACAGAACTCCGGGATTGGCCCGAGCCGTCATCGGGTAAAGGTACCCGCACGGTCGGAGTAAGTTCTTTTGGATTTGGTGGGGCCAATGGACATGTCATCATCAGTGGGTACAAGGACCGTCGCCCGGTCTTGTCCGAGACAAAAGCAGTGGTGTTTCCCTTTTCTGCCAAGTCCAAAACAGCCTTGGATGGATACCTGCGTGCTTTCGCGAAAGACATCCGGTACCATCAGCAATGGAACATGAACCATCCTTTTACCGCCGTGGCGAGGACATTACAGCACCGTGGACAGTACAGGTACAAATTAGCGATTATCGCCGAAGACTATGAACAATTGCTGGATAGGATCTTCTTGTTTCTGGAACAGGGACATGAGGGGAAAGCTACTTTTTATAACCATGGAAAGTGTTCTGAAGCGTCTTTCTCGTCCAAGGGCGATGCACTGGAGGACGAGGCACAACAGTACATATATACAGAAAAACATACTTGGCCCGTACCGGAAAAGCCTATGCCCAAAGTCCCTTTGCCGGGCTACTCCTTCGATAAGAAAAACTACTGGTTCGAAGAACTGTCCAAGTTGGAAAGCAAATTGGACATAACCGACCTACTGAACAGTATCAATAGCTGATGATCAGCGAGAACAGTGTGTCGAAAAGTATAAAACAACAGAAAATAGCTAGTTAGAGCATATAAAATATTAACAAAAAAATGAGAGACAGCAAAAATTCCCATGGACCTTTCAGGCCCTTAGACAAGCAGGTCATTGCTGACCAGATGCAGAATGAGTCCTCCGCTAAAGAGGCCTATTTGAAGCAATTTTCATCCCATTACGTTTCTAAAAACAAATCATCGAAACAACTGACCGAAAAGTTCAGGAAGGTATATGCCGATCAAAGGGCAGTATCGTTTTTCCATCTCAAAATAAAAGAACTCTGTTTTCCGATAGTGTACCAACAGGGCGATGGGGCCTATGTCTGGGATGTGGACGGTAACACCTATGTGGATATCGCCATGGATTTTGGTTCGAACCTGTTCGGTCATCGGCCCGCATTTCTGAAAGAGGCACTGACCAAACAGCTCAAAGAAGGTTGGGCCATAGGAATGCGCCCGCCCAAAAGTGCTGAGGCTGCGGCCATGTTGTGCCATTTGACAGGACAGGAACGGGCCGTTTTCACCCAATCGGGCAGTGAAGCAGTGATGACGGCCATCCGTTTGGCAAGACAGGTCAGTAATAAGGGCAAAGTGGTATTGTTTTCAAATTCCTATCATGGTCACTCAGATGTAGTCCTGGGTACAGCCGTGAACGATCAAGGAAAGTCATTTACAGCACCCATAACGGCAGGTACCACTATGGGCACGGTCCAGGACCTGGTACTATTGCCCTACTGCGAAGCGTCTTCTCTACAAGTGATAGCAGAACAGGTACAGGACCTGGCCGCTGTAGTGGTCGAACCGGTGCAGAGCCGAGGGCTGCACCATGCTCCATCACAGTTTCTCCAACAACTGCGACAGATAACGGAGAAAAATGGTGTGGCCTTGATTTTTGATGAGATGATTACAGGTTTGAGAATGGCCCAAGGTGGTGCGCAAGAGCTCTTTGGGATAAAGGCGGACATGGCTACCTATGGTAAGGTGCTCGGTGGTGGCATGGGTATAGGGGCCGTTGCGGGGGGCGGAAAGTATATGGATGCCATCGATGGTGGGCATTGGCAGTATGGCGACCGATCTTACCCCACTGTAGAGCGGACTTTTTTTGCGGGTACCCATAGTCAAAATACCTTGGCCATGGCTTCTATCCATGCAGTACTTGGCCATTTGATACAACAGGGAGGAAGTGTCCAGCGAGAGGTCAATAGGCACTGCGCTCAGCTGGCCAAGCGGGTCAATCAATTTTTTGAAATGGAAAACATAGGCCTGAAAATAGAATACTTCGGTTCACTGTTCCGCTTCAAGGCCCTATCCCAGAGAAATGCCATGGAGTATCAGTTGTTTCTATATCACCTGAGAGACAATGGTGTCATGGTCTCCGAGATAGGAAACAATTTCCTGAGCGCAGCCCATGGTACGGAAGAGTTGGACCTGATCGTGGAAGCCGTCCGCCAGAGTGTGTATGCCATGCGTAAGGGCGGTTTCTTTCAAAACCAAGGAAGCAGACAGTCGTCAGTGCTGCCCACGACCAATGCGGCCCCTGCCGCCAACAGCAACTCCATGATTGAAAACATATTGGAACAACTTAACTAACAGATGAACAATGGAGCAAATCATATTCAAAAAAAACACGCTACTACAGATCAGGTACCAAGTGGGTCTTTTGATGCTCAGAGCCTTGGCCCAAAGACAATGCTTTGGGGATTCGAATTCAGAGACAGAACGGAGCATGCAGGAGAAAACGGGCCTGTCTACCGAGGTACTTGCGAAAACAATCCGATGCCTAGTGGCCCAAAAGTTATTGGAATACGATGGAAAGAGGTATCAATTGCCCATATACCCTTCCTTTGTTATTCAGGATGAATTCAGGCTCAGGCACAAAGAACATTTCTCAGAAGCAATTCTCCATTGGTTCAGCACAGGAGATTTTCAGGAACTGGCGAAGCAGGTTCATAGTGAAGTAGCCCTACATGATGAATCCCCCGTTTTGCTCAATAACCATTATAAAATCTTCGCTTCTTTTATCTCCGAAGCCTCACTATCAGCACAGGTCCGTATATTGGATATCTCCGATAGAGGCTGTAAGCTGGCAATGGATATCGACGCTCGCGGCCACAGTATAGATTATTATGTGCCCGTAAAACGTTATCAGGAACTCACCTCACTGAACCTGAAAAATATCAGGATTCATCAGCTCCGGCAATTGCCCGCAGAGCAAGATCGCTTTGATATTGTTTTTGCCGATAATCTATTGGAAAAATTTGCCGACTCACAGAGTAAGGTACACGGGTTCTTGGAAAAAGTGCTGCAAAATGAAGGAATCCTGGTCTGCGGAGTATCGAAATGGCATTGGTCAACGGATGATCTGCTCAACCCTGAGCCTTTTGCAAAGACAGACCTGTTCTTATCAGAGAGGCAAGGTTGGTCCGTCAAGTCGATAGATACTCCTTTTTATCGGGAAATCAACTATGCGTTCTATTTGGCAAAAAGAACCGTTGTACATCACTTTGAACAGCAAACAGTGGTAGCTGCGCAGCAGGAGAACATTCCGACTGACCTGAAAACTATCTTCGTCCAAGAACTGGCGGATTTACTGGAGACGCCCATTCAGGAAGTAGACCTGTCCTTGGATTTGGAGGAAATGGGGCTGGATTCGATGCTGTCCATAGAGCTGGCCACCAACCTAAGCAGAAAGATGGGCATTAAGATCAATCCCGCTATGTTCATGGCTGTCCAGACGGGAGACGGCCTGATTACCTCCTTGATCGATTTTGCCAATGAGAGCAGTACCAAAGTCTCTAAAAACACACTTACTACCGATAATGCGACAAAACATGGGGCCGAACCCATTGGCAAAAAGAAGGTATCCAACTATGAGCAGGCGGAAGAGATGATAAAAGCGGAGATAGCAAAAGTCCTGGAAACGGATATTGCCGATATCTCCATGGATACTGAATTACAGGAGTTGGGATTGGAGTCCATGCTGATCAAGGAACTGTGCGATAATCTGGGCCGAAGCTTGGGTGAAAAAATCAACCCCGCCCTGTTGATGGGGGTGGCCAATGGAAATGAACTGGTCCACGAATTGGCTTCTGCCGGGTATTTGGAAAAAGTATGGGAAGATAACCCTAATCAAGGTATTGCACCTAAAGAACCAAAAAGCACTACTGAAACTGACATTCCTTCCTTGTCAGGGCAGTCCAATGGGGCGATTACAAGTGCAAAGGAAGAACTTTACCACTTGGTAAAGCTCGAATTGGCCACTGTACTCGAAACCAGTGTCAGCACCTTAGATCTCTCCGTAGATCTGGAAGAAATGGGACTTGATTCCATGCTTTCCATGGAGCTTGCCGCGGGCTTGTCCCGGAAATTGAACCAAAAGATCAATCCAACACTGTTGGTAGGCATATCGACAGGACATGATCTGGTCCGTGAGTTAGAGCAGAAAAGGCTACAGGGGAGAACCACGGATACAATGGAAGAACAGCTTACCCATCATCTCCCCGAATCAACAAAGCCATCGATTGAAAATCCGACAGCACGGAGGGGAGCTGCATTCGATGAAACAGGTGAGATGAAGGAAACATTGCGCTCTGAGCTGGCCGACTTATTGGAAGTGGCTCCTAACGATGTGGACCTTTCCGTAGATATGGAAGAGCTGGGCGTAGACTCCATGATGGGCATCGAACTTGCTGCAAAATTGAGCAGGAGATTATCCGTAAAGATCAACCCTTCTCTCTTAATGGAGCTGAGCACGGGTATGGACCTGGCCATGTACCTGCAAAAGCTATCAGCGGCTGAGGCCTCCGCGGCATCACAGAACAATGTCGGTGAAGAAAAAGAGCAGGATATCCCTCCCGTAGCGATGGCCAATAGTGATAGCATAACAAATGATCCGTCACAGGCCATCAGGGATGAGGATATCGCTATTATCGGAGTGAGTTTTGATTTTCCCAATGCGCATCATTTTGATGAGTACTGGTCCATATTGACAGCGCCAGGAAACCAGTTTTCCTCCTTGAAAAAGCACAGGTCAGTGACCAAAAGCGAAGCCTTTGACCTAAAGGCAGGGCTGCTCGATAAGGGGGTATTTGCATTTGAAGAGGATTTTTTCGGTATGTCAAAAGAGGAGGCCCAGGCCATGGATCCCAAACAAAAGATACTCCTGAAAAGTGCCTACCACGTATTCGAGGAGGCAGGCTATGCCCCCGAGGACTGGAGAGGCAGCGATACGGGGGTCTTTATCGGTGTGGAAAACAATGAATATGCACTGACGGATAAAAATACCAAGAGGGTATTTTCCCATCATAATGCTACCTGTATGGCAGCGAACCGTATTTCCATGATGATGGACCTGCACGGTCCCAGCGAGACGACGGACACCGCCTGTACCAGTGCGCTTTCTGCCATCCGCAATGCTTGCCTCACCTTACAGCATGATGAAGCAGCGATGGCCATTGCGGGGGGTATTTCCATTATATACAGAGAAGATTCCATATTGGAAGGGCTGGAAGCCGGTGCCATATCCAAATCAGGTTGCTGTCGTTCCTTTGATGGGCAAGGGGATGGCTGGGTCATGGGCGAAGGGGTAGGTCTGGTACTCTTGAAAAAGGCAAAGCAAGCCCTAGAGGACCGTGACCATATCCATGGGCTGATCAAAGGTATAGGATACACCTCTAGTGGAAAGACCAAAATACCGGGAGTACCCAATCCTGAATACCTATCCAAAGCGGCTCGGTCGGCCTTGAGCAAGGCCGCTTTGGAGCCATCGGCCTTACAGTACATTGACCTACATGGCTTGGGCCTGCCCCTTCTGGATGCTGTGGAAATCGAAGGTATCCAGAACGTTTTTGGTAAGGAAAAAAACATTAGAATAGGGAGTGCCACGGCCAATTTGGGTAACCTGGAGCCCGCCTGTGCCATGGCAGGACTGATGAAAACCTTAGCTTGTTTTCAAAAGGAGATGTATCCTCCACAGCTCCATTTTGATAGGCTTGCCGAATTTATCGATCCCGGTACATTGGAAATCAACAATGAAACGCTGCCTTGGAAAGAAAAACAAAAAAATGCCGGAGTCAGCGTCTATGGTTACAGTGGTGTCAATGCTTTCATGGTTTTGAGTTCTTTCGATAAAACGTCGCTGTCCCCAAGCGATGATAAGGGCAAGGGACCCTTTTACCTGAAGATTTCGGCGAGGACAGTCCCTCAGTTAAGGGTACTCGCAAAGACCTATAGGGAATATGTCGAACATACCCCCATCTCACTTTATGATTTTACTGCTACGGCCAATAGGGGCAGGGAGGATTTTGAGCAACGTCTTTTACTATGTTTTTCGGACCAACGGGAGCTAATGACTTTACTGGAGCAGGTCATGGCTTTCCCTGAAAGATCTGTAAATACCGGACCAATAGGGCCGGCAGTGCTGAAAGATGGCTTGCCTACTTCGATCGGCTCCTGGCCCAATGGCGCTGACGTGGACTGGGAGTGCCTGTACCCGAAGGGTACTTGGGACAAATTGAGTTTGCCCCTATACCCTTTCTTGAAACAGCCCATAGAGACGGAAAAATCCGCACTTCTTGAGTTGGTCTATAATTAATGGTAGAGCATGGAAGGATAAAGATATAGGGCGGTAGCTTGTAAAATAGGTTTTGTAGATATAAAATATTGAATCAATGGACAACGAATTAAATGGAAGTGCCGGTATCGTTACCGGAGCGGCATCAGGTATAGGAAAGGCACTGGCTACGGAACTGTACCATAAAGGGGCCCATGTCTACATCGTGGATGTAGATGAAAAAGGGCTGAAATCCTTTCAAGGTGAAATGAGCGGGACGGGGCATTTGTACCCTGTCACGATGGACGTCTCAGATGTCGAAGCTTGGAGGACCCTGGTACAGCGTATCAAGGAAGCACAGGGCACACTGGATTTTGTCATCAACAACGCAGGTATTTCCATAGATGGAGAAATGAAGGACATGAGCATTCCACTCTGGGATAAAATCATTGCCATCAACTTAAAAGGTGTCATATATGGAACTTAGATTGCCTATGAGGCCATGATACCTCAAAAGAAGGGCCATATCGTCAATATATCATCCTTGTCGGGCCTTATCCCCGGTTGGATGCAGGTAGCCTACTCCACCACCAAGTGGGCGGTTCTGGGCTTTACCAGATCGCTTAGGGTAGAGGCCATCGCTTATGGTATCAAGGTCACCGCAGTCTGTCCGGGTATAGTAGATACCAGTATTTTCGATAATACCACACTGCTGGACATATCCCGAAAAGACTTTAAAAACCAAGTGCCCTTCAAACCCATGAACGTGACCAGATCAGCACAGTTGATCATCAGGGAAATGTTGAAAAACAAGGCCGAAGTCGTTTTTCCCTTTCATGCTAAAGCATTGAAGTACTTTTACAAACTCCTGCCGGGGACCTTTGAAAGTTTTGGGAAAAAGGACGTAGTGAAGTTCAGGAAACTTATCGGCAACAATACTCCCGTATCGCACTGATGTCCTGTGATTATCGGTCATTGTGGATAGCATACCATTGAGTCCACAAAATCACCTGACCAATACCCAGGTTACCGTACTCTAGTTATTGAAATACCCTAAACGCGAGACCGACCGGGCCGCGCATGCAGGTAGAAGATGATTTAAACCCGGATCATGTATAGGAAAATCTACTGCGGATCTAAATAGCTGCAAGTCAGTCGTTGTATTATGTTTTTTGAATCCACTATAGCGGTGCTATGCCAGATCCAATAAAACTCCCTGATGCATTGTTATTTAAACCCAAAATGTCCATTAGAAAATCTATTCCGGACTTAACTGGCTTCAAATCAGTAAATAAATACGTTTTTTGAATTCACCGTAGCGGTGCTACGCTGAACCCAAGAAAACGCACTGATTTATTGCCATTTAAGTCCTCATGACGAAGTTCCAACGAACATTCTGGGTTAAACCCTCGTTACGAAGTTCCAACGCATGATCTGGGCTAAACCTTATAATAAAATAAAAAAATGAAGACCATATTGTTTCCGGGCCAAGGCTCTCAGCGTGTAGGGATGGGTGGAGATCTATTTGATAAATATAAAAGTTACACGGCTACCAGTGATGAAATACTCGGATACTCGATCAAAGAACTCTGCCTGAACGATCCGGAGCTTCGTCTAAAAGATACCCGGTATACTCAACCGGCCCTTTTCGTGGTGAACATGCTATCTTATCTGGAACATGTCGCCACTCATGGTAAGCCTGATTTTATGGCAGGGCATAGTCTGGGAGAGTTCAATGCCCTATGGGCTGCCGGTGCCTATGATTTCGAAAGCGGCCTGAAAATGGTCCGTAGAAGGGCGGCACTGATGGCGGCGGCGAAAGAAGGAGGGATGGCCGCAGTGGTAGGTCTCGATCTGGAGCGTATCCATGGGGTCATAGAGGAAAATGATCTACAGAATATCGACATTGCCAATAAGAATGCCCCCAGTCAAACGGTCATATCGGGTCCAAAAGAGGATATCTTAAATGCCCAGTTCCACTTTGAAGCGGCCGGTTGTGCCGCGTATGTGGTCCTGAATGTAAGTGGAGCATTTCACTCTCGGTTAATGCATGAGGCCAGCTTGCAGTTTCGGTCTTTTATCGATCAGTTTGAATTTAGACCGCCCGAAATTCCCGTTATATCCAATGTGTCGGCAAAGCCCTATGATAAATCGGTACGGTCCATTAAAGAAACCCTGTCCCGACAAATAGATCATGCTGTCAATTGGAGTGGGAGCATTGCTTATCTCAGGAACTTGGGCATGAAGCACTTCATAGAAGTTGGCCCCGGTGAAGTGTTGACCAAATTAACGACCAAGATCAAAAGAGAGACACCACTACTGGACGTAGGGGACGTTGACAGTGGATTCACTTCTCCCATCAAGGATATGAAAGAAAAACCTGCCCGGCATCAGACTACCGTTTCTCCCAGATTGGTGTTTATGTATGCAGGTCATGGCTCGCAATACCTGCAGATGGGCAAAGAACTCTATGAAAGTAACGATAGCTTTAAAGAAGCCATCGATCATTGTTCGCGCAGTATAGAACCCTTGACGGGAATCCGGATTGAGGATATGCTGTACAATACCCCTGAGATTGAAAATAACGGAACATCGTCAAGCTCCAAGTATGTACATCTCTCCCTGTTTTGCGTACAATATGCCCTGAGCAAGGTCTTGGATAAGTTACAAGTGTTTCCTGGGGCGGTCCTTGGCTTAGGTATGGGCGAGTTCAATGCTGCGGTCACAGGAGGTATCCTGTCCTTGGATGACGCACTGACAGCGATGGTATTCCAAATCCAAAAAAACGAAGAACTCAATGCCCCTCAAAAAGATACACTACTGGTCAATGTGCACAAGGGTAGCCTACTGGAATCAAGTCTATATGAAGGGACCGAAATAATCGGCACATTGAACGAAGTATATCATATCATTACAGGCAGTAAAAGCATTATTGGAAGGATCAAGGGTACATTGGACAATGAAGAGGTCATGAATATCGGATTGCCCATGGACGACGCCCTTCATTCACCGCAGGTAGGGCCAATGGAGCAACTTGTCATGGCACACCATAAAAAGCTGAAATGGTCAGTGCCCGATATACCTGTCTTTTCGGGTACGCAACAGCATAGGGTCAAAGAAGACTTTCCACAACACTATGGGAATGTAATCCGAAAAGCCTTTTGTTTAAGCGACACCATCGAACAGATGCACGACTACGAGAACCTGATATATATAGACCTTAGTCCTGATGGGATACTTTCCGGTGCATTGAAATACGGATTTCCCAATATCGATAACCGGGTAGTACTGATGAATCAATTCGGTCAAGACAGGACAACGCTCAAGACAGGAGTGCAGAAACTGGAGCAGTTACTGGTATGAGAAGAGGTGCCCAGCTATTTTTGGGTATCGCTTGTATACAATAAGAATAGTAAGAGACTGTTTTGGGCTTGTTTTGGAGCTTTGAGATTGCTTATTTTGGAGAATACCGAGCGTGAAATAATGTCCTGAGCCGTTCATCTGAAAAAAGCGACACTCCAAAACAGTCTCTAGATCTTCAGGCAAATCCATGCTACCTATAGCTCAAATATACTACATAAGCGGATTGGGGGCTGATGAACGGGTCTTCGATTTTTTGACCATCAAGAATATCAATAAAACGTATATCAAATGGATAGAGCCTCTGAAAAATGAATCGCTCAACTCTTATTCAAAAAGATTGATCGAACAGATCGATCTATCCAAAGAAGCAATACTTATCGGTGTACCTTTCGGCGGTATCGTCGCGTAGGAGATGTCCAAATACATAGACGTACGGCAGCTGATCATGATCTCCAGCGTAAAAGATTTCAGAGAATATGGATGTAACCTGAAACTGGTCCGTTATACTCAACTGTATAAGCTTATTCCTGCATTTATCCTCAAGTGGTCCAATAGATTAACGGCTGATTACTTTTTCGGAATAGAATCAAAAGAAGAACCACACTTGCTAAGTGCCATCATCGATGATACCGACGAGAGGTCCATGGTATGGGCCATCGCTAAAATAATGAATTGGAAGAATACTGGTCACTCAAAACACAAGATCCTACATTTGCATGGAGATAGCGATAGGGTTTTTACCAATAGTCATATGGAAAATGTAATCTGGATAAACCCGGATCATGCATTGGAGCTTAGTTATGAAGGTTGAACCCAAAATGATCAATAGAGAACCTATTCCGCACATAAATAGCTTCATACCGGAAGCTTTGCCCACCTGTCTTCATTCACCATAGCGGTGCTATGCCGAACGAATCCAAA
>CANLOE010000037.1 GCA_947492745.1 uncultured Cyclobacteriaceae bacterium | reverse complement strand
GACCCTGACCACCCCTACAAATCCCCAATGACCGCTGTCCAATGACCCTTGCCACCCCCACAAATCCCCAATGACCAGTGTCCAATGACCCTTGCCACCCCCACAAATCCCCAGTGACTAATCCCTAATGCCCAATGACCCTTACCACCCCCACAAATCCCTAATGACCAATGACCACTGACCCTTACCACCCCTACAGATCCCCAATGACCAATGACCCTGACCACCCCTACAAATCCCCAATGACCGCTGTCCAATGACCCTTGCCACCCCCACAAATCCCCAATGACCAATCAACCAATGACTATCACCACCCCTACAAATCCCTAATGACTGATGACTGATATCTCTTATTCAATAACTATCCTCAATTCCCTTTGGTCGAACTCCGTGACGAGCTTCATGACATAGGCACCCGATGTTTCCCCTGACAGGTCGAACCTCATCAGATAGGCAAGGGCATCCGTTCCGGACTGCCGTGCCACTTCGATGCCGTTTATATTGTATATGAATGTGGCCAGGCTCTGCACTTGGTGCATTTCCACTTCCAAGCTGAACCTGCCATCATTGGGGTTGGGGTACAATTTGATACCCTTGATGCCGACCTCTCCCAGTTCAAGGCCTCCGTCCAGATCGGGAAAATCCTCAGGGGCATAGAAAGAGACCTTCTTTTCGATGGTTTCCACACATCCCCCGAGATATGCGGTCAGTGCTATGGTATGTTCGCCTTCCTCTTGGAAGCTGACCTTGGGGTATGCGGCATCCATATCGTGGACCAGGGCATCGGGACCAAAGTCCCACTGCACACTGTCCGGTTTGGGATAACTGACCTCTATCAGTTGCAGGGTGTCACCGATGATATTGGCCGTTGCGCCCAAGAAGTAAGGCTCCAGCAGGATGTCATTGAAACCGAGCTCCAGTTCGTCAGTCATCACACATCCATCGGTCCCTGATACCGTGACGGAATAGGTGCCTGCCTCTTCCAAGGTCACCGTCCTGTCCGTACTGCTGAAGCCATTGTCCGATGACCAGGAATAAACGGTGTCCGGCCCCTCCGATGGAGCCGAAAGGGTGTAGGATTGGTCCCGGCACAGGGTGACATCCCCGCCTATATCTATATTCTCCGGTTGTCCCACGAACACACTGTCGGTAACGGAACAGCCCTTTTGATCGGTCACCGATAGGTGGTACCATCCCGAACCGATACGGGAAAGGTTACCGATATTTTCTTCCCTGCCCCTCCAGCTGTAGGCGAAGGGGGGACTGCCACCGGACAGGGTGGTCATCACTTTGCCATCGGCATAACCGAAACAGGATGCCTCCGTGGTGTTGAAACCGATACCGATCTCGGGATTGAGGCTGTTGATGTCCACTTCCAGGGAAGAGGTGCAGCCGTTGGCATCCCTGGCATGAACGGGATGGGTACCTGCGGTCAGCCCTTCGAAGATGGGTTCCGTACCGTACCCTCCATCACCGATGGCAAAAACATAGGGTGCGATACCTCCATTTGCGATTACTTCAAGGCTACCGGAGAAATCCCCGGAACACTCCACATCACCCTTGCCCACCAATCCGATACCGAAAGCGGTGGGAGCGGTAAAGTCCAAAGTGAAGGACCGGGTACAGCCCCTGCCGTCCCTGACCTCGACCCGGTGTGTCCCGGCACCGATACCCGTGATGGGGTTTTCTGCATTAAAGACCCCGCCATCTACCGAGAAAAGATACCCTGCCCCGGCAAAGGGGCCGCCGTTTCCGCCGGAGGCTTTCACAAGGATGGAACCGTCATCACCACCTGCACAGGAAACCTGGAAACCGTTGTAGTCGGAAAGTTCCAGTTCCACTTTCAGCGCCTCGCTGGGTGCCGTAAAGACGATAGGCTCGGGATGATATACTACACAACCCTCACTGTCCCTGACCCGCACCCGATAGGTACCCTGGCCAAAACCCGTATTTTGGTCGAAACTCTTGGGATTTGCCCAGTTATCTGTACTGTATTCATAGCTGTAGTTGCCCCATCCCCCCAATGCATTGATGTCTATCCTGCCATCTGTCTCACCAAGGCAGGTGATGTCGGTGCTTTCCAATGCGCTCAGGACCAGTCGGGCAGGTTCGCCGATAACGACCGCTTCCGAGGTATGGGCACAGCCTTTGGCATCCATTATCGACACCCTGTAGCTGGCCCCAAAAAGCCCGGTGATTTTCTCGCCCTTGCCCTCTCCGTTGCGGTTGTAGTCGGCCCAACCGTTACCGGTATCGAACTGCCATTGGAAGGCATAGCCACCATTGGCCCCGGAAACGGAGACACCCGCCTCGCCATTGTCATCGCCCTCACAGGTAATGTTCCTGGAAGACACCGATACGCGGTAAGGGGCAGGTTCGGTGATGCCGACCGTGCCGGCAAGTACCTTTTCGTCCCTACAGGCATTGTTGTTTCTGACACTGGCCCTATAGGTCCCTTTGTTCAGTCCTGTAAAAACGCCGCTGCCATTGCTCAATCGCTCACCTGAAGCTACATTTTCAATGGTATAGCTGTAATTATTGGAACCACCGCTGGCCTCAAGTCTTATTTCCCCTGTACCTCCTGGGCAATCGATGTCCGATCTGGACCTTAGGACGAGCTCCAATGGGGCAGGGGCAGCGAAAGTAAAACTATGCTCGTAGCCAGGGCAGGAAGGTCTTGCCGCATCCGTGACCTGTAGGGTATAGTTGCCTGTGGACAGTCCCTGAAAGGTCTTTTGGGTCGAGGTACTGTTCTTTTCAGTGTCCAGGATACTCCCGTCCTTGATCAGGGTAAAATCGTAGCTGCCAGAACCTTTGGACGCACGGACGGATAGTTGGCCATTGGCCGGATCGAAACAATCGGGGCCTTTCTCTGCAATGATGCTCCCTTCTACCTTTGTGGGTTGTGCGATCGTGATCGTTTGCTCGGCAGGCAGGCCACAGACATCGGTCACCCTCACCGTGTAGTTACCGGCGGGCAGGCCTTTGAACGTACCACCGGACCTGTCCGTACCCTGCACAAAGGAACTACCTGTCGGATCGGGTATAATGCTATAAGTGAAGTCACCGTCGGCCCCACCGATGGTGCTCACGGAAAGTTCCGCATCGTTTTCCCCAAAACAGGAGATGGACTTTGATATCCGGAGGTCATCGATGGCCGGTGTATCATAGGTGCCGATGCTGAACTCAAAGGCATTGAAGCAGTTGCCCGAGGTGCCCCCGGGATTGGCAATGGCCATAACGTAGTTTCCTGGCCCCAAGTCTTCTACCTTCAAGTTACCGGCACTTGCTTCACCGTCATCTACTGCTGCCAAGATGCAGGCGTTGTCCAAAGGGTCCGTGCAGGTCTCGTAGAAATCCTTGTCATATATATAATACCTAAAGGTACCAAAGGTACGGCCAATGCCTTCTACCGTTACGGTGCCCGTATTCCCATTGCTGCAACTCTCAGTTTGGGAAGTCCCCGTGAAGGTCGGTGGAAGGGCCGCTACATCGATGGCGCTGCTCTCTGCGCTGAGTTCACTGGTCGATGATCCAGAAGATGCCCGAACCCGGAACCTGATCCTTTGGTTGCCGCCCCTGAGCTTTGATGAAAGGTTAAGGAAATCCTCCGAAATACGCTTTGTAATGGAAGGGGTATTGCTGGTACCCAAGTCGCGCCAGTTGCGCGTAGTCGTGAACAGGTACCTTGGCTCATTGCAACAGGAACAGTCCAGGCCCTGTTCGAAGCACCTGACGAATGTGCATGTTGCAATATCATTGTCATAGTCATCACCACAATAGGCCGGATTGTCCCTTCTTGTTACCGTATTATCGCCTTCGATATAGTATTCCCAGAGGAATCGGGTGTCCGACGGTGTAGGGCTGGCCACCGAGGTGGAAAGGGTCACCTCTTCCCCTTCACAATAGAATCCCGTTTTATTGGGAGTCGGGACCGAGGGGACGGGGATGGTATAAGAGAATTCGATTTCTGCGATATATGCGGCATTACCGTTGCCATCGACGGCCACAAAGTTCGGGTCGAGGTAAAGGTGTACCCTATGGGGCCTTCCTGGAGCATAGGCGCTAAGTGGTAGTGTAAAAGTATGTATCCTACGGTCATCATCCGAGGCGGTATGCTGGCAACGGCTCCCCACATCGTCTTCCCAGGCATCGAACCTGATTTCCAAATCATTGTTGAAAGGCTGCCTGTAACCCGATACGATCAGGTTATTGCCCGGATAGTGCCAGTCCAGCCTCCTACCGCTTTCGCCAAAGCATCTCCCTGTGCGCGGCAGATCGAACACAAAGGTATACTCGGCATCGTTTTCCCCTGTCTTGATGGTCGTCCCTTTTAGACGGATTGCCCTTACTTCGATTTCGGTATAACCTTCCTGTGCGAAAGCCCCTTCCCAGAGGGTCGAGAAGCCGATAAACAATACTATGAACTTTAATCCTTTCATTCTCTCTTCTTTCAATAGACCACCTTGGTTTCCTTGCTCAGACCGGAGGTGGAACCGTCACTGTAAAATACCTTTATCTTGTACCTGTAAACCGTATTGATGGTCAATCCTTTTTCCATGTAGCTGTCGGTGCCGCTCCCCAGTGTCCTGTGCAAGCGCAGGGGGCCGTTATTGACCGCGCGGAACACCTGCACCCTGTCCGCTTCTTTTCCACTCAGTGCCCATTCCAAAAGGACCTGCCTTTTGTCCCTGTCCACGGAAGCTTTGAGGACAATGTCGCTTTTATCAATGCTCAGCAATGTCGCAACCCCTATAGTGGATGCTCCTGACCTATTTCCGGTACTGTCGATGGCGTACAAGCGATAGGTGTAATCCCTATCCGCTGTAATTTCCTTGTCACAATAGGAGGTCGCCTTTCCCAAAGCACCGAAAACGGCTACTTCCACGGTTGTACCTGCATCTTCCCGGTAGAGCAAATATCTGGACACATCCTTACTGGGACTTTGTCGCCATACCAGACAGACCTGACCGGCCTTGTTGTCCACTTGGGTGATGACCGGTGCTGCGGGGGGGACCACATCCGGCCTCTCCAACTTCAGTATTTGTGAGTAGTCCGATTTGTTGAAGCGATGGTCCATGGCCACGATACTGTAATAGATTTTTTTGGTCAGTGTATTGATATTGATTTTTTCACCGAATGTCGGTAGTACCAGGATATCATTGGTGACCTCCACGAATTCCTCATCGGGGCCGTTCCCACGGAACACTTTGTAACCCAATAGGTCCGGTTCTTTGTTGCCCGACCACTTTAAGATGACATTGCCCAGACTGTCCACTTCACCGCTCAGTCCCTGTGGTGCCAATGGTGGGTCGTTGTCCTCTTGCTGGACCAGTGCCGGAAAAGAGTTGACCTCTTCCCCGTTCTTTCCCATGGCCCTGATGGTATAGTAATTGACCGATTGCGGAGTAGGGTCTTCAAAGGACCTTGATGCTGGGGCTATCGGTGATTTTGTGATGATCTCGTAGGGCCCGTCGACCTTTTTGGCCCTTGCTATAATAAAACCCATCAGTTTGTCCTCGGCATCCTTTGGAAAGCGCCATTTCAGATAGGTTTCACCATTTGGGCCGATAGTGGCACTGTCGATGGCAGGGATGATGGCAGCAATGCTTACCGCACCTTTACCTGAAACCGGTTCCGATACAGGTCCCAATTCCCCGAAAGGGGTGATGCCACGTATCCTGTAGTGGTAGGTCTTGTCATTGCTGGCGAGTGAATCCACATAATAGGCCCGTCGCGCAGGTCCGTTGCCCTCCCTTTGTGTGTTCAGGAAGGGAAGACCGTCGCCGATAGAGTAGGTCCTGCCCCCGTCCCCGCTTTTTTCTATTTGGTAGGCCGTGTAGATACGCTGGAAGTAAAAGGTCTCCCAGCTCAGGCTCACGGCCCTGTTCCCGAACTCGGCCTTGATGTCCGTTATGGCGGGCAGTTCCATGACTTCATTGGGGTCCACGAATACCGTGGCCGTATCCACGGGATAATCGGGGTTTGTAGCGCTCAGGTATACCCGGTAAACGTATTTTTCGTTGGGTAAGATATTCTTGTCCTCCAGCATCAGACCGGAAGCCTTGGCCACTTCAGCGGACTCTTCGGCCATGAACAGTGCAAAAGTGAACCTGTTCTCCAGTTCGGTGGACTGGTCCACGAAACTTGTGGTATTGGAAGAAGGGTCCACCATTTCAAAACGGTCACCATAGATGGCCTGTGCCGCAATGGCCGCGCGGTCATTGTCTCTGACGATGGCCTCCCATGCCGTTAAGGGCAGGGGTCGGTAAGGGCCGTTGCCCAATGTGGTCTTTTCAGGGTTTTGGGAAATGTCCACACCATTTTTTTCGACGGTATAGCGCTCCACGGTATAACCGTTTCCGTTCCCCAATTGCCAGGCAATTGGGGTGGTCGGTGCCCAGCGTAGGATGATGGCCCCACCGGTCACTCTTGTCAATGCTTTGATGGCGGGTTTTGGTGCCTGCTGCGCCCGTACCGTGCCCGGTGCCATCACTAGGGACAATATGCAGGGCAATAGCGTGCATATCATCATTGGCCATATGTTCCTTTTCTCGATCATCGTTTGATGGTGAATATCCGTTGTGTCGTTACTTTGTTCAGTCCCGGGAGGGTGTAGGTCATCCGTATGTTGTACCTGCCCTTCATGATATTGACAAAACCATTGCCCATAGGGCCAGTGCCCGCAGGGACCGTACCGGTGCCAAGTCGGAGTGCGTAGGCCTTGTCCTTGAGTTCCCTGTAATCCATATAGGTATAGTACTCCATATCATAAGAGAGGTAGCTCTTTCCACCGATCGATGGGATAGCGCCTGTACCGCCCCCTTCCTCCAATACAAAGGATTCTTCTTCTTGGAAGATGCTGACCGCTCCTTTCAGGGGAGGGACACCGGCAGGTTGCTCGGCCCTCCAATCGCTGATCCTTACGGTCCCGTTCAAGGGATAATTGGCATAAAGAACGGGATTGATATGGTTGCTGAACCATTTGTTGTCGGGCAGTGCGGCTACTTGTACCAGGCCGGGCAGGTCCCTCCAGCCCGAAAGTTCCGTTTTGTCGAAGAGCTCATCCGCAGTAAAGGAATGCCCCATTTTGAGTATGTTCCAACCCGGTACGATGACGGCCAGGTCCTTGTGGCCATTGGCCGCGTTGAGCTTGTCATTGAAGTTGTCGTACCTACTGGTCCTGAAACGGGTGGTATGCAGCAATTGGTCCTCGGCCAAGGTGAGGGTACCTTCGATGCTGTTCGAGGCAACGCTGACTGAACCCTCGCCCATGGCAACAGTAGTGCTATCGTTCCTCACGTTGGCATCGATGTCCCGGCTTCTTACAGGCAACTTGATGAACTCCAAGGTATAGGCCCTTTCGTTCCTGAGCGTTTCCGGAATGGTATAACCGATCATGGCCTTTCCCTTGTCATAGGAGAGGGGTACATCGGTAACCTCTGTCAGTCCCTCGGCCGTGAACCTGGCCACGAACTTCCATTCCTGTCCCTCTTTTCCCTGTTCGAAGAGGTAGGGTTGGCTCATGCCCAGTTTCATGTACCCATTGGGATATTCCTTCTTCAGGAAACTGTACTGTTGGGGTACCGGATAGGCAAAGGCCACATTGTTTTCCGGGATGTTCTTGGGGGCTTCCCCTGTTTGGAAGCCGGTCCTTTCCGTTTCCGATTCCACCTTTCCGTTGGCGGACAGGGCCACCCAACGACCGTTCTTTTTCTCTTCCCAAGTGACCTTGATCTCTGCTTCCAGCTTTTCGTTGGGGGGCAGTATCTCAAATGCCTTGAAGACGGCCACGTCACGGTCGTTATTGAACTCGATGTCCCCCTTCAGTTCCCTGCCTTTATGGAAGACCTTGAAGTGGTCGAGCTTGACCCGGTAGGACCGGTACTGGCTCTCGTTGTTGAGCATCTCGAATTCCTTGCCCACCGCAAGGTTGAAAGCCGCTTGCGGTGCCGTAAAGACCGATACCTCTCCGCTCCCTGCTGTGGGTTTCAGTTCAGCGATGGCCTTTACCCCCGTTACCGAACTGGCCCCTAGTATCTCGCATTCCTCACCGATGCGCAGCTTGAACTTGCACTTGCCCTTGACAAGACCGCCCAATATATCAAAACGTCCACCGACCATGCCCTGCATGTAGACCGGGTTGGGCAGTTTGGCCTGTAGGACCGCTGCCGCACCGATGGAAAGGATATCGAATTCCCCTTTGACGAATTTCAGGTTGACCCGTATACCTATCCTGCCGTGTACGTATGCCCAGGCCTGTCCCGAGGCGTACCAACCGTTGATGCCCAAGGGTTCGGACCTACCCGCACACCTGGCACTTCCATAGTTCTTGAGCATGATATCAAAGCCCAGACCTGCGCCGAACTGTCCATAGAAGATCAGGAAATTCTGTTTGCCGGTATTGACCTCCATACTGCTGCCGAAGGCGATACCTGCCCCGGAACCCAGTGCGTTTTCGTCCCGCATGAAGTCCAGGTCCTCACCGCCCAGTATCTCCGATACGATGTCCGGTGGTGTGGGCATTCCGGGGATTTCCTTACCGACCATGAAATAGGCCCCGGTCTTGACAAGACCGAGAAAGTTCAGCCCGATGCGCTGGTCGGGTGTCCCGATATGGATGTACCAGGTCTCGGGTGAAAAGTGCATGACCGCTGATCCGGCCAGACCGTCCTTATGGATACCCTTGACCAATCCCATATTGACGTAGGTGTCCAGATTGGCATGGAGGCTCTTGTTGTTGAAATCGTAGGAGACCATCAGGTCGGCGTACAAAGGTGCCTTGGAGCTCCGGTTCCCGATGGGCTGCATGAAGAAGCCTTCGCCCCTGAAAATGATATACTTGGCACCACCATGTTTGTTAAAGGCCATTTCAAAAGAAGCGTCCCCGTTGAAGGGTGTCGGTGTGGGGTGGGTGCCCAAAGTGACCCCTGCGCGGAAGCCCAGTCCGGTAGTGTTATCGGGAACGTATTGCAGCCCGCTTTCGGAAGCGCCTACCTGTAGTTCCGATTGCCCCGAAGCGGTGGCATTGGCCAGTTCCTTTTCATCGAACTTCTGCATGGACATGTGGTAGTACATGCCGCCCCCGAATCCGTAAAAGGCCATGCCCGGGCTGATCGGGGCTCCATTGGGGAGCCGCACGGCGGCATCGGCATACCAGTAGCGCAGGCCGTCCACATTACCGAACTGTGCTATGGCATCGACACCTATGCCCGGCTGGAATTGTGCCTTGACCTGTCCCCTGAAACCATTGCCGTACACGGGATCCTCGTCATAAAGGCTCAGCCTGCCTTCTAGGTCATAGGCACCGCCCTTGGCATTGATATAGATATCATCTATCGTGGTCTTATCGTATTTCCATTGTTGGGCATTGACCGCAAGCTCCCCTGAGCCCTCTATTGTTTCTTCGATCTTGCCCTTTACACTTATCTTGGTGGTCGCTCCAAAGCCCTTGTCCTCCTTGTTCATCAGTGACAGTGCGGCCTCAAAGTTCAGTGCCATCCGCTGTTGGTCATGGGCAAATGTGATATTGCTGATGGAAATAGGGAAATTGGCGGCTTTTTGTTGCCCCTTACCGTGGAGTGCCCATACCCCTGACAGGATATAGGGCTTTTCCGTGATCAGATGTAGGTTCTGGAACTCCAGTTCCTTGACGCTCAGTTTTGTTCCGGCACTGATAGAGGCCTTACCGTGCAGGATGGCCGAGGGCATCAGCTTGCCGTTTTTCTTTTCTATGATAATGGTGGAGGCCCTGTCCAGCTGTATCTTTGCCGCCAATACGGAGGCGTTCAGCTCCTTTCCGGGTGTTACCGCAAAGAGGTAGTCCGTTTCCCCGTTGCGTTGACTGATGAGTGCCTCGTATTCCATCGGGCTGTCCCCATCGAACAAAGGTACCTGGAGGGCACCCTTAAAGGCGCCGCCCTTCAAGCGGTTCCGTTCGAGTACGATACCCAGTGAATCTATGGAAAAGGGCCAGCCGTTGAGACTGCCATCTTCTTTTGCAAAAAGATTACTTACACCGAAGGCACCCGTCACACCGGAATTATCGATGAGCATGTTCCGGATATCGATGGACTTCCTGCCCGTCTTCGGGCTCAGTTCTTCGGGCAAGCGGACCGTGGCCGCCTCCAGATGGAACCCCTGCCAGAGTTCGGTATTCCCATCGAATTCATTTCTGTAGGTATCGGGAAAGGCCATACCGGGAGGGCTGTTAAGGTCACTGTAGTCCACTGTCGCCCGCTGTACCTCAAAGCTAAGGTCTTTCAGCTTGGTCAACCGGAAAGGGGAGATGCTTACCGAGGCCATGATGTTGCCGGGGTCGGAAGTTACGGTCTCGAAAGTAGCGGTCACTTTATTGTCCCCGTTGTCAGGAACGATCATGTTCCTATCGAACTCAAAAACACCCTTCAGGTTGACCTCTTTGAAACCGCTACAGTCCCAGGACACATAGTTGAACTCACCGTAAGGGCTGCCGGGTAGGACTAGCTCGATGTTCTTGTTGAGTCGGTGTTTGGAGTCCTCTACCAAGGTCAACTTGGTGTCGGTACTTGCAGCCAATCCACCCGGATGGATGGCGATATCCTTGGCGGCAAAGGCTATTTTTTTGTTGGAAAAGGGTAGGGGAAGCGAGATATAGGCATCGAAAAAAGCACCTTTTGGGGTGAACCTTGCTCCATCGATGGCGATGATGAATTTTTGACCACCGATATCCTTTACTATACCTACCGGTAGGCTGGCCATATCGTCCATGGTCAAGGTCTCTACGGTCCTGCCCTCGTCCAATATCTTATCGTGCAGCGCGTGTATTCTGGCCGCCAGATTGTTGTCCGAGCTGTCACCGGGGACATTGTTTCCCTGCGCCCATGAAAAGGTGACCGGGCCCAGTATAAGTGCCAAGATCGATACGGTAAGGTATGTCCCTAAAGTCTTTGTCATTTGGTCTGCGATATGAAATTTGTTAGGCATGCCGCCTAATTGTGATGGTCACCATGCGATATATGCCTTTTGGTGCCCGAAAGTAACCACTTTTATCATTTTTTCTATTTTTAATGTTTATTAAATTATTAATCTGTGGTGGCATTGCCATCCGTGCATGACCCTTTTGAGATAGGGCAAAGGTCGTGCGAATAAGTTATGTTAGGTATTGTATTTAGCAAATAGCTGTCATACAATATGTTGGATGACTTAATCTATAGATTGCCCTTCTCCCAAAATAGGATGGTTTCCGTGGATGGGAATCTTTCCTTAATCAAGAATAAGAGTTTTGTAGTAACTTATACTAGTGTAATGCTTAGGGCAGGAATGTGAACAGGTTATTTTGTTTTTTGGAAATATTGTCTAGCTATATTTATAAGATAAACCAAATAAGCTATCATGCCAAATCTATCAATTCAAGTATTCAAGAATCCCTCTGACCATTTAAAGTGGCACAAACAGATTGAATACGCTTCCCTACGACCCGATATTTCAGAAGAGAGGAGACATGATTGGATAGATGCCCTGGATTTTCTAAGAAAAGAATTAGGAAAAGGCTTCCTCAAATCCTGCGGGCATGGTCACCCTATTAAGGGTAAAGTTTTCAATAAAGCCCCTTGGCAAGTGGAGGACCTTATTAATTTTAGTAACATGCTCAGAGACCTGAGGGATGCTAACTGTAACTTCAAAAAGCTGGTTGAAAAGCTATTGCCCGTTGATACTTGTAGGAAGGAAGGGATTCCATTTACGGAAATTGCACATTCTTTCAGAAAAGCCGGGTTTGATGTGTCCTTCCCAGATGAGAATGAAGTGGATAAGTGCCCTGATATTGAGATAGTAAATCCTAGCAGTAAGGAAAAGGTCTTTATTGAAGTATCTTACCTTCAAGAAAGGGATGAAAGAAAAAGGATTAAGGAAAATTATGATAGGATAGTACAGGAATTGATGCACACACCACCGAACTTTCAAATTTCTGGAAGACAATTGGAATATGTTACTGAAGACGAGATGCCAGAGCTCCTCAATAAAATCAAAGAAGTAAAACAGGAGGTTGATAGGCTCAAGTCTTTTCAAGTACTCAAAGACAACAAAATAGAGGTTGCCATTGCCTACCCCGGTAGGGAGTTGGAGCTGCATGAATGGTGCGAAAAAAATGGAAAAAGGGATAGCACTTTTGTCGGCCTTCCTATTGAGTTCAATGAAACCAATAGGCTTTTAAAGAACAGAAAAATAGAACACGAAGCCGATCAATTACCTAAAGAGCGACCTGGTCTGATTTACATACCTGTAAACCCATGGCATTTGATGATTACCGACCTTGATGAAGCAGCTGCCCTTTTGGGAAACAAAATGAGTAATTATCCTAATCTAATAGGAATCATGTTATATTCAAAAATCGGTTATGAAGTAAACGAAGACAATTTCTACAATAATGAATCGTACTTACGAGGGCAGAAGAGGCTCAATGAATTAACTTGCAGAGACCTGTTTTTCGTTTTCAATGACAACTTCAGTTTGGACTTGTCCGTCGAGACGATGAAAATGACGTGCAACTCATTTTTTGAATTTTAGCCGTATCTGTTTTTTTAGATTAAGTGAAACTGTTGATTTACATAAACAAGAATGATTGATAAAATAATGATTTTTTGGCCTTTCAACTCTTTGTAGACACAAACAATTCTCTCACCTCCATATCCAAAATCTCGACGATATCATAAAAGGTTTCAAGGCGTGGTTGCATGTCATTGGAACACCATCGGGAAACGGTGGATTTGCTTTTGCCCAATTGGTCTGCCAACCATATGGCGAAGGAGAATGGGTTTTATGTTGGGGGGTAGTGCGTGGCTTTTGCTCTTATTTGATGACTTCCCATTTATTCCAATAATAGTTGATTTCATTGTCCAAGGTACCGATATAGATATTGTTCTTGCGGATTTTCAAGGTCACTCTGAACCTTTCAGCACTTTTCAAATCTTTAATGGCGTTACTATCAATCAGTTCGTTGATTTTAATTGCCGGTAAAATCAATGCTGACTTTGATTCATCATCATGTATCATTACAAACACATAGAACTCCCTTCCGGCATGGTCCCTTTCCAATGCTACTTTTTTGATGTCAAATATAAAGGCATTGTTGGGGTGCAGGTTAGATGTTTTTACCTGTAAGGAGTACAATTTATTATTATTGGTGGCGATGATATCCATACCAATATCTACACTCATGATACTGGCATTGAACCCTCGGAACAATAACTCTGCTGCAACGTAATGTTCTCCCGCTTTACCAATAAAACCTGACTTGAACTTATCTACTGGAATTTTATTGGGTTGCGGCTTTTTACTTTGCTTTTTCTCCTCTTGTTTGTTGGGGTTCAAAGCAAAAATAGCTCGGGCAGTTCTAATAAAACTTGAAGCATCACCTAAAGTACTGATTTCTGTGTTCAGTTTAGAATTCATGGTATCTTCGGGGGTTTTACCATTGGTGTGTAGTATGCCTTTGTCCAAGGCCAGTTGCGTTATCTCCCTGTAATGCATGGGTCTTTCGGCCTCTTTCAATATCTCAATGGCTGCGGTTTTAAAGCTTTTCATTATTTATTTGATAACATTTTGAGGTAAAGTCGTCAATGTAGATTTTTATTTTTCTTATCTATTCCTCATCATTTACCAGTGACTTTACCTTCACTGTAGGCCTTATTTTTAGGTTGTTCTACAATAGATTAATTCTATAATCAATCTTTTTATAGTATTTTTCTATTTTTTATAAAATATTAACCCTTTTCTCCACCCAAAGTCTCCATGATCTGCTTGAAACTGTTGAGGCCTGCGGTTATATTATCGATGATCTCATTGGCCAGGACGTCAGGTTCGGGTAAGTTGTCCAAGTCCATTAAGTCCTTGTCCTTGAGCCAAAAGATGTCCAGATTGGTCTTGTCGCGTTGTATGATTTCCTCATAGGTGAATTTACGCCACCTCCCTTCTGGATTGGTCTCTGTCCATGTTGCTTGCCGTTGGTGACGGTTTTTTGGGTTGTATAACTTGACGAAATCATCTAAATGTTCTTGACGCATCGGTTTTTTCTTGAGGGTGTGATGTACATTGGTACGGTAATCATAGACCCAGACCTCTTTGGTCCAAGGTTCTTTTGCACCTGGTTTGTTGTCGAAGAAAAGCACATTGGCCTTGACACCATTGGCATAGAAAATACCCGTAGGCAACCGAAGTATCGTATGCAGGTCGGTAGTCCTCATCAGCTCTTTTCGGATGGTCTCACCGGCCCCTGCTTCGAAAAGCACATTGTCCGGCAGGACCACCGCCGCCTCTCCTGTAGTATTGAGCAGTGATATAATGTGCTGAAGGAAATTCAGTTGCTTGTTGGAAGTTGAGGCCCAAAAGTCCTGTCGGTTATAGTTCAGGTCTTGTTTTTCCTGTTCTCCTTCCTTATTGGTGCTGGACATACTGCTCTTTTTTCCGAAGGGAGGATTGGCCAGTACATAATCGTACTGCCGCTCTGCTTCGGAAATCAAGGCATCGGTAGAGGATATGGAACTGTCGCCGTCCATTTCCCCGATGTTGTGCAAGAACATGTTCATCAGGCACATCCTACGGGTGCTGGACACGATCTCATTACCAAAAAAGGTCTCGTTCTTCAGAAACGCTTTCTGGTCTTTGGTGAGGTCATATTGGGCAATATGGTCAAAGGCGGCCAAGAAGAAGCCTCCCGTGCCACAAGAGGGGTCGATGATGGTCTTCTCTGGTTGAGGCGCGACACAGGCCACAATGGCTTTGATCAGTGCCCTTGGGGTAAAGTACTGCCCTGCACCACTTTTGGTATCTTCTGCATTTTTTTCCAGCAGGCCTTCGTAAATCTTGCCCTTTAGGTCTGCTCCCAGCGCGCTCCATTGCTCTTTATTGATCATATCGATGATCTTGGAGAGCTTAGAGGGGTCTTGTATCTTGTTCTGTGCTTTGGTGAATATCTGGCCAAGTATACCTTTGGACTTGCCCAACTCACGGAGCAGGTACACATAGTGCTGCTCCAGTTCTGCCCCTCTCTTGCTGGTCAGGCTGTCCCAATTGTATTCTGCGGGAATAATGGTATCTCGGTCATAGGGAGGCTTACTGTATTCATCGGCCATTTTCAGGAAAAGCAGAAAAGTAATCTGCTCTAGATAATCTCCATAGCCGACCCCATCATCACGGAGGATATGGGCAAAATTCCAAACTTTGGATACGATAACGGACTCGGTCATTTTTTTGTTTTTTTCAAATATGCGTTATAGTCGGTCTCTTGGAACAACAACTTTTCTTCAATCTGGTCGATGATGTAAAAATCAGCGCTGTGGTTGATTTCATCATAATTATACAATCTGTAAATATAGTATTCTTGCGGATTTAATTGAGCAAAACAACGCTCATTGCGCGTCATGTGAAAGGGCTTTACCGCACCACCGGTGGTGGTCTTGACTTCGATGTACTTCAGGCTACCATCGGGATGGAACGAAAGCACGTCATATCCCTTGCCATCTTGAACCTTTTTGACTTGATGAGCAAGCTTATCAAGCCCTGCTTTGAGCAGTTTTTTCTTTTCATATTGGAGCACAAGTGCTTCTCCCGCATCACCTCGTTCTTTTCTTTCGACAGCTTTTTGTAGGTGGTTGACCTCTACTCCCTCAAAGTTGGGGCGGTATGCCGGAAGCGCACTAATACCGGTATCAGGGGTTTCCTGTGGTCTTAAGGTATTGACTTCACTGCTGTCAGGTTCGGTCTCTCCCCAAACAGCTTGCATCAGTTGATCATATACGTTCAGGTTGTTATTGATGAAATCAGTGGTGATGTTGATCAGACTATCCCAGTCGTGTTTTTTCAAGTCATCAGCGGGTATGGATTTCCAGCGTAGTTCTGAAGGTATTTCTCTTTCCAATAGCGCCTTTTGTGATGCGCTGAGTACAGATGTTTTTTCAAAGTAATAGTGCAATTTATAAACCAACTCTTTGGGATTGCTTTGTACGCCTACCGTGAAAAATATATCCTTGTAGTCGTCCCCCAGTCGATATATTCTTGCCCAGGTATAGTCCTTAAACTTGGCTACCCTTACTTTGCCTTCTTCGGTTTCGTCCCAGCCCTTTTGACTCCACACCCGTGGATTGTAGGTATCCAAGCTTGGTATCCGCCTCACTACTTCATTGGACCAGTACTTCGTCTTACTCCCTAGACTGTTCTTGATGTATTCTTTAGCGGCAATATGCGTTGGATTGTATTTGTAATAGGTTTTTCCCGCCCACTCTGCCAGAAAATCGATTTCATCAGCAGTAAAAAATTCAATATCATGGATGGTTTCCTCCTCTTGAATGGAGTAATGGGCTTTGTAATTATCCGCATCACCCCAAAACTTTTTGCTCTCCTCTAGTTGCGTGAAGCCGTAGAGCGAAGCGTTCAGGTCAGAGGCTTTCCCGATGCCCAAGGTTTCACACAATTTGTAAAAACCGTAGCCATGGTCATTTTTTTGTTTGTAAATGGCGATGGCCGTCACCAATGGTCTGTCGTGTTCATGCTCATAAACGGCAATATCCCGCAGTACTATAGTCAGTTGATCACGGTGGGCAGGGTTTTCAAGGTCGAGGTTCAGCTTCTTCGCGATGACTTCATAGTAGACGGGTGTCCCCTTCACACTTTGGTCGATGAGGAACTTTCGGATGGCTTGGTTCATGGTTTGGCTTTAGCTTTGGTCTTGTTTTTTTTGGTGCTGGGAGTTTTTTCCATCTGTATCCGTTTCAGTAGCTCCTCGGCAGGCTCCCAATCAGCAGCCTGTCGGCAAGTCTTGAGCTCTTCCTCAGAGAGTAACTCCCCTTCAAAGGCCTGTTTCAATATGCTCTGGCGCAGGGCCTCAGCTTTTTTTAGACTTTGTTCGATGTCTTTTTCTAAACGGTCGCAGATTGATAGGCGGCTTTCTATGGCTTCTACGATTTGGGTTTGTTCATATTTGGAACATAGTGGAAACAAAAACTTTTCAATGGAAGCAATTCCTATGTTGGCCTGGGTGGTTTCTACGGTATACCTCTTAATTTCCTTGTGGGCCAATGGTGAAATTGAATAATAATAAACAAATCTTTCATTCATCAGTTTTGTGATATTCTTTACAATTGCGCATGAATAAGAAACCAAAAATTCTTTGTCAAAGTCGATAAGGATATTCCTTCCTATTGTCCCATATCTAGGAAATAAAATATCTCCTTTTTGAGGTTTTATTTTTCTTGATAGTTCTTCGAAGTCCTTTCTAGATATCGTTTTTGAATTGGTGAAATCTATTGTCCCATCCTTTTTTAAATTACCAGTGGAAAGATAAGGCAGTCCATTTTGAGAAACCTTTGGCATCTTATGGTCTATGTCCCCAATTTTGTAGGTCACATTACAGAAATTAGACCAAAGCCAACCTTGGGGTATTTTACTTTCATTAGTAGTTATTATTGTATTTTTTTCAGTAATGGCTTTTGGCTTAGAGACCCTTTTCGGCTTCCTCCCTTCATTCCCCGCTGCTTCCCACTCCTTTACTGCTTTTTCCCAATCTGCTACCTGTTGTTCATAGTGCTTTTGACGTTCCGTTTTGATTTGTTCCAATAGTTCTTCAGCACTGGGCAAGTTACTTTGTTTTTCTCGCCAGGACTGGGTTATTTTCCCCTCAAAAGCCTCTTTTAACACCGCTTGTCTATATACTTTCAGTTGTTCTTGTGCTTTTTTCAGGCTAGTGATACCATGGTCTAGTTCGGCGAAGAGCAGCTCTATTTTGGAAACAATGGCACGTTGCTCAGGGAGTGGGGGAAGGGGGATCGAAACTCCTTTGAGGTTATCTAATCTGATTCCAAGAACTGTTGTACCACTTGAGGCTTTGACAATTTTTTTTTCTGCGTTTAAAAAAGCATAATACAAGTATTGACTGTTAATGCTGATTTTTGGTTTTACAATTTTTAGATCTTGATTTATTGCGGTCTTAATTTTTGCAATTATAGGTCTGCCAGGGTTTATTCTGGTGGCTAATATGATATCATTTATTTCAGCAATGTTTGATGCACTGTTTGTAAGTCCATCCTCGCTTATTGTATCGGTTGAACTATACAAAAATTTCCCCTTTAAGTCCTTGATGGATGTCCATGGAATATCTCCACCCCAATAGGATTGATTTTTTTTACTTGGAGTACCTCCACCTATAAAATCACAAAATCTACCCAATTCCACTTCTATCCAATCCTCCCTCATCACGCCACCAGTGTTTCGTTCATTTCTTCTATGATTTGATGCATGTCCTCACCGAAGAGCTGCCACATTTTGCCACGGCCTCCTGCGGCATCAAAAGGGGTGAGGTCCAAATCTTCTATTTCTAAATGGATACTGCTGGCGATGTGGTCTTTGATCATCCTGAGCCAGTTCATCTGTGCCTCTGTAAAGCGGTCGGGTTGCCCGGCATTTTGTTGGAATATCCAGTCCTTGAAGTTTTTGTTGACCCGTTTGTCGTAAGGGGTCAAGGTCTTGTCCAGTCCACTTACTTCTCGGATGAGTGCCACTAAGGCCGTCAGTTCGTTTTGGGGCCGGGCATGCTGGGTTTTGTTCAGGGCCAGGTAGGCTTCCCATACATTGGCGGGGGCCAGTAGCGGTTGGTCGCTTTTCAGTTTTTCCAATAGTTCTTTGATCATGCGGTAGGTGACCTCTTTCAGCCGGTACGGCTGATTATAAAAGATGCTCAAAGCCTCTATTTCATCTTTATGTTCTTCCATGTACGCTCTGAAATCGGTGACCATGGCCTGCGCTCTTTCGGTAGACGTCTTGTCCCACTCCGCTTGGGTCACGGTATCGATATTGATGGTATCTATGATTTGTTCATGTTCTTTGAGCACATTGACCAAGTATTCGTTCAGTTCCCCATTGAAGGGGGCACTGGCTTCTGTGATCAAGGCTTCTTGGGCCACTTCCCGGGCCATGTCCAAACTGGGCAAGTGCTCTTGTTTTTTGAGCTGCTTTGCCAAATCTGTGATGGCATCGGGGTCATAAGCACTGATGAGCCCTTTTATGATGGCTTTCAAACTTTTGCCTTTGGCATATTCTGGCACTTTTTCCTTTTCTTTGTTTGTGAGCAGTCGGTCTAAGCGCATCAGACGATTGGCCAAAGATAGGAATAAATCTTCTTCCTCTACCCCCATGGTCACAGCTCCTAGCAGCTCTTTGAGGGCAATACCCCTCCTCCGTTCAAGAGAACGGCTGTCATTTTTTTTGGATTGGGTGACCCCAATGGCATCGACCAGTACAAAATGGGTCTTGGCATGGGCGGTTTTGGTCACTTTCTGCAGCTTGGTTTTATCAATGGTACGGGTTCCTCTGCCCCTCATCTGTTCAAAATAATTGGAACTCCTCACATCCCGCATGAAGAGCAGTATTTCTAGCGGTTTTACATCCGTGCCTGTCGCAATCATGTCCACGGTCACGGCGATACGTGGATAATACTCATTGCGAAAACGGTTAAGGAGCGATTCCGGGTCTTCACTGATTTTGTAGGTGATTTTTTTGCAAAACTCGTTTCCCTCATCAAATTCTTTGCGGACCATGTCAATGATGTCATCGGCATGACTGTCCGTCTTGGCAAAAATCAAGGCCTTGGGCACTTCGTAATCGCCATTTTCATCTTTTCTATGGGGAAAGATATCCCGTTCCAGCGCGGCCCGGAACTCACGGATCACATGACGGATCTGGCTCTTGCTGACCACCTTGCCATCTAAGTTCTTTTTGCCATAGACGGTATCTTCGTCTTCCTTTTGCCAGCGGGTTTTGCGGGTCTGCTTGTCCCGTCGGTCTACATGCCATCCCGCTTTGACGGTAGCACCGTTTTTAGAGATTTCGGTCTCTATTCGGTAGATATCATAAGGCACATTGACCCCATCAATGACGGACTGTTCATAGGTATAATCACTGACCAGATTTTCATTGAAAAAACCTAAGGTCCTCTTATGAGGGGTAGCGGTAAGACCGATCAAAAAAGCATCGAAATAATCCAGCACTTGCTTCCATAAATTGTAAATGGAACGGTGGCATTCATCGATAACGATAAAATCGAACTGCTCTATGGGCACTTTTTCATTATAGACCACGGGTAATGGCTCTTTTTTGGCCATTTGTTCCTGAAGCCAAGTGGACTCATTGGGATTTTCCAACTCTGCACTTTCTTCCAGTTCCTTCCCTTTCAGGATGGCATACAAGCGCTGTATGGTAGAAATGCAGACGTGGCTGTCACTAGCGATATAGCTCGAGTTCAAGCGTTGGACATTGTACAGCTCTGTGAACTTACGATGCTCATCATTGGGTTGGAATTTTATAAATTCTTGCTCTGCCTGTTCTCCAAGGTTTTTGGTATCTACTAGGAAGAGGATGCGATGCGCCTTAGCATACTTCAACAGTCTATAGACAAAATTGACCGTAGTGAAGGTTTTGCCAGCCCCAGTGGCCATTTGTATCAGGGCTTTGGGACGGTTTTTTTGGAAGGATATCTCCAGTTTTTCGATGGCTTCTACTTGGGCAGGCCGTAGACCTTCTGGGTCCAGCGGAGGAATGTCCTTCAGCCTTGCCCGTAGTGTTTTGTCCTGTTTCAGCCATAGTTCCATGGTTTCGGGCCTGTGAAAACTGAATGTCAGGCGCCCTCTGGGCTTCGGGTCACGGTAGTCAGTAAAGCGGGTGATGATACCTGTACTCTCATAAGCGAAGAACAACGGATCATTGTCCCGATGCTTGAGTTTGGCGGTGGCGTATTTTTTGGACTGGTCCTCTGCCATTGTCAACCGATGTCCCTCTTCTTCACGTTTGGCCTCAATAATGCCCACCGGTTTCCTGTTCAAAAATAATACATAATCAGCAGGACCCGCATCCGTATAGTACTCCCTGATGGCTACTCCTTTACTGGCATGTAAATCAGCTTTGTCTTGGGACTGGACTTTCCAACCGGCTTCCCTGAGCATTTGGTCTATTTTGTCCCTGGCCTTTTGTTCCGGGTTTTGATTGCTATCTTCTACCATGTTAACATCTAATCGTTTTAAGCTTTATCGGTGTTGGGAGTACCTATTAAATCGCAAACAGCATTTAAGCCTTAAATCATTTTTCCTTTAGCTTTAGTGTCAATGTTCTGATTATCAATGTTTAACATTGTAAGATGTATGCTCGAAAGCTAAAGCCCCCTTAAATTCTTAACTTTGGTGATTTTTGTTTTTAGATGATATTTCGTTTGGTCATCATATTTAAAGGCTTTAATCTATTTAAACTTTTGGATACTTGCCAAATTTCTTGTTGTATTTAAGGAAATTATTAGGTTTTTCATGATAAAACCCCTTTGCTAACGAAGTCAAAACACCCCAAAATCCACCTATCATTTTCCGAAAAGTACGCAAAAAGTATGCAAATCTGTGATTCAAAGTATTACAGAAGGCGAATTTGAAGCCAAATAGGAGAGGGGTGTAAACGACAAAACCCTTTGTAAATCAATTGTTTACAAAGGGTTTTAATAAAAGTGGGCCCTGATGGGCTCGAACCATCGACCACCTGATTATGAGTCAGGTGCTCTAACCAACTGAGCTAAGGGCCCTCAATACTTAACAGAAATTTCATCCTGCTAAGTCTTGAATTTGGGAGTGCAATAGTACATATTTGCGCTTTAATTCACAAGTAATTCCTATCAAAATTGAAAACTACATCCTACAAAGATTACGAAAACATCATTTTTGACCTTGGGGGCGTTGTTATCGACCTCGATACCGACCGTACCGTACAGGCCTTTGCCGATTTTTCAAAACAGCCTTTCGAGCAGGCCCGCTACTCTTTTCAGAATGAAAAAGTATTTACCGATTATGAAATGGGACAAATCGATGATGCCACTTTTCGCAATGGTATCCGTGAGCTCTTCGGCCAAGAGGCCAGCGACGAAGAGGTAGATGCCGCTTGGAATGCCATGCTCCTCGAAATCCCTAAGTCCAAAATCGACCTCATACGATTTCTTCAGGGCAAACATCGTCTGTTTGTGCTCAGTAATACCAATGCTATCCATATTCGGAAGTTCAATCAAATCCTCAAAGCGGCACATGGCTACGAGAGTTTGGACCCACTTTTTGAGACGATATATTATTCTCATGATGTAGGGCTTAGGAAACCAAACATTGATATCTTTGAACACGTTATCAATGATGGCAAAATGGAGCCTACGGCCACAGTGTTTTTGGACGATAATGCCATGAATGTGGCCGCTGCACAAAAGACAGGGATACATACGCTTCACGTCACTTCTTCGGAAGTAATGCTGGGGTATTTTGAGGATTAACAGAGTTCAATGAACAAACAAAAGAAAGAATATTTACTACAAATCGGTCTTTTTCTGGCCACGGTGGTGACAACAACACTCGCTGGAGCGGAACTGGTCACGGGAAAGCCCGTCATCTTTGGGGAAATCGGTTACGATGAATTTGTCAAAGGTTTTTCCTATTCCATTCCTTTTCTGCTCATTCTTTCCGTTCACGAGTTTGGGCATTATTTTACTGCGGTATACCATAAGGTAAAGACCTCTCTGCCTTTTTATATACCTTTCCCCCCTTTTTTGCCGACCTTGAACATCGGTACTATGGGGGCGCTCATCCGCCTCAAGGAACGTGTCAGCTCCAGTAAGGTCAATTTTGATATTGGACTGGCCGGGCCATTGGCGGGCTTTATCATGGCACTGCTGGTTTTATGGTATGGCTTCACTCATCTGCCCGATAAAGAGTATATCTTTGAGATACATCCCGAATATGCCGCTTTTGGAGACGACTATCAAAAGTACATCGCAGATTACGATACTTTTTTGATCAAGAAGGACCTAGAGGCCCTAGGCTATGGACCTTTCGCGGATTACTATCCGGATACGCTACATTTTGATAAAGAAAAACAGGGGAGTATCAAATTGGGAAACAATCTATTGTTCTCTTTTTTCGAAAAGCATGTAGCCTCGGATGCGGACAAAGTTCCCAACCATTATGAGCTGATGCACTATCCATACCTTTTCGCGGGCTTTATGGCATTGTTCTTTACGGCACTGAACTTATTGCCCATAGGTCAGTTGGATGGAGGACACATTCTCTTTGGCCTCGTAGGTGCGAAAAGACACAAACAGATAGCTACAGGGTTTTTTGTTGTTTTTGTGTTTTATGGCGGGCTGGGGGCCATTACCTTAAAGACACCTTTGGAGGATATACTTTTGTGGGGAACCGTCTACGTAAGTGTCCTCTTCATTATACTACGGGCCCTAAAAAAAGACCGTCAGACGACTTTAATGTACGCCGTGAGCCTATTTGCCCTTCAGTTCTTTCTGTCGTCCTATACAGGGGTAGAAGGTTATCTTAGTTTTACGTTTTTTGCCTTTATCATCAGCCGTGTTATAGGAGTCGAACACCCTCCCGTACTTTATGAAGAGCGATTGAACTTCCCCAGACAGGTGTTGGGGTGGTTGGCTCTAGTGATTTTCATTATTTCCATAAGTCCCAAGCCGATAGAGATGATAGGAGGATGAGACCTATGTTTAACCCAGAATGTTCGTTGGAACTTCGTCATGAGGACTTAAATGGCAATAAATCAGGGCGTTTTCTTGGGTTCAGCGTAGCACCGCTACGGTGAATTCAAAAAACGCATTCATTTACTGATTTGAAGCCAGTTAAGTCCGGAATAGATTTTCTAATGGACATTTTGGGTCTAATAGTTGTTTTTAAATATCGGTGAGATTTGTCTATCTTATTGTTTATCTCAGGGCATGCTCTGAAACAAATGTAGACTGTTGATATCTCATGATACACAGAACATGCAGCTCTACCGGCTCTAACCCGTACGAAAATGAGTGCTATCTATAAATAATTTCAATAATCCCTTGGATTTGGGTTGCAACCCAGCACACTACAATTAAAAAGAGTTTGGAATGGGACCTAAATATATCGAGACAGCACTTACCATGGGTCAAACCATTCAATCAGGCAAATCGGCCAGATAGGCATCTATTCCGCCCGTCAGGTTTCGGACATTTTCAAAGCCATTCTGCTTCATGAACTGTTGCGCCTGCGCACTTCTTCTTCCCGATTTACAATGGATGATGACTTCTTTGCTCTTCCAGTCTTCGAATTCGGACAGATGGTTGGGAAGCGTGGCCAAGGGAATATTTTTGGCTCCGATATTGGCCTCCTCATACTCCCATATTTCCCTTACATCGATAATGTTCAGGGCTTCTTTCTTATCCATTCTTTCTTTGAGTTCCTTAACTTCGATATCCATAATATGCTTGTTTTGCTATGATTACAAAGATAGGATTTTGTGGAAGATCGGGAAGTTTTCAATTGTATTTTTGCTCTTCAAGGGCTTTTCTAATCGACGACAAAAGTTTTGCTGATATACGCCTGTCCTTTTTTGTCCGTGAAGTGCAATAGATAGATGCCTCTAGCGGCATTGACCAGCTCGATTTTATGGTTTTTTGAACTGAGTCTTTCTGTCCGTGCCTCCACTTCCCGGCCCCTAAGGTCGAATGCCCTGATTTCTTCGAAGTCTTGCTGTACATAGAGTATACCCTTATTTGGATTGGGGTAGCTTAGGTAAGGATTGGGGAGCGCTACAGCGTCATCGTTAAGTCCTGTGATGATTTTTTTGTTGCCGAATACAGGGCGTATCATTAGGCTACCGTTACTGAGGTCGCTACTGGTCCATCCACCTCCGCTGAAAGAGAAGACCTTATCGGAAGAGTTCGTGTTTTCGTCCAGACCGATGACCAGTCTGCCCTCATTGATCTGCCTCCATCCGATGTAAAATGTGCCGCTCACCTCTAGTGAAGGAAATATATCATATCGTTTGAACTCGTTCAGAGCATCAGAGTCCTCTATTTGATAAAAATCACTGTAAAGGACCTCTCCTGGAAATCCTCCATTGTCATCCCGGATGATCAACTCCAGCTCTTGTCCCGACTGTTCCGAACCTATATTGGGAAAATACATATCTACCGCTACCAAAGTATCCGTGCGATTGGTCTGCATGACAAACGCGTAGGAAAACTGCGCGTTTCTGACGACCGTACCTGCGCCGAACTCGGCAGTGCCGTCATCATAAGCATAATAGTCGGAAAGTGTAAATGGTGTGCGAAGGGTATCGTTTACATTGAAGTCCAACGGCGCATGGATAGCATCATCGTAACTGGCATCCTCATTGTCCTTAGAAGTGAAGAGGAATTCGTATACAATGCCGACGGAATCGATATCCTCGGGAGAAGTAGTCAGGACACTGTAATCAATAGCAGTACTGGCCACTAGTGCTTTTCTTTCCTTGCTGCTGAGAACATCGGCGGTAATGTCCCTTTCGATATCAATGGCCTGTGTACTGAGCGTTCCGTCTTTTCTACGGGTGGTCAACACAGCAGAGGTCTGCCCTCCCACATTATTGGGTTCGGAACTATTATTGGAAATTTCCATTTGCGGAGCTACGGAAAGAGTAGTGGCATTTTCCAGAAAGTGTGCTACGGGAATGGACCTATAGCCTTCAAAAATAGAAGTCATCGGAGAGGTTATGGCTTTGTCCGGGAAGTTGGGCCGCTTACCGGCATCGCCCCTGTTGGCATTTAAGAATACATAATCGATATTCCAATGGTCCAAAGCTCCCGTCTGTCTGCCATAGGCAGTGAATCGGAACTGAAACCCATCAAAGAAATAATTACTCGCACTCCTATCATCTATTTTCAGTTCTATATAGGCAAAATTGTTATTGGGTATGGGATTGCTCGCATTCGCAGCGTCGTAGCTCCGACTGCCCCAGATTTGAGTCCATAGTCCCGTATCGTCTTTTATCTCTACCGTAATGGAATCGTTTTCGTTGGGTGTCTCCCCAAAACCTTGTCGCTGGACAAAAAAGCTCAGGTAGACAGAACCCTTCTCCGTTGGGTTCAAGCTTCCCATGGAGATGGTTTGGGAAGTCAATGTATCCGTGCCACCAAGCCCGCCGGAGAAAGCATAGAGGCTACCATCATATTTAGCACCATCAAAAGAAGCTACCCCCAAACTGGGGGCATTGATACCGATACCATTACTGATAAAAACGTTTCTGCTGCTGGCTGTCCACCTTTCAAGGTTGGGACTACCCTCACCCGTAGAAAAATCATCCCAGAAGGGTAGGGGACAAGGTAGGGTGCCGTCACTCGCTATTCTTCCAGCGCTACGGTCGGCTCGTTTTTTCAATACGGTGCTTTCTACATTTTGAATAGGTTGACGAACAAGGTTGCCCGAAAGCCCGCTATCTAACTGTGCCGTAGCCACTCCCGTAAAAAAAAATGTTCCTATAGATAGGTATAAAAAGAAGACACCGTACTTTATGAAATAAGTGTGCTTTATTTGATTCATTCTGTGCATTGGTTATTTTTTGAAAACTTTCTCGGGCTTTCGATGATATTCTAGTTTCAATTCCATTATAAGAGTAATCCTCAAAGGATACCTCCGAAAAGCTTTATATCAGATTTTTACTATAAACGTTAGAGAAATGATGAAGACTATTGAAAATCATCATCACTTTCTTCGCTATCGACCGGGTCACCCTCCGCGACCCACAGGTCTATCTCATCACCTCTGTTGATACTCTCACCGGGAGCAGGATGTTGTTTGATCACAATCAGGTTATCCCGAAGAGAATCTACCTCAGAGTAATCTACCTTACCTATCAATAGGTCCTGCCCCTTGATCAATATACGCATCTCTTCAAAACTTTTGCCGGTATAGTTCTCTACAGTACGTTGATTGGGGGCTGAGCCATTACCCAATACCAAATCAATAGAGGACCCCTTAGGAATCTGCTCACCTTCGGTGATAACTTCCCCATCATAATACCTCCTCAGTACATAGTTATGCGCTCTGTGATTTTCATAGGTCTTGTTCCCCAGTTTTAGTCCGACACTTTCCAGAATAAGCTCTGCATTTTTCAAAGTCCCGTTCAATTGGGGCATTTTGACCATTGGAGGAGTAATCCTATTTATGGAAACGAAGATTTTTCGATTTTCTTTTACTTTTGACCCAGGTTTTGGGTATTGTTTCAGTACGGTCATGGGCGGATACTTTTCCGAATAGGAAGAATCGTTCACTTCGAATCGGAGTCCATTCTTGGACAAAGTCTGTTCTATATCGTTTATCGACATGCCGATTAGATTCCTTACGGTAATCGTCTCTCCTTTATTGGTAATTGCCGGAAGATAGGCATAGAAAAAAGAAATGATGAGTAATGCGGTAATCGTTAGTATAATGGCCAAGTGAATGAACAGGTACCTGGGCTTGTCGAATTGGATCAACTTCATATTTGAGAGTTCACTGGTAATAGTATCTGGGAGAATACGTTCAAACTTAAATTTTCTTGGTTTTTTTTACTAAAAAAACATCATAAACGTATAAATATACCTATTTTTATCCAAATGCAATCGGTTATGGTAGAAAAGGAAAAGGTGAAGAAGTACTTTTTTATCAGAAAATACCTCAGCAACAATTTGTAAATGGGGTATGGAACTTGATGGATAGGAATAAATGGACACTATTTGAAAGTAGGGAAGCTTATTCTTCTCGTTTGAGGATTGAACTCCATTATTCTGATCCCTACCTAAAGTGCGTCCTTCAATCCAGCGCAGTATCCAAAGAGGTCTTTTTGTTATCTCTGAGTGCTGCTTTTTCCAATCCCAGATCGATAAGTTGACTGATCAGGAGGGTATAGGAAATCCCTTCTACTTCCCATAGTTGTGGAAACATACTAACATTGGTAAACCCAGGGATACTATTGACCTCATTGACGATTACTTCTCCCTTATGGGTCAGAAATAGGTCGATTCGTGCAAAATCCTTACAACCCAGGCTTTGATAGGCCAGAACACTACAATGCTTTATTTTTTCGATAGTATCGGCATCCAAGTCGGCCGGGATGACCAGTGTAGTAGCTTCTTTATCTTCATATTTTGCTTCGAAAGTATAATATTCATACTTCCCTTGGAGAACGATTTCCCCAGGAGCAGAGGCCCTCGGACTTTTGTTGCCCAGAACGGCACATTCCAGCTCTCTACCTGGCACGAAGGATTCAAAAATAATCTGGGTATCGATGGCGAAAACCTCTTCGACGGACATGTCTAACTGCTCTTCAGTATCTACTTTTCGAACGCCTACAGAAGAACCCAAACTGGCGGGTTTAGCAATAAAGGGAACTCCGAGACTCTTCTTTATCTTTTCAAAATCGATGATTTCCCGATTTCGGATGTGAAAGGTCAGGAACGGGCAGACCGGTATTCCCGAAGCTTGGAGTAATTTTTTGGTAATCGTTTTGTCCATGGCCATGGCCGACCCGGCAACATCGGAGCCAACATAAGGAAGGCCCATCGTTTGAAGCAGTCCCTGTATGCTTCCATCCTCTCCATCCGTACCGTGAAGGACAGGAAAGACAATATCCAAAAGAAATGCCGCTTTCCCATCTTCAGGTTTGAAATAGGGAGCAGTGGCATCAAGACAAATTGAAAGTGGCGTACCTGAAGAAATACCCTCACTGACCTCATCGCACAAGTACCATTTGCCGTCCTTGTCGATTCCTATCAGTAACGGGTGAAAACGCTCCCTATCCAGTGCAGCTACAACATTTGTCGCAGAAAGAATAGAGATATGGTGCTCAACGGATTTTCCTCCGAAGAGAATACCTACATTGAATAACTTACTCATGTATGCTGGCGGATTACATTATAAAGAATGCAATTTTCAACAATAAAATATCAATTTACAATAAATGAACCCTTTTTTAGAGGGTCTTCCTTCCTCTTTTGAGTTCAATATTGATTTTTTGATTTTTTTGATCGATATTTTACATGTTGATTGTTATAACTCCATCTAGTTCAATGTGATAATCCTTCTTGAGGTATTCACCAGTGGTCCTACGATATGGACAAGATAAGTACCCGCACCTGGCCTGGGTATGACAAAGCTCATGTCGCTTTGATTCAATACATTGGGAAGTATCTCTCTTTTCAACTCCTTACCCGTGACATCCAGAAGCCTAACTGTAAGGTCTTGGCGAGAACGGAGGTTGAAATTGAAATTGATAACACCATCGGTAATAGGGTTCTTACTGATCCTAATATCATCGTCTTCATTGATAATGATGGGATTGTCATCGATATAGACCTCTATTTGATCAAGGTATAGATTGTTTCCGCTATTATTGGTCGCTACGAAAGCTAATCGTACAGCGTCATTTCCCAAATATTCGTCTAGAGGAAAGCTTTCCGTGAGCCAGTCTCCGTTACCATCGGGTACCCACGAATCGCTTTCTTCTCTGACCCTAAGCAGGTCGCCCCCCTTACTATAGCTGGTTGGCTGAAAGCTAAGTCCACAATCTTTGGAAACCAGCAGTCGTAAACTCTCAAGGCTATTTTCATCACGTATGGCATAAGAGACATCAAAAGCCAATAAAGCCTCTTTAGCTTCGGACAAATCCAATACAGGGCTGATCAGCCAATCTTGCTCTCCCTCGCTGGCGTAGGCAAAACTGTTCAGGAAAACAGCTTTTCGCTTGTTTCCCACATCGGTCAGCTCCCATGTGATATCCCCGTCCGGGTTATAGGTAGTCCAAGCACTTTGCTTTAGTCTGGAGAACGTCTGAAAAGACTCAAGGTATGGTACGAAATCGCTGTCCTTATTAATGGTAAAAGATTGTGATAGACTATTATTGCCGGCATCTTCATCTTCCAGATTATTGGGTAAGTCGAGAAAGACATCGAAAAGTAAGTCGGATTCCAGGTCTTCATCTTCTGAATAAGTTACCTCATCCAAGAGGAAAACCTTTCGTTCGCCCACTTTGATACTATCCTGAGGGCCATCAAATATCAATTTTTTATAATTGAGAGACCCATCTGTACTATAGAATGCCTCGAAATAATGAATGTCTTTCGAACCTCTGTTTTCAACTTCGATTTTGGGAGAGAAAGTCGAAGCACAGATGACGGGACTCGGAGATACGATTTGAGTCAGTCCGACATCGTTGATCTGATCGGTAATCCTAATATTATCAAGATAAAGGTTGTTGCCAAAATTGTTCACCCCAACAAATGCAATCCGTACGGTCGATAGGCCTCTATAAGGAAAGAGATTGACATTAACCCGCTGCCACTGAGTAGCATCCACAGGAGCAAAAGAAAAGTTTACAGGAACATCCAGAGAAGATAGTTCTTGTCCTACCTTATCGAATATGAGATCTGCCTTTTCAAAGGTATTTCCGCAATCAGTGGAAACTATAACTTGCAGCTCATCTTCTATCAGGCCGTTATTGCCCAAATAAGGAGCATAGGCTATGTCAAAGGCTAAAGCGACCGTAGGCAGACCACTGAAATCAAATACAGGCGAGACCAACATATCCCTTTCTCCCTGAGCTGAATAGTCGAAAAACTTAATACTTAAGGCAGAGTTGCTGGCCGTAGTTTGCGGAGCATTGACTTTGGTCCATGTGATGGATTTGTCGAAGTTCCTGATTTCCCAAGTATCGAGAAAATCTCCCTCAAAAGTTTCTATAGAGGGAAATGTACTGACCGAAGGTGCAATTTTGGTCGTTACGGAAATACTGTTATTGTTAGGCTTACTATCATCTACATCATTGACTTTTAGGATTTCATACCTGAACTCATATGCTTGCGAAGGAGAAATGTCTACGGAAGAGAATCGCACATTACCAATATCCAAGGGGGCAAGATTAAGCCCAAAATCTTTGGTCTCTTCAAGTATACCGTCAATGTATAAAGCGACCCTTGTACTGGTGACGGTATTGGTGCCATAGTTTCTTAGCGACAGTTCAGGGATAATCGAGCTGCCACAAGAGGCCGGCAAAGGATTCGCGATTCTTTTTACGCCCAGATCATTGGGCAGGGGAGAAGGGGGGATAGTGCCTAAGGAAGTGGTAAGACTAAGGCGACGCGGGGCATTTTCCAAAACGACCCTCATTCTATCTTTCTGGTCTTTAGTGAAAAGGTTCATACAGGCATCGTATGTATAATCCATATAATTTTGATACATATCCGAGCTGCCACAAGATTGTCGATCGCCAGTAGGGCAATTATCAGTGGATACAGTTACATTTGGTGTGTCATCACAGTAATCGGTACCGACACAGGGATCAAAACCGCCTTCATCATCACCCCAGATATGTCTGAGACCTAAAAAATGCCCCACTTCATGGGTTGCTGTGCGACCTAGATTGTACCTAGTGTCAATGTCGGGAAAATCTCCTTTAGCTGATGACCCGAAGACATTGTCATCAATAACAACACCATCCACCAAACGATTATCTTCTGTGTCATCCAGTCCTGGGAGCGCATAGGTGGGGAATTTGGCATATCCCAATAACTTATCCCTAAGTGGGACGACCCAAATGTTCAGATAGTCTTCACTGGGCCAGAAACTGAGTTGCTTGAATTCGAAATCATCACGTGCATCCCATACTTTTTTAGTTCCCAATGTTCTGGTAATTCCATTGGTAGGAAGGCCTTCGGGGTCTTGTCTTGCCAGTACAAAGTTGATTTCCGTATCACTCGCTACGGACTGGAAAATGGATGGGGTGTTAGAGGCATCACTGTTCGTCCTTCGGAAGTCTTCATTAAGTACGTCTATCTGTGATATTATCTGTTCGTCTGAGAGATTGCTACCTTTGCCCATTTCGGTTCCGTTATGGATAATATGCACTACTACGGGTATGGTCAATGCGGCCTTTAGACGTCCGTTTCTTGACCCTATACCTCTACGCATATCATGGGTCTTCTTCTGCATCCACTGTTCGAAATCCTCTTTATGCTCTATGAACTTTCGGTCACGTGCTTTTTCAAAATGAACCGTTCCACACCGCTCATGTATATCCAAAGTGTTGTGTTTCACAGTCTGTGCAGCAACATTGCCAGCGATAGTATGATACAACATGACAATACAAAAAACTACCTTCGATAGGACACTGGTCTTAGAAGTACTGTGATGAAGTTCATCGCCGACAAAATGCCGAAGAGGATAACGAGGTTGCATAAGGTTGAAATTTACAATACTAAATTTAGTTTTATTGAATATGGTTATATAACGTCTTTAGTTCAGGTCATATTGTTGGGTAGTTGGGTGTTGGGTGCATCCGGGCTGGTCAGATTGACTGCTTTTACGGCCTTTATTTCAGGTACGGCCCTGATGATGGCTTCTTCTATACCCGCTTTGAGTGTCATAGCTGACATCGGACAGGTACCACAAGCGCCCAAAAGTTCTAGACTGACGACCATATCATCATTTATACCCAGTATACGAACGTCACCACCATCCGTTTCCAAATAAGGACGGATATTACCAAGTGATGCTTCTACCCTTTCTACTAATTCTGATTTATCGCTGGTTTCTGCTGCTTCCATAAATGACATCATTAATGATGAATGCTATTGATATATTATTGAGTCTTCTTTTTAGGTATTGATTTCCACTATCTTCGTTTCTTGCTGTTCGGCATTCCGTATAGCTACTTGTCGAGCTACTTCCGCAGCGAGGTCCCGAAATGCTTCTGCGGTCGGGCCATCTTTCAAAACCGCAGGATAACCACTATCACCACTCTCGCGGATACTTTGCACAATAGGTATCTCGCCGAGAAGAGGTACATTGAATTTCTCTGAAAGGGCTTGTCCACCGCCTTTGCCGAACAGATAATACTTATTATCAGGTAATTCCTCGGGGGTGAAATAGGCCATGTTTTCGACAATGCCCAAAACGGGTACATTGATCTGAGGCTGTTGGAACATGGACAGGCCCTTGGTCGCATCGGCCAAAGCTACTTTTTGTGGTGTCGTCACCACAACGGCCCCCGTCACGGGAACAGTTTGTACCAAAGTAAGATGTATGTCGCTCGTTCCCGGAGGCAGATCGATAAGCAAATAATCCAGCTCTCCCCAGAGTGTATCAGCGATGAACTGTTTCAGTGCCGAACTGGCCATAGGCCCTCTCCATACCACTGCATTATCGGAAGGGGTAAGGAAACCTATGGAAATCAACTTCACTCCATACTGTTCCAAAGGAATGATCTTGTTTTTTCCGTTTTCTTCTCGAATGCCCGGTTGCTCATGCTCACAATTGAACATGGTCGGTATCGATGGACCGAAAATATCGGCATCGATGATACCAACACTCGCACCGCTCTGGGCCAGAGCCACGGCCAAGTTGGAGGTTACAGTGGACTTGCCCACACCCCCCTTGCCCGAAGAAACAGCGATGATATTCTTCACTCCAGGTAATAAAGGCGCATTGTCGCGTATCGAAGTGACCGAAGAACTCATTTTTATATCGACCTTGACCTGGTCACCAAAAGCCTTCTCGATTGCAGAAAGACAATCTTTTCGAATAAGTTCTTTTAAAGGACAAGCAGGGGTCGTCAATACTACTGTAAAGGAAATGAATAAATCTTCGACTTCGACACCCTCTATCATCTGAAGAGATACCAAATCTTTCTTCAGGTCCGGGTCTTCCACTGTGGACAAAGCCTTCAATACATTAGCTTTCGTAATCAACATCTCTTTATTCAAAGGGTTATATTTTTAAAATCGCAAGCTTTACCGCAAATTAAAACTAATTAATCTATCCGTACAACAAAGCTACGGAAATAGGCCACTATTGTCACACATACTACTTAAACCAAATACACAACTGCAAAAAAAAACACCGATAACGAATAGGGCTGCTTCGGACCTTGAAAGGTAGCAATGAACAAGTCTGTACAACTGGACAGAAGATAGTTTTATTCCGATAGTTATGACGGGCAGTTGTTCATTTCTCATTTATTGGGTATAACAGTAGGTTGAGATAAACAATTCCACTAAGACATGGTATGAGTAAGGGAAACCTTTACCTTTGCTGATAATATAGATATTTATAAGATGCAGAATGGTTGACGAAATCTAGTATATTGGGCGGATATCGAGCACACTATGCTGCTAAAATAAAAGGTATTCGGGCTAGTGGATAACCGATGAGATTAATATCCTAGAAAGACCTACAGTTTTGAGAATAGCACAAGAGACAATAGAGAATGTAAAACAAAGAGTTGATATCGTTGATGTCATAGGAGACTTTGTGCAGCTGAAGAAAGCAGGACAGAATTATAAAGCCCTCAGTCCCTTTACCGATGAGAAAACACCCTCGTTCTTCGTATCCCCATCAAAGGAAATATTCAAATGCTTCAGTACGGGCAAGGGTGGTGATGCCATCAGTTTTATCATGGAATTGGACGGACTCAACTACACGGAAGCCATCCGGTACCTAGCGCAGAAATATGGAGTAGAAATAATCGAAGAAGGGCAGACCGACGAATCGATACTACAACAGAACGAAAGAGAGAGCCTGTTCATCATTCTACAGTATGCTTCCCGATTTTTTCGGGAAACGCTCATGGAACATGAAGAAGGAAAGGCAATAGGCCTGAGCTATTTTAAAGAAAGAGGGTTTACCATCCCCATTATAGAGAAGTTCGAGCTGGGATATAGTCTTGATAGCTGGGATGCTTTGAGTAAAAAAGCATTGAAAGAAGGTTTTTCGGAAGAGCTACTCACCAAAGCAGGACTGATGATAGAAAACGGAGAGCGCCGGTATGACCGCTTCCGTGGTAGGATCACCTTTCCCATCCACAACCTGACTGGAAAAGTCATCGCTTTTGGAGCGAGAACACTCAAAAAAGACAAAAAACAGCCTAAATACATCAATTCTCCTGAAACGGAGGTATACCATAAAAGTAACGTGCTTTATGGTATCTCGCAGGCTAAGAAAGCTATTCGAAAAGAAGAGAACTGTTACTTGGTAGAAGGGTATACCGATGTTATCTCACTACATCAGTCCAATATCGAAAACGTGGTCGCTTCTTCCGGTACTTCGCTGACCGAAGAGCAAATACGTGTGGTAAGCCGGTTTACCGATACACTCACTGTTCTCTTCGATGGAGACAAAGCAGGGCTGAAAGCGGCACTGCGTGGCGTGGACATGATATTGGAAGGAGGATTGAATGTAAGGGTAGTCCTGTTTCCCGAAGGAGAAGATCCCGACAGTTACTCTCGAAAACTGGGTACAACGGCCTTTCAAGAGTATCTGAAAGAGAACAGTCAGGATTTCATCAACTTTAAGGCCGATCTGTATGCAAAAGAAACAGTAGACGACCCGATAAAAAAAGCGGATACCATCAAGGAAATCATCGGTAGTATCTCCAAAATCCCCGACCCTATAAAAAGGGCCATCTACGTCAAGGAGACAGCCGTTCTGCTGGATATCGATGAGTCCATACTGATTTCAGAACAGAACAAATTACTCCTTCGTCGACAGAAAGAGCAGGATAGAAAGCGCCAAAAAGAGCAAACCAAGAGCGAAGCCGGCAAAGAACATAGTCAAGGACCCTCCGCTCCCGATGATATGGACAGTCTGCCTCCCGAAGTCTTGGCGGAGTTGTATGGTGCTGTGCCGGAAGAACCACAGAATTTAAAAAAAGATATTGTTGGTGACCAAGAAAGGGAACAGGTACGCTTATTGGTCAATTATGGCTATTACCAGATGGGAGAGGAAGCTACTTTTTATAATTACCTGTTGGAAGAGCTGGAAGAGATTACCTTTCAGGTACCTATCTATCAAAGAATATTGGAAGTCATACGGACGAAACTGGCTCAAGACGAGGTGGTCGACGGAAGCTATCTCGTACAACATGGAGATGAAGAAGTGAAAAAAGTGATCGTTGACCTCATTTCTGAACAGAGTCGATATGAACTGAGCGAAGAATGGCAGAACAAGCACGATATCGTTGTGCAAAGAGAGGCGGATATGCTGGAAACGGCAGCTTTCAAAAGCCTCTTACGCTACAAACTGGTCGTTGTACAACAGCGCCTTCAAGATTTGGCAGAACAGCTGAAAGAGGCAAAAGAAATAGAGCAACAAGATCAGCTGTTGATGATGCACATGGAATACAAAAAGATAGAAAGTGAAATTGCCAAGCCCCTAGGAAGGGTAATTTCGCGATAATGGCGAAGTAACCCTTAACAACTCGGTCATTAGGCAGTAAAAGACGTGTTTTGATGTTGAAAGCATGTCTTTTGCCGTAGACCAGTCATATTTGATCATAAATGATGATATCCGGTCCATAAGCGATGGAAAAAGGTAAAGTATACTATCCATACCAAAACTAATGTAGAATTTTATACTTAAATTTGAATTGGTTTTTTGATGAAATCGCGGTAAAACAATAGTAACAGTAATATCGTTAAAAAAAATGATTACTTTCGTGATTTTAATCCAAATTGATCAATAGGATTTCGTTATGAGAGCATAAAGTGCAATAAAATCAACGGTTTAGGTGAGGAGGCCTTTGTATCATTAGGGTGACGAATCTGCATAGCGCAAAACAGCTGATTTTGAAGCAATTTATGTTCGGAATAGGAAGGCTATTGATTATTTGGGGTTTAATCTAGAATCGATAAAATGTCGTTCATGCGAATCCCACGTGACCGTTAGAAGTTAATAAACACGCATGAAAACAAAGGATATAGTTTAAAACGGTCTCTAAATTTAGTATAAAAAGATTTTTAACAGCATATAATATATGCACATTATTAAATAAATGGATTCTGAAATCAAGCTCGATACCATTGAAGAGGCAATAGCAGCCATCAAGAAGGGAGAGGTAATCATCGTAGTCGACGATGAAGACAGGGAGAACGAAGGTGATTTCGTATGTGCCGCCGAGTGCGTGACACCCGAGATTATTAATTTTATGGCTACTCACGGACGCGGATTGATTTGCGCTCCATTGGTCAATGAGCGGTGCGAGGAACTGGGACTTGAGTTGATGGTAGGTCGGAATACGGCTACCTATGAGACTCCATTTACCGTATCGGTCGATTTGATAGGACATGGATGCACTACAGGCATATCGGCAAGTGACCGAGCCAAAACTGTAAAGGCACTGGTCAATCCGGAGACCAAACCCGAAGATTTGGGTAAACCCGGACATATATTTCCGTTAAAAGCACAACCCGGAGGAGTTTTGAGAAGAACCGGGCATACCGAAGCTTCGATTGATTTTGCTCGTTTAGCAGGATTTCAGCCCGCAGGAGTGATTGTGGAAATCATGAATGAAGACGGTTCCATGGCCCGTTTGCCGGACCTGAAAAAAGTGGCTGAACGATTCGACCTGAAACTGGTCTCCATAGAAGACCTTATCGCCTACCGTTTGCAGAAAGAAAGTCTTATAGAGCGACAGATAGGTGTATCGATGCCTACCGAGTACGGTAATTTTGATTTGCATGCCTTTCGGCAGATCAATACCGACGAAACCCATTTGGCACTGACCAAAGGCTCATGGGAAGAAGATGAAGAAATATTGGTAAGAGTACATTCATCCTGTGTTACAGGCGATATCTTCGGCTCCTGCCGCTGCGACTGCGGGGCGCAATTGCAGGCTGCCATGGAAATGGTCGAAAAAGAAGGGAAAGGTGTGGTCCTGTATATGAACCAAGAAGGCCGAGGTATCGGTTTGCTGAACAAATTGAAGGCCTACAAGTTGCAGGAAGAAGGTATGGATACGGTCGAAGCGAACTTAGAACTAGGTTTCCAAGCAGACCAGCGTGATTATGGTGTAGGGGCACAAATACTACGTGACCTGAAAGTGAGAAAGATAAATTTGATATCCAATAACCCTAAAAAGAGAGCTGGACTGATTGGTTATGGTCTGGAAATTGTCGATACCGTTGCGATAGAAATTGAACCTAACCAACATAATGAAAAATACCTAAGGACCAAAAGAGATAAGATGGGACATAAAATAATGAAATAATAAAAATCTAGATAGCCTAATGGATAGACTGACCATGAGACAATCTACCACCAAAATGTTGCTTTGGTGCATAATCCTTAGCCTGGGACCCATACTGGGGTACGCTCAAAGATTTCCCTCAGAAATCTGGCATGAGGGAAAAGTAGTGCTCTTAAAAGGAGATACGCTTCGTGGGCAACTAAAGTATCAAATAGAGCGGGATATTGTCGAATTGGTCACTCATAAATCAGAACCTCCGATGGCCCTGACCTCAAGAAAAATTCTGTATTTTGAGATTTTTGATGTTCTTGTTAATAGATTCAGGTATTTTTATGCTCTTCCAGCAAGTCTGACAGGTAGTTACAGAGTGCCAAGACTATTTGAAGTACTGCACGAGGGGAGACTCAGTCTGCTTGCCCGTGAGATGATAGTCGTGCAGAACAATCCCGCCAATGCTAACTTCTGGAATGGCGGCGGCTTTACAAGAAAGATATTAACGCATGATTACTACTTTTTGTACGATAATGGTGAAATCAAAAAATTCGAAGGGAAGAAAAAAGAACTATTACAGCAGATGAAGCGGAAAGCACCATTGGTAGACGCTTACATTAAAGAGAATAAGCTTAAGTACGATCGAATGAACGACCTTACCAGAATCGTAGCTTATTACAATAGTCTATATAATAGTAAAGGCTGATATTTGACATAAACAAAATAGGTTGTTTTTTTATAGATCAGTATCTTTCGGAAATCGTTCAAATCACTTCATTGAATCCTTATACTTAGCAAGCGTAGATTATGGGAAAACCATTGATATTAGTATCCAATGATGACGGTATCACCTCTAGAGGTATACATACTCTCATAGATATAATGAGAGAGCTGGGAGAAGTTGTAGTAGTAGCACCTGACAGTCCCCAGTCCGGAATGGGACATGCCATTACCATAGGGGATACTCTGCGCTTGGAAGAGAATACCCTTTTTGAGGGCGTCGAGGCTTTTGAGTGCTCAGGTACACCTGCTGATTGTGTGAAAATAGCCAAACATCATGTGCTGAAAGACAGAAAACCTGATTTGGTCGTTAGTGGGATCAATCACGGTAGTAATACCTCCATCAGTGTATTGTACTCCGGTACGATGTCCGCTGCTATAGAAGCAGCGATAGAAGGTATGCCCGCCATCGGTTTTTCACTATGCGACTATAGCGCCACCGCGGATTTCAGCCATGTAAAAGAATACGTAAAAACCATTGCTTCCAATGTCCTGAAAAATGGACTGAAAAAAGGAGTGGCGCTCAATGTCAATTTTCCTCCCAAGCAAAATGAACAGATAAAAGGAGTAAGAGTATGTCGTCAGGCTCATGCGCGATGGCAGGAGGAGTTTGACCAACGTCATGATCCCTATGGGCGAAGGTACTTCTGGATGGCAGGCAACTTTGTCAATTTTGACACCAGTGAGGATAATGACGAATGGGCCATCGCCAATAACTATATTTCCATCGTACCTTGCCAGTATGACATGACTGATTATAGTAGCTTGGAAAATCTCAAAGAGACGCTTACATGAATGTATAGAGCAAAAGGATTGAAGCTATTTGTAAATTGTGTTTTTTTTGATAATAAGAAGGGGAGCAGCGTGCAGAAGTGAAAAAGTATTGCTTGAACCCAGATCATGCGTTGGAACTTCGTAACGAGGGTTTACATATCCATAAATCAGGGGGTTTTATTGGATTTGGCATAGCACCGCTATGGTGAATTCAAAAAACGTAGTGCAACGACCGGTTTGCAGCTATTTAGATCCGCAGTAGATTTTCCAATGCATGATCCAGGTTGAATCACGTTAAGCCAATGGCTTGGGAAAATACCTACTGAGACTTTCAGGTACGCAATCATCACTTGAAGTTCTTGAGTATTCTCTCCTTATTCTCACAGGCCTTGTCGCTTTTGTGATATAGTTCAATAAAGATGATTTCCTCCTTCTCGGGAAAAAAGGCATAAACAAGCCTAAATCCCGAATAGACCCCTTTTCCTTTTAAAGCCTTACAAGCAATTTTCTTTACCTTGATGATACAGGTTTCTATTCCCAATTGATCGATACGAAAACTGAATGGTGGTCCTGCCTGAGGTCGAATGGCCAAAACTTTTTTGACAACCTTGAGGTCTTCGTTAAGGGTTCTATGCTTTTTGAGTAGTTTCTTAAGGTCTTTGTTGAATTCACGAAGTTCCTTAAATTCCATCCTCTTCTACTTTATCCTCATAATTTCTTGCAGAAAACGGCACCTCTCTATAAAAGGCAAGCTCATAATCGATTTCTTCTCCTTCCTTAGAGGCCATCCAGGGCATGTCCCGATGCGAATAATTACTGATGGACGAGGCTGACCAGTCGCTCATTTGATCGATAACATTATCGATCACTTCTTTTTCGCTCGCTTTTAATAAGGTCAACTTAGGCTTCTCCAGAGGTAGATACCTAGTTTGATGATATCCGTGATAGGTAGTCTTGACACGTTGTAATTGACCGTCTTCAATCATTTGGTATAGGATGGAATCCAGCTTATGGGGAACAGGCCCATAAGGAAGTTTTCTGTACAGGGCACCTGTAAGGTGTTCCTCATAAAGCTCATAATAATTAAAGTCCGAAAAATAGAGAAGCTTGTAAAGAACGGTTTCTCCAACATTGGGCTTGCCGGCGCATCTTTCCAAAACGTATAATAGTACATTCCGGAACTTCTCTTCCTTCAATGAAGGTACCGAAACCCGCTCCATGGGTTTTTCGGATACAATTTTGGACTTCTCTATAGGAACAGGGTCGGAAAAATTATTGGAAACCAATTCATCTAGAGAAATCCTCAAAACAAAAGATATTCTTTGTGATTCGAGAATGGTCAGGCTTCGGTTGCCCAACTCTATTTGTGCTAAAGAAGGTCTGGATATCTGAATCCTTTTTGCCAATTCTTGTTGTGATAGCCCATGCTGTTTACGGAGCTTTGCCAGCCTACGGCCTATTTTGCTTTGAGCAGGTCTATTTTCTTCCATACCCAAAATTACTATTTGTTTTGTGGTAAAACAAGTGATTGTCTCATTTTAAAACATCTATCCTCGCGAGTTCTGATTTGGGCTTGCGGTTTTATTTCGATGGCCTCCCGAAAACTTCCTTTTAGGGAATTGTTTTCTTGGTTGTTAACCCCATATATCTGTATTGGAACTTTGTCATGAGAGTTCGGGTGACTATAAATCAGGATTTTTTATTGGGTTCAGTGTAGCGCCGCTACGGTCAGTTCAAAAAATACATTCACTTTATAGATTTGATTTATTTGAGCTCGTAATAAATTTCCAAATTGCAGATTCATTAAACCCGGATCATGCGTTGGAACTTCGTAACGAGGGTTTACATATCCATAAATCAGGGAGTTTTATTGGATCTGGCACAGCACCGCTATGGTGAATTCAAAAAAACGTAGTGCAACGACCGGTTTGCAGCTATTTAGATCCGCAGTAGATGATCCAGGTTAAGAGACTGTTTTGAAGATATTATTTTAGAATTTGTTATCACTTATTTTGGACAGGACCGAGCGTTCAAATAATGCCCCTAGGGCATTATTAGTGAAGGGGCCTTCTGCGGCGTGAGCCATTGACAAAGATAGCATGTCGCGCTAGCTAGCGGAAATTTCAACGAAATTAGGCACCAAAAGAAGTAAATAAGAAAGAAAAAATACATTTTAAAACAGTCTCTAATACTATCAAAATAAAACTACATAGTGAATTAAATGCGTGATACGTGTTTAACCCAAAATAATCAATAGTCTTCCTATTACGAGCATAAATTACTTCAAAACCAGCGGTTTTACGCTGCGCAGGTTCGTCACCTTAGTGATACACTAGGCCTCCTCACTTAAGCCGCTGATTTTATGGTACTTTATGCCCTCATCACGAAATCCTATTGATCAATTTGGGTTTAATACAAATTTGGGTTTCAGCTGTCGTATTGATTCCTTGGGGCATTTTAGTATCCATCAAGACGAGCACCGCAGGGATAGCAGCGCTGTCCCGAGGATTGTCAATGCGGAGTGAAGCAAAAAGAACAGGAAGATAGGCGATTTTAGAAGCTAAGTTTGTATAACATGTGCACAATTAAGGTGAAGGTAATACTGCTGACAGTAATTACCTATAAAACACTGGATGGGATAGATGGAAATATCAACACCCTTGAGAGCACCTATGGGTATCGCACGCAGCAGAAGTTTTGTGCTGAGATAGTTGTAAATACGATCTATCCCTACGTTCCTACGATCCGGTAAGGATAATTTTCAAATTAGAGGTCACTATCGAACCTTTGTCACATCCACTAACAAAATACACGACTATGAGATGGGTGTTGACAATGCTACCTTTTATTCTCCCTGCACTATTGGCTACGGCGCAATCGACATTTCAGGGACAGGTCATTGATAAATCAGGGGAGCCTATAGTAGGGGCCAATGTGTACCTGAAAGGAACTTATGAGGGTACTTCCTGTGACGATAGAGGGTATTTTTCCCTGACAACAGAAGAAAGCGGAGCGCAGGTGCTCCATATCAGCTTTACAGGTTATCGTACTTATGAAAAGGAAGTAGTGTTGGACCTTGAAAGAAGGAAAATATTACTGGGTATCATCTATCTACAGGAAACCATCAACAAATTGGAGGCGGTGACCATTACCGCAGGAAGGCTCGATGCCAGTGGCAAGCACAGAAGCGAAGTACTCAACCCTTTGGACATTGTTACTACAGCCGGAGCAACAGCAGATATCGCAGGGGCATTGAATACCTTGCCAGGTACGCAAACAGTAGGGGAGGAAGGGCGCTTGTTTGTGAGGGGAGGCTCAGGAGAAGAAACCAAGACCTTTATCGACGGGATGTTGGTCGGAAATGCCTACAACAGCACTGTACCCAATGTACCCGGTCGAGGGCGGTTTTCGCCTTTCATGTTCAAAGGCACCAGCTTTAGCACCGGTGGTTATGGAGCAGAGTATGGACAGGCACTATCCTCAGCTTTGATACTCGATACCAAGGACAAAGCCATAGCGAACAGAACGGATATATCGCTCATGTCAGTAGGTGCCGATATTTCCAGAACTCAGCAGGGAGAAAGAACATCACTTGCAGCAAAACTACAGTACACTAACCTCAGCCCTTATTTTAAAGCTGTTCAGCAAAATTTGGACTGGCGAAAAGCCCCACGCTCCATTGAAGGGAATGCGGCTTTTCGCCAGCAAGTCGGTGAGATGGGGCTGTGGAAAGTATACGGGCAGTTCAACCATAATTCCATGACCTTAGAGCAAAAGGACATTGATAGACCCACGCTTATACGTCCCCTTCAGCTGGAAAATGGCTACATCTATCTGAACAGTACACTGAAAAACAGTATCAATGAAAACGCGTCTTACCGTACTGGAATATCCTACACCCGAGACCGTAATGTAATGGACATCGATGGGACAGAAACGGAACAGCTAGCGCAATTCTATCATACAAAAATAACCTTTGACCATGATCTTGCAGAAGCTGTAGGGCTACGCTGGGGAGTGGAGCTTTTGGGGAGAGACCATGCAAGCAGACAGGGTATGGAAACGCTGAATTTTGAGGAGCTTATCTGGGCCGGTCATGGTACGGCAACTTGGTACCTGAACAATGACTTACTGCTAAGTGCAGGGCTACGCATCACTCACAATACCCTACTCAGAGAAACACAGGCTACACCTCGTATATCTGCGGCCTATAAAACAGGAGAGGATAGCCAAATATCCTTAGCTTATGGACAGTTCAAGCAGGCACCGGAAAGCGACCTGCTGCATCGACAAAAAGTATTGCAGTCCCCTGTGGCAACGCATTATATCCTCAGTTATCAGAAAAATATAAAGGACAGAGTCCTAAGGGTAGAAACCTATCATAAAACTTATGGTGACCTTGTACGCTTTTCATCCAAAGAGGCTTCCGGGCCATTGGATAACAGCGGCACAGGTTATGCCAGAGGAGTGGAACTGTTCTGGAGGGATAATAGAAGCATCGAACGCCTCGATTATTGGGTATCGTATTCCTTTCTGGATACTCGTCGAGAACACCTCGATTTTCCGGAGTTGGCCATACCGACGTTTGCCTCAGCGCATAACGCCTCTTTGGTCCTAAAGTATTTTTTCAACGCTTGGAGGACAAGTATCGGCACTAGTTTCAGTTATGCAAGCCCAAGGCGCTATCATATCCAGGAACAGGCCGGTTTTCATCAAGGCAAGACTAAGAGCTATCAGGATTTGAGCCTGAACATAAGTTACCTATTGAACTCGCAGGTCATCCTTCATACAAGTATAAATAATGTACTGGGAAGACAGAATGTGTTCGGCTATGAATATGGTCAGGAGAGAAATGCCGAAGGCAGACTGAACCGCAGGGCCATTGGCCCTGCGGCACCACGCTTCTTTTTCATTGGGGCATTTATCACACTATCAAAGAACAAAACGCTGAATCAATTACCGAATCTATAATTACAAAGGACATGGTAGTCTCCGTGCCCCACATAGAAGAAGAAAATCACAATCAAACACATGCATACTATGAAGAATATAACAACATCTCTACTGATTTTTACCCTTATTTCATTCGGTGTACTCACACTCAAGGCCAATGATGATAAATACATCACTGCTATGAAAAGAATCATCAATACAGTATATACTTCCGAAACAGATGAAGCCTATCAAGAAGCTATCGACAAACTAGAGCGGGTTGCAGCCGCAAAAGAAGGAAAGTGGGAACCCTATTATTATGCTACATTTGCTCATATCATGCGCGCCACCCGATATGCCGACGGTAAAGAAACAAAAGACCTTCAATTGGACAAGGCACAGGAACACTTAAAAAAAGCACTGAAATTAAACCCAAAGGAGTCGGAACTTCATGCCTTAGAGGGCTTCATTCATATGATTCGCCTCTCGGCCGACCCGGGTACCAGAGGACGGCAATACTCTGGTATGTCCTTCAAGGCGCTGAACAAAGCCATCGCTATGAACCCTGACAACCCAAGAGCACTTTACCTAATGGCACAAATGCAAATGGGTACCGCCAAGTTTATGGGGGAGGATTTGAGCAGCTCATGTGCCACTTTGGAAAAATCGCTTGAAAAATTTGAAGAAGAAAAGGTTGGTTTAAGCACTGCTGCACCATTGATGCCCAGATGGGGACACTCCCAAGCAACCGGTATGAAAGAACAGTGCAGATGATACACAGTCGATATGTATTCTCTAATATGAATTAGGGTTTTGAAGCCCATTTAGTCCTGATTAAAATCAGACCCTAACATTGCACGATGCCCTACGGACATTTTAGCAAAGGAACCTTCTTGACGAGTGGACAAAGGTAGCTGGCGCTATCAGGAGTGTTTTCAACCCAAAATGATCAAAGGGATTTCGTGATGAGGGCATAAAGTACACTAAAATCAAATTGAAACAGGCGGTACCCGGAAGCTATATTTATAGGGTTTAATTATTTATAATTACATGATGATATTACGCTCAAAAGGTTGGAAAAAAACAGTATTCTCAATAGTACTGGCTCTACTGGCAGCACTGGTACAGACAGCCATTACCTGTAATGACTGTCTACAGTCCCCAGAGTATTTTTTGAGATATTACTTTATCGCAGCGATATTATGGGTGAGTTTATCCCAGTTTAACAGTTGGGTAGCAGTCTATTCAGGCCGCAAAGGTCCGTGGCTGCACTCTCCGGGAAATACCTTTCTACTGACCGCCTTGGCACATTCAGTAGTGACCCTCGCAGTAGTCTTTACCGTATTCTTATTGGTAAAGCTTCTTTATGGAGTATGGATGGACAAGGTCTGGGTTACAGCCTCATTTTCTATCGGCATCACATTTATCATCTCCTTTTTCCTGTATGGAAGGAAGTTTCTACTATCATGGAGACAATTAGAGTTGGATGCCGAAAGACTGCGTAGTGAACACCTGACTTCTAAGTACGAATCACTCAAGAATCAGGTCAACCCACACTTTCTGTTCAATAGTCTCAATGCATTGACAGACCTCGTTTATGAAAATCAGGACCTAGCGGCCAAGTTTATCAGGAAACTTTCCGAAGTATACCGATACGTACTCGATCAACAGGATAAGAAGACCGTATTATTGGAAGAAGAACTGAAATTTGCTGAAGCTTACATATTCCTACAGAAAATCCGATTCGGGGAAAAATTGAAAGTAGAAAATACCGTAAGCCCCAACGAACAATATTATGTGCCACCACTATCCATACAAATGCTCTTGGAAAATGCCATAAAACACAACATCATCACCAAAGAACAGCCACTGACCATTCAAATCATTATAAAAGGTGAAGATAAAATACGGGTCAGTAATAATCTACAAAAGAAAAACAGTCTTGATACCAGCGGATCAAACCAGTTGGGATTGGCGAATATCAAGGCCAGATATCGCTTTTTAACGGAAAAAACAGTGGAAATTACGGAAAACAAAGAAGTATTCGAAGTACTTATCCCATTGATTATAGACAATAAAGCACCTGTTTTGTCTTAAAAATAGCATAATCCCATGAAAGTTCTGATTATCGAGGATGAAGAGCGCGCCGCACGGCGACTGAAGCAATTGATAGAAAACCTCCATCAAAAAGTAGAGGTATTGGATACAGTAGATTCGGTTAAAAACGCCATTCTTTGGCTGACCAAAAATCCAACACCCGATTTGCTTTTTATGGACATACAACTAGGGGACGGTATAAGTTTTGAGATATTTGAGGTCATTACCATTAATTGTCCTGTCATTTTTACCACTGCCTATGACGAATATGCCCTGAAAGCATTTGAGGTAAATAGTATCGATTACCTGCTTAAACCTATCGATGAGGATAGCCTACGTGCAGCTTTCAATAAACTATCGTTATTAAAAGCACAGGCAACAGGACCATCAGAAGAAAAGGTGGCCACCATCAGTAATATGATGGCAAACACTTACAAAAATAGGTTTATCATTAAAATAGGGGAACATATCAAATCCATCCCTGTCAAAGACATCCTATACTTTTTCAGTAGAGAGAAAGCCACTTTCCTCAAAACTACAGACGGTAAAAACTACCTTATCGATTATGCCTTGGACAAAATCGAAGGTATGCTTGAGCCGAACATTTTTTTCAGGATAAACCGTCGCTACCTTATTGATATCGAATCTATAAAAGATATAGTCAGTTATTCGAACAGCCGCTTAAAGGTAAGCCTGAAAAAGAACGTAGAAGATGATATCATCGTTAGCAGAGATCGTGTACAGGACTTCAAGACATGGTTGGGACGGTAATTTACGGCCTTTCGGATTGCAGATAAAAATCAATATATTCGCCCTCTTTGAATCCAAAGACCTTCATCATGGCGAAATCTGTTCTCATTCTGGGTGCTAATTCTGATGTAGCAAAGGCTACAATCCCTTTTTACATAACCAAAGGGTACAAGGTCATGGCCGCTTCCAGGAGCACTGACACATTGAAGTCCTTTATTGCTGACAATGGACTTCTTACCGACAAAGTAAGTGTACACTATTTCGATGCTATTGATTTTGATAGCCATGTTACATTCTATGCAGCTTTACCCTATAAGCCAAACATTGTGGTGTATGCAGCAGGCTTTTTGAAAGATAACGAACAGGCACTGAGGGATTGGCAAGGAAGTTATCAAATGATGAAAGTACACTATTGTGGGGCAGTGTCCATATTGAACCTCATTGCCATGGATGAAACCAATCCCAATTTAGAACGCATCATAGGCTTATCCTCTCTTTCCGGAGTTCGGGGTAGAAAAAGCAATTTCATATACGGAAGCACAAAAGCTGCATTTACGCAGTATATGGCCGGTTTACGTCAATATCTTTTCAATAGAAAAATAACCGTCAATGTAATCGTAGCTGGATATATCCGTAGTAAAATGACCGCTGGACTCGATTTGACAGAGGCTTTGATGCTGGAGCCCGAGTTTATCGCCAAAGCAGTAGTTAATGCCGATGGGCGTTTTACCATTGTCCCCGGTTTTAAATGGAAGCTGATACATACTATACTGAAAGTGTTGCCCGAAACCCTTGTGGCCAAATTGCCATGATGCGAGGAGATATGATGTGAAAAATAGGTGTGGATTATATAAGTCTGGATGGCGTGGTTTATACAGATTTCCCAAATACCTATCATCCCAACAAAGTCCGCAAAAACAAAAGTAGGTTTTCGGTAAAATAAAGAAGGGTAAATAGAACCTTGTTTTGTACTGTTGAACTTAGAAGATGTATTTATACTCAGGGAAAAATGAAATGGGAAACCTTATAGGCAATGGCCATAGGAAAAAATCCGTATAGTATTCAATCCGGATCATGCGTTGGAACTTCGTAACGAGGGTTTAATACAAATTTGGGTTTCAGATGTCGTATAAAATTCCTTGGGTCATTTTTTTTCAATCAAGGCGAGAACCGCAGTGATAGCAGCGCTATCCCGAGGATTGTCAACGCAGAGTGAAGCAAAAAGAACAGGAAGATAGGCGATATTTAAAAGCTAAGTTTGTATAAATATCCATAAATCAGGGAGTTTTATTGGATTTAGCATAACACCGCTATGATGAGTTCAAAAAACGTAGTGCAACGACCGGTTTGCAGCTATTTAGATCCGCAGTAGATTTTTTAATGCATGATCCGGTTTTAATACTCAAATGACAATTCAAATGAGTTGACCTTTTTTTGAAGGCAAATCCACGGCCAAAGCGATAGCATCAACATTATTGGAAATAATCGATCTAGTGTACGTAGTATAGGCTATGATATAGGTATTGTACAATAGTTGAATTGGCAAAGGAACCAATGACAGCTTCTTATTAAATCAAACCCAGCACAATCTATTTTTGATATTTACCGGAAGTAGTACACCACAATGCACAACCATGAACCTTTGACGGTAAGCATTGGCATGGTGAATTGGAATATAAAAAGTATCTCTTGGAATTATCGGAATTTACCAAGTACTGTGACCCGAAAACCGGCAAAACAAAAAAAGGTAATTATCGAACAATAGTATTTTTTTGTTCTGATAATAATGTGGGGAAAGGCTTTCGGAAATAAATGACGATAACCGGAAAGAAGGGGCAGGCTAAGTGAATTTTTGAGACATACTTTCAAAATTTTAACTGTATATTTTACTTTTAATCATAAATAGAACATCAGTGAAGAGTTCTAAAAGCCTTTTTAGAATAAATGTATCCTTACTAGTATGATACATTAAGATATTTTTATCTCTAATTACATTGTTATGTGTTTTGTAATCGACTTGGATAGGAAGGTGTTAAAGTGAAAATCTCTTGTAGCTGTCCTGAAACTTAATCCCATTTGACGGGATTAAAGATGATGTAGCATATATGGCTATATAAAGAAGAAGGTCCGGAAACCACCCCGGACCTTCGATTTATCGTCCTTTCGAAAAAAATAAGCTAACCACACTCACGAAAAAACTTAACCTTAATTAACTATAACGAATGACACAAAATTTCAGGTCATTTCTAATTCAATTTTACTTTAAAAGTAACATGTGTACTAAATGAGTCTTTTATTCACTTTTAAAGAAGCTAAACTCAGTGTGGCTTTTGGCGATATAAGAAATATGGGAAAGCTGAAATCAAAGAAAATTTCAGGCCATAGGATAGGGTGTTTTAGTATGTGATTATTCCAATACTGGCCTGTCTCATCAAAAGCGAGTATCTGAAAATGCCAACTGTTAAAGGGAGCGAATCTATCTGAAGATAATTTGAGGTTAGATATTGACACAAGTAGATAAGGTCAAGCAGAATAAATACGTTATGGATACCTTTTCAAAAATACTGGCCTGTTCAGACTAAAATATGGTTATATGTGTTATTCGCAAAATTTATAATTAAAAATAATCCAATGACAGTCAGTTTGTTAATGCCTGTAAGAATTAAGGTCTTTCTGAAACAATGATATTATGCTGAACCAAATTATTGGGAATACGTTAATAATAGTAAAACTATCAAACCAAGAAGCTATGCATCTAAAAATACTCTTATTATTTAAGGCTTTTTGTATCTTGGCCATACTTGGCTTTTCAAGTTCGGGAGAGGATTGGATACGTAAAGGTAAATCCAGTATGTTGGATAATGATTATACCAAAGCTGTGTTTTATTATACCAAAGCTTTGGAGGAAGACCCTAGCAATACAAAAGCATTGCTTCAAAGAGGTAAAGCATATCTTTTTCTAGACCTTTATCATAAGGCTATCGATGATTATCAGCAGGCCGTAAAGCTTGATCCAAGGTTGATCAAAAGCATAAAGGAAATGAGTAAGGAGTGATTGTGGAAATAGTGAATCATTGAAAAGAAGAAGAGTTCTTTTTGAATTTTTTCATTCCGTATTGCAAATGTTATTCTGGCGAGCAGAATGAAGTAATCCACTTAAGTAATGTAGCGATGGAGAAGAAACGAGACCAACGGAAATTCATGCTAACCTATATTGGTACACTTGTTTTGTTATTGATTACTTTGATTGCTGGAGAGTCCAAAGCCCAACTACATCAAAGACTGGATTGGAATCCGGATTCATCATTGGACCAATGATATAGTTCCTCCTTTTGGTCTTTTACCTCTATCCTATGTTTACGAAAATGAAGTCGAAATTAATCAATGGGAACGGTCTCCTTCTACACCTTTAGATACGGATCCTAGCGAGTCCATAATTCTCTCGGGAGGGTAATTGGTAGGAAGCACTGGATTCGTTGCCACTTTATGATTCCTTTCAGGAACTATCGTTAATATGCCCTGCCAACGCTTCGATTCCCACTGAGAAAGCGCAATTCCGATAATTAAAATAGATGGACCTTGGATTTGATGTGTCCTATTTATTTGTAACTGCGGTAAATCAGACCATATTTCTTTAAACCTGAGTTATACAAACTTAACTTTCAAATATCGCCTATCTTCCTGTTCATTTTGCTTCACTCTGCGTTGACAATCCTCGCGATAGCGCTGCTATCCCTGCGGTTCTCGCCTTGATTGAAACAAAATGACCCGCGGAATCTTATACGACATTTAAAACCTAAATTTGTATTATACACTGGAGCTTCGGCCTGAGAAATTCAACTAGGATGAATCTTGAATCTTTCTGCGTTCAGGACACAACTGATTTGAGGAAGTTTACTCAAAGATTGTCGATGCATTATATTTTTCTTTTGGAGGCAGCGAATTTACGTTTGTGAATAGGAATTACTGCCTTTATGAAATCAGTAAGAATCGTTTCGCGAATCCCTATGGAAATCAATAGAATAGTAAACTAAATGGATGATTCGCGTTTGACTTGGATCATACAATGGTAGATTTAATAACCGTATAGGTCAAAATGAACAATAGAATGATTGCACATATATCAATCTATGGTTTTTTAGGTAGTATTTTAGGTAAAAAACGGCCTGTTTTTTTACGATAATCCTCATATTCCTTGAATTTACCCTCCAACTTAGCCTCTTCATAATTGGACTTTAGGAAAAAAAGTAAGTAGAATAACAATCCAATGACCATCTTGAATGCTGAACCGGAGTATAGGGCATAACCAATCGTTGAGAATAGAATACCCGTATAGATAGGATGTCTGATGAGTGCATATAGACCATGCTGAACCAATTGGCCATTTTGTTTGGGACTGGGGAAAGGGGACAGGTTTTTATTGAGCTGGAGCAACGATAACCCTATAATACCTACACCCACCGCTGTTATTACGATGGCCGATGCTTTGATTATGGGCCAGAGCATCACTGTACCTCCCAGATTCAGTGGTAGTCCATACAGTACAAAAAGTAGTAATTGTACAGTTACAAAGAGTATATCTTTTTTATTACGTTTCATTTTACTCTTGGATTACTTGAAGATCGGTTATCGATACGATTGCAAATCTACACAGGAAAAAAGAAATGAAAGTTTCCAAAGCGTTCATGTTAAATTATAAATAAATCAAACCTGGTTTTGAAGAAGACGGTTAAGAACTGATAATGAAGTGATTGTACTTTATGTAATATAAATGGTATTTTTTTTACAGTACATCATTCTTCTCAGAATCAATCTATTCCAACAGAAGGTAATATAAGCAAGTTAAGGCTTCTAACTTCATTCCATCGAAAGTAGATTACTTTTGGCTACGCTGAACCCGAGATTTGCAATCATAGATTTGTGTTTATAGCACATCGTAAGATTATTTTATTTTTTTAGCGATATCCGCAATCGGATTTTTACAACAATATCAATGTGAACAGGCATTGTTTAGTGGAACAACTAACCATGTTCCCGGCCATGTTCAACTATTGACTTTGAGTGCTGATTGTGGTTTGAAAAACAACTTTAAACAATTTCAATTTAAAAAAATCATGAAACAATTTAAATTTTTGCTTTCTATTTGCCTATTGGTATCCTTCTATGGCTATGGTCAATCACCTGTGGCACAGCACGGTAAGATTAGCGTAAAAGGTAACCAAATAGTAAACAAGAAGGGAGATGCAGTCAGCTTTGCCGGTAACAGCCTTTTTTGGAGTAATTTAGGATGGGGCGGAGAAAAGTATTACAATGCTAAAGTCGTCAAATCACTTAGAAATGATTGGAAATCGACTATTGTCAGAGCCGCTATGGGAGTAGAGGATAACGGTGGATACCTGTTCGGTAAATCAAGGGAAAAAGCCAAAGTAACCAAAGTAGTCGATGCTGCGATAGCCGAAGGGATGTATGTCATTATAGATTGGCATTCTCACCATGCAGAAGATCATAAAGGCGATGCTGTTCGCTTTTTCGCAGAGATGGCCAAACGTTATGGTAAGAAGGATAATGTTATTTATGAAATCTACAATGAGCCTCTTGCCGTCTCATGGAGCGGTACTATCAAGCCTTATGCAGAGGCTGTTATCAAAGCAATACGTGCCGAAGACCCCGACAATCTGATCATTGTGGGTACCCCCAACTGGTCTCAGGATGTACATGATGCCGCTAGCGACCCTATTAAAGGAAAAAATATAGCCTATGCCCTTCACTTTTATGCTGGAACTCATAAAAAATGGTTGCGCGACCGCGCTGATCAGGCCATGAAGTCTGGAATAGCACTGTTTGTTACCGAATGGGGTACCGTATCAGCTTCTGGAGATGGTGCTGTAGATAAAGCATCTACGAACGAATGGGTAAAGTGGATGAAAGCTAGGAATGTCAGCCATTGTAACTGGGCACTTAACGATAAGGCCGAGGGTGCTTCTGCGCTTAATAGTGGGGCCAGTACCTCAGGTGCGTGGAGTAAGAGTAATTATACAGCTTCTGGAGCTTTCGTAAAGGATATCATAGGTTCATGGTCTACTTCCAGTGGTGGTGGCGGTATAGGCATCAGTGGATGTAAGGGAAAGGCAACCAATATCCCTGGAACTCTTCAGGCGGAGGATTTTTGTCAAATGAAGGGCGTAAAGACAGAGCTAACGGCTGATAGTGGAAAAGGCTTGAATGTAGGTCATATAGAAAAAGGAGATTGGTTGAAATATAAAGTCAACGTCAAAAAAAGCGGTAAATACACCGTGGAGCTAAGAGTTGCCAGCCCTAGGACCACGGGCAAGCTACAGGTCAAAGTAGGCAATAAAGTACTTTCCAATATCCGTATCCCCAATACCAAAGGATGGCAGAAGTGGAAGACCGTAAAAGGAGAATTGATACTGAATAAGGGACAACAAACACTTGAGCTGTTTGCTAATGGTTCTGGATTCAATATCAATTGGTTCAAATTGAGCGTAAAAGCAGGAAGTCCTCCTTCTGAAGGCAGCGTTATCAGTCAAACGATTCAGGCGGAGGACTACGATGTCATGAAAGGAGTTAAAAAAGATGAGACCAACGATATAGGAGCAGGTCTACAGGTAGGATATATCGACAAAGGCGACTGGATGGCCTATACTATCAATGTTCCCAAGGCAGGTAAGTACCTCATTGAATACCGTGTGGCAAGCCCTACAGGAGGGGGAGTAATCAGTCTGGAGCAAGACGAAGGAGCAACCGTTCTAGGTACTGTAGATGTACCCCCGACCAATAGCTGGAATAAGTGGACAACCATTTCACATGAAGTCATTCTGAAGGAAGGCGAACAGGCTATCGCTATCGGTGTTCCCGAAGGAGGCTACAATATCAACTGGTGGAAGTTTACAGGCCTTGGAAGTGCCTTAGGGACAATAACAGCAGTAAAAAAAGATATATTCGTGGATGAAGAACTTGGACTTTACCCTAATCCTGCTAAAGGTGTTCTGCACATTTTAAGGGAAGACAAAGGAGCTGCTACCGTGAGCATTATGACCCTAAATGGCCAAGAACTGATGAAGCGCTCTTTTATGGGAGTAGAAGGTCTGGATATGGACATACAGCAACTACAGAGTGGCTTTTATCTCATACAGGTGCAACAAAAATCTTCCGTCAGAGCCTATCGATTCCAAAAGATAGATTGATAGACTCGATATAACGAAAGTAGTTATACAAATCCGGGTTAAATTCAAAATATAAAAAGCCCTGAGCAGTTCACCCATGCTCAGGGCTTTTTATAGTAATGGAATACCCTCTTCGCCAGTAATAAGGGCATCGGTATTTTGAAATCCAATGCTTACGATCGTGCTAGAAATCGTTATAGTCGATAAACGTACTTGTCCTTTCTCTATCCAGTTTGAAGGAGCGAAACCGACCATTCAAATGAGCACGTACCACATTGGTATGACCTTCCGTATAATCGATAAGACAGGTATTGAAAACACTGACAGACCGAATCATTTCATTCACTTCTGTTAAAAGAGATGCTTTTATCCTCACATAATTCTTTGCATACAAAATATCGGTGACATCGACATCGATGCACTGTGTATTAAAGCGGAGTTGAAAATTACTGTTCAAATAGGCTACAATATGACTTCTCATGGAGGCGATATCCTGTTTGCCCGATAAGTCCGGGTAATTGGTCAGCAGGGATTTGACCAAATCCTCTTTATCGAAGCTGATGTTGAGTGAACAGCCCTCCTCGGTCTGTGATATCTCAAATATCGCCATATGCATTCCGTGAGACAATGCTTCCATGGGAACCCAGAACAACATCACAAAACTGAACACAAAAGCACTAATACAGCTTATCCGATTTTTCACTATCGATTATATTTTATATCCAAACGCAATTGATTCGGGACAAGATAGTTTGTAGACTCAGGTGACACTGTTTTCTAAAGGTCCTAATGAAGTCTACCCGTAACGATTCAGCATTATCTGGATTTCCCCCAGGGCTATTACCTGTAAGGTTTTCCATTTCATTATTTCTTAAGTATAAATCCAAGATGGAAGGTCTACTGTATGATTCGGACTTATACAAATTTGGGTTTTAAATGTCGTATAAGATTGCGCGGGTCATTTTGGTTTCAATCAAGGCGATAACCGCAG
>CANLOE010000036.1 GCA_947492745.1 uncultured Cyclobacteriaceae bacterium | reverse complement strand
TCTTTCATTTCATTGACCCTCTCGCCCATGCCCCTGACCTTTTTGGTGGCCGTGAGGTTCACCCAGCCGAGGGCAAGTCCGCCCAGCAGACAGGCGACGGTGATCTTCAACCACCCGAAAAGAATGGCATCATCCCTTTCGGTGGCCAGGCGCGCTTCCTTCTTCTCATGGTGATAACCGTCCACTGTTTTTTGTAACAGGGCCAGCAGCTCATCGTTGTCCATACCCTTGAAAAAGCCATCCTCCAGTTCATGTTGCTTTCTTTCCAGACTGCGCAGCCGATGGGAGTCCGCGTAGCCCAGCTTGCCGCCCGCCCGCAGGTAGGCCTGCTGGGCACGGTCCATCAGATTAAGGGTTTCCTGTAGAGCCTCGTTCACGACCTTTTTGTTCGCTATACCGATGGCCCGCTCGAAGATGGACAGGGCCTTCTCGTATTCGCCAAGGCGCAGGGCAAGTTCGCCGCGCATGTTCAGCCTCTGGACCATGAACCTACTGTCGGCAGGGGTACTGTTCTTTACCGATTCTCCCATCTCCATGTATTCTTTCGCCTCGACATAGTGTTCCCTACTTTGGTACATCAGTGCTTCTGCGATATTGGAATAGAGTCGAGCGCGGTGTTCGCCCTTCCTCTCGGTCATGTCCACATGTTCCAGTGCATGTTCGTATTGTGCTATGGCGGAGGCATAGTCCTTCCTGTCAAAGTTGAGATGGCCATAGTTGGTATAGAGTTTTACTATATAGTCATGGTCCACCTCATTTAGAGCCAGCTGTTCCGCGATGATGGTGGTGTAGATCTCAGTGGCCTTGGCAAGGTCCGCATCCTTTTTCTTCCAGTGGCCTATAGCTAGATTTTCCATGGCCAGTACCTTATACCTGTCCTGCTTCGCAGCAGCGTAGTACTCCACGGCCTTCTCGAAATAGGGTATCGCTTCCCCGTGGAAGTTATTGTACTGGAAAATCTCTCCAATATTGCTCTGGCAGTGCGCTATCCTCTTGCCCAGACCGGCCTTTTCGAACCTGTCGGAGGCCTCCAGATAGTTCTCAAGGGCACTTTTATAATTTTTATTGTCCCTATGGATGAGTCCCTTGATATAAAGGGCTTTCCCCCAGTATCCGTGATGCTCCTCCCGTTGGGCCAAGGCCTGTTGCAGGTCCGCATACTTCATTGCCCGCTCGGTATCGGTGTTCGATAACCTGAAGGCCAGACGGTTGTATACCTTCAGCCTATCCATATCCCCCAGGTCTTCACGGAGCATGCCCTCCAGCGTGGGAATATCTTCGGGCAAATCTTTCTGGGGCTTGTAATCGTCCCTGTCAAGGCAGGAGAAAAGTAGGGTCAGTACTATTGGGAGTAGGAATCGTTGTTTCATATTGGTCTTGAGAGTATCCGGTTTGGTCATGGTGAATCTGTTGGTAATCGGCCTATCGTTGACCGTTTAATAGTAGGTATCGTGCATCGCGACAGATATCCTATTGCCTATTCCTCACGAATTATATTTCCATTGCCACCTTCGGTAGCCGCAGCAGCTTCCACAGGGTAAGTCTCCGTGATCTCGGATACGGGCCGGATGTCACGTGATTCATCGGCGCAGCCCGCGAGCATGGCCGAGGCACTTAGGGTAATCAGGAATAGTATGGTTTTGAGCGTTCTCATAATTCCGGGGTCGTTTGTTCTAGTTCAGGGTTATACAAATTCAAAGTTCATACCCTGCGCTCCGGTATACAAGCGATATTGTCCGTATTCCTTACATGTGTATCTATTGTCTCTGGGATTGCCGTATTGCATGGGCCGTTAGGGGCAGGAGAAACGCGGAGAACCGTCATGGGGGGGCTCATCCGTACCGCTGTTGTGAATGGGCCGAGAACATGCTATTTGAAGCAGAGGGGGACATTAGGGGTGATAAAGATTCAAATCACTGAAATACAGATACATAAAAGTGTATAAAGCCCTGATACAGACCAACTGTACCTCGCGCTTTCCGTATTCCTGCCCTTCCGGACTCAAGTTCTCCGGTATGGGTGAAACACGGTTCGCGGTATCGGCCATCGTACCCGAATAGTACCAAGGGTTGCACATGATTGCTATAGTGGGATAGGTGTGTACGGAAAAACAGGACGGAACCTTTCATCCCTGTCAAAAAATCACATGTTCATGTGGTCGGTCGATGTTCAACATTGCTTATTGGGCCTGTCCGTTCATAAGTTCTTATCCAATTTTGTCCGGCTTGTACTGTTCTCCCTGCTTCTGAACGATGGGCTATGGATTTTTGGGTAAGCCTATCATGTTATCCGCTGACACACAGCTCAACAATGGTATACCCACACGCAGTTGTTCTGGGACAGACTGAAAATCAAAGCGAAAGCACTGTTCAGCCGGGAATGGCATTAATGACCAATCCACCAATGGCGATTGTACCGATGCAGGATTTTCCATTGGTTTGCCGTACCCCAAATTTCCCATTTCACTTTTTCCTGAGTATGATATCCCAGAAAAACCGAAAAGCCGGAAATGTAGTATATGTCTTGGACGATTGTAAGTAAGATTTACCCGATTTGTCACTCTGTCCGGTAGATAAGGGATTTTCAGGCCATAGAGCTGGCTGAGTAAGTATATCCATTGCTATCTGTTGTAGTATCTATTTCCCCAACAACTCAATGATCCCCTGCAGCTCTGCTCCATATTCCTCTTTCAGGAGCTTCAATCTCTCCGCCACAATAGCCTTGGTCATATCATTGTCATTGGCCGTGCTGACCTCGTTGAGCTCAAATTCATCCCCCAGGATCCCGGCCATGTGGAAAAAGTTGCCGTAATATCGATACAGGGTAAGCAGATTCTCCAAGGTACAACCGTCACCACGCTCGAGATAACCAACAATATCCTTGGATAGGCCAACGTTCCCGGCAACATCCTCCTGGGTAAAACCGACGTGTTTTCTAAGAGCTGCAAAGCGCCTTCCTATTTTCCTTACATCGTCACTCATTGGTTCAATTGTGGCTATCGATGATATACTGTACCTCTGCTTTGATGCGCTGCATGTTTTTTCGGAGTATCCCGTTTTTGTTTTCTAGAGAACCGAAGTTATAAAATTTAGGCAATTCGACGTATCTTTTTTCTTCTTTTTCTATTTGGTCCAGATCAAGGTTTACCTTGCAGTTGTAGTTAGAGAGCCGGTACCTGCCATCGAAGTCGGCTGCCTCCTGTGCCAGCTGTGCCACTACCTGTCCGGACTGTAGCCCACCTATTTTGGAGGCGGGGATCAGGTTGTCCATTTGCTCGCTCATATTGATGCTGGTACGTGACCTGTCGATGCTCATCGCGGTCTTCATCTGCTTTACCTTTCCGAACAATTTCTCCAACCAATCGAGGGTCTCCTTGTTCCTTACCTGTCCGGAGATGATGTTGGCCACCACAGAGCAGATGGTATCGGCGGTCTGCTTCCCATACTGCTGACGGAACTGGGTCAGTTCCTGGAGGCCCAACAGGACGGCCACCTTATTGCTTCTGGCAGTGGCGATAAGGTTCTCTACCCTGTGGATATACAGGGTGGGTACCTCATCCACGATAATGGAACTGGGAAGATTGCCCTTTTTGTTGATCAGCTTGGTCAATCGGTTCAATACCAATGAATAGCAGGCACTGTTGATCTCCTGCGTATCCGGGTCATTGGCCACTACCAGGATGGAGGGGTCTGTAGGGTCGCTGATCTTCAAATTGAAATCATCACCGGAAAAAACCCAGTAGGTCTCCTTGGTTGCCAATCTTGATATGTTGATCTTAAGGGTGCCCAGTTGCCCTTCCAACTGCTCGTAGGCCTTTTTCTCGTGGGCAGACCGGAAAGGCGAGAGTAGGCTCTCCAGCTCCGGCTCACTATAGAGTACCCTGAAAAGTTCGTCATAGTTCCGGTTCAGCAGGGACAGTACATGGGCAAATGTGGAATACCTACCCTGCTCGTACCTACTCAAAAAATAAATGACACAACTGAGCATGTTCACCGCACTCTGGGTAAAGAACTGATCGGTCCCTGTACTGGAGTCCACTTTTCTCAAAGCCTGGAGCAGTGCATCCGCAGTTTCCGTGGCATCGGCAAGGCTCTTGATGTATTTTGGGTCGAGGGGGTTGATGCGCCTACTGTATTCGATGTCGTTCAGATTGATCACATGGAAGGAGTGATCTTTGAGCAATCCTTTTTTCCTGTTGACCAGGTAGTGATAGTAGGTCACCTTGCCCAGGTCCGGATACTTGAAGTCATAGACAAAACAGGAAAAGCCCTTGCCCAACAATTGTTTGATGAAAGGCAATATGATGCTGAATGTCTTTCCCGAACCCGGGGTACCGATCAAAAGTGTGCCCCGAAAGGGATTCACGATATTCATCCATCCCTTTTGCAGCTTTTTTCCGAAGTAAAACAGGATAGGGATGTTGATAGAGTAATCGTTCTCCTTCAGCACACGGTTTTGGTCAAAACTCTCATTCTCATCGTTCCATCGGTCCTTCATAAGATTGGACTTGATGATCTTGGATACGTTGTCCAATGAGGTATGTATGAGTACCGCTCCGATGAATGACAGTACCATGTAGAGTATATCGAAAAGGTCTATGAGTGAAATGGCACTAGCTGTTCTCCACCGGAACAATACCGTTTCACTTTCATACCAAGTCAGGATACCCGAACCGAAAAAGGCAAAGAGGCCGAGTATCAGGGGCAGCCCAATGTGCAGATAGGGCTTGAGCTCCAGCTTCTTCCTAGCCCTGGTACCGGTGGATACCACGGAGATGAACAGCAATATGAAAGTCTTGGAATAGTAGACGTTCCGATATATGACTATTTTATCGATCCTTGAAAGGATATCGTTGATCCAAAGTGGAAATGGACTGTTGTCGTTAAAGACAAAGAGCAGGACCTCTATCAAGATCAGTAGGTAGATGATACCCTGAAGGAAGCTGTACAGCTTTTGTATTTCCTTGGATTCTTCCAATCGTTTGCTATCATTTTAGTATGCACGAAGTATCAGCGGTAAAGTCCGATATTTCCTGTCTGCCTTGCGTATTGAACATCAATTGCATCCAGTATTGTTGACGCTTCTTTTTCTCCGGTACATGGGTCGGACAGAATCTTTATTGAAGCATTGATATCATACGTTACCGTTACTTTCATACCTTTGTGTATCGGCCTGAAATCCCCGTCTTCATCGGTTCTGGAAAATACCTTGAAATCATTGCCCAGATCATCGATCAAATCCGGTTGGGTGAGGTACCTATCCCCGATTTTGACCGGTAACCGTTTCATATCACATTTGACCTCTAGGTCTTTGGATGAATGTGGTATATGTGCCGTTTTTATAGTGTGTCGGCATTCAGAATGTCCCTGTAGTCGATTTCCAGAATCAGGTGCCTGCCGGAAATCTGTTCTTCCGCCAATTCGACCGTGAACACCTTTTCATTGGGAAAGGTGAATTTCTTGAACACGAAGATGTTGCGGTACTGCCTTTTGAAGTTGGTCAGGTCATAGAGCTGGAACAGGGGCCGGATTTCCATCTGCTGGAAATTGGTGCGCTTTACTTTTTTCCTGTCCTCTATCCTAAAGCGGATCTGGTCTATGGTGTACCCTATCCTTGAGCCGTTTTCGAAAGTCAGGTCCAGGAAATAGTAATCCCCCACTGTCCAGATATTATTGAGCTTTATACTCATTTTATAGGCCTTCTTCCTGACCGATGGACAGTTGGCTTTTCTCTGTAGTGCCTCAATGCAGAAAGACTTCATTTCGGCACTGGATAGACCTATCTCAGGGTTGACCAGACCTACACCCTCGCTCTGAGCGACCAACTTCCTCTTGTCCGCCATGGCAATGGAGGGTACGTATATCATCTCGAACTGTACCATGAACTTTTGGGCAACGATGGTGACCACTCCCTGAAATCTCGTGAAGGTTGTTTGATCCTGGACAGGTTTTATCCTGAGTATATTGTCCTCCGGTTGATCGCCCTGAACTCTATCCGTACTGATATCGGCAAATACGATAGGTTCCGGGAGAACAAAATGTGTCGTTACGTTCTCGTTGACATATACTTTTGGTATTCTGTCCTGTAGCCTCTGTCCCATAGTGCTTGTCGAAACCATTACAACCGACAAAATCAATAGGTATTTGAATCTTTTCATGTTCATAGCTCATCTGGGTCTATTAGATAGATAATGGTATTGTATTTCAGTTTGGCCCTGTTCCTTCTTGCGGCCTTCCCTACGGCCTGTGTTCCGGATTGCACCCCTCTGTTGGCCAGGCCAAAAAGGAGCTGGTTCAGATTGTTCGGATCTTCATTGTTCTGTATATTGGGATTGGAGCCATTGGAAAGGTCTCCGCCAAGGTTTTTGGTGAACTCCGTGAACTTCGATAGGGGCACATACAGCCCCTCATTGTAATCGTTGTCATAGACCAGTAGATTGACAGGTAGTATCTCATCATTTATCATGATCGATCTGATGTTGATGGACAGCCTTTGATTCCCGAAAGATGACACCGTACCATAAAGGTAACTGCCCTTTTTCAGAAAGTGTCCCCCTGCCACGATATCGTCCAGTATCCTGACCCTGACCCTACTGCCATCTACCACTTTGATATCCTCGTCGATCATGGCCTTGATGTGGGATTTGTTATGATTGCTCTGTACCGTGTTAAAGTACTTTCTGTTGATGGGTGTTCTCTTGCCGACCTCTACCTCTTTTTCTTTTCTTGCTGTTTCCTTTTGCCGCAATTCCTCCAGTAAGATCTTCCTTTTTGCCTCTTCCTGCTCCTCATGGCGTTGCTCGGGTGATTTCGTCAAACTGTCCAGCATCAGCATCTGTTGACGGAACAGTCTCAGTTCTCTTTCTTCATTACTTTCGCGCCTTGCCCGGGCTGACACTTTGGACAATGGCTCGGCAGCTTTGGCGGCCTGTGACCTGCCGGTAGGCTCGGACTTTTGGGCATAGGGTTTGATATTGTCCAGTTCATTCAGGTAGGTTGCCTTTTCATCATGGAGTATGGAGTTGTTGATGGAGTCAATGAACTCCCTTTCCTCTTGGCTATACCTCGAATCCATGCCCGAGGTCAGTTCGTTGATTTCATCGATGTTGTTGATTGCCGTGAAATCCCTATCATTTTTGTAGGTTTCCTTGAAGCTGTCGAACTTCTCCTTGATCTTTCGTTTGCTCAGGTTGGCACTTGGAATTTCAGCGTTCAGGCTTTCCAGTTCAGCCATGGCCGTAGTAGCGGATTCCTCTTCTTTGACCATATCACCGATAATCCAGTTGAAGCCGAAAAGAAAGGGTAGCGCTATCAAGGGAATGATATACTTGGGTGACCTAAGGTTTATCTTTTTCATGTACCATTCTGTTTAATTTTCTGTTGAGATCAAGGATGAACAGACTGTCTTCCCTGGTGAGTGTATCTTTTGCCAGTGTTTCCACGAACTTCTTTTCGAGGTCCAGTACCTCTTTGATTTCCATCAACCCGGAGAAAAAACCATCACCTACCGTATCGGGCAGTCCGATATTCGTGGTCACCCCGTTGATGACTTTGGAACGGCCTTGGTCCACGTGCGATTTCCTGATAAATATCGAGACGATGCCGGCAATAAAAAGTCCGGCCATAATCGCTATGGTCCTCTTTGGCGACCTTTGCACCTGTGCATCCAGTTTCCTGACAAATCCGGAAGGTCCGGAGTTGGGACTTTCACTGGGGGGATTTACCTTATCCTTGTTTTCAGAAATCATTTTTGTGTCTGTCTTTAATGTCCTTATTGAGTATGGTCTTCCAGCCGGTAATCAGCACCCCATGCGGATTATTGTCAGAGCGCGGGACATCCTGAAAGAAACCCGTGGTGATCAATTGTCTGGTCAGTATCCTTGTATCTCTTTCTATGCGCTGTGTACCAAAGAATTTGAAGTCCTTTTTCTCCATATCTACCTGAATGGAATCGGTCTTGATGGAGACCACGGCACTACTGGAAAGGATAGCATTGAAGTATCCTTTTTCCTTCAGGTTGTTGTACTCCATTGCGCCTGTTTTGTCGATCAGGTACATGGATTTCGCGATATTTGCCTTCATGAACTCGTCATCGGGCGGCAGATTGAAGAAGAGCATATGGAACAGGCTGATGTGCGACTTATACTCCACCAGTCTATTGACATCCTGCCCTGTTTGTTGTACAAGGACAGGGACCCCGTGGTCGAGCACATAGATGCTCTTTCTGCTTTCTTCCACCACCCTGAAAGCGTGGTTCAGGCCGATGGCTACCAAAACGGCGGCCGTTACCATGCTGCCCAATGATACCAATAGGGATATTTTTATCTTTGACTCAATGTTTCGTATTATCATTTTTCCAATTGCTTTATGTTACCGCTCTGGTGATGACCATACCCCCCTTCACTGCTGTGCTGACCGCGTTACCGATACCTGTAGTAGAGATGATCCATGTACTGAGTATGGGTATGGTCAGCATGGTTGAAGCACCTATGAGCAGTGAAACCAAATAGAAATTTGCTGACCCATCATTGCTGGAGATGAACAGAAAAAAGGCAGCCTCATTCTGAAGTACATATTCCAGTATAAGCAGCTCCTTTTCCAGTGCATAGGTGATGAGCAACATCGATAGGGACATCACCAAGTATCCGAGGCCCAAATACAGTGTCACGGAGAAATACCTGGCTATCCAGTTGATATAGCTGTCCTTAAATGCCGGTAAGGTGGAAAATGCAAATGCGAAAGGTCCCAATATGATGAGAATGGCACCAAAGATGATCTGTAGGAAAAAGATAAAGTAAGAGCAGACCTGGAATATGGTGATCACGATAAATTCCAAGGTCTCGACCACGAGCCATCTCAACTTGGAAAGTATGATGATATAGTACCCTTTGATCTCATCAAAGATCTGTCCGAAATCCACACCGGTCCAACTTGCCCAATCGTCCTCTTCGCCATCATCCCATTGTTCCAGTTCGGCACTGTCCTCGATAAGCCTTCGGGCGACCTCTGCCATTTTTTTCCTTCTGAGCAATTGGAGGGCATCTACCTCACCGATTCTATCCTCCAGGATGCCCTTGGATTTATCCGCAATGAGTTCGCCCGGAACATTCATCAGACCTATGAATTCGGGCCAAAGGAACAGCACAAAGGCAAGCCCGAAAGGCCTGAGCAGTGGCATGATCTTCAGGTCCTTGTCACCCACCAGCATGCCATAGGCCCTGACAGCAAAGAACAGGAACATAAAGATGGCGCACAGTGCCTGCGCATCGTTGACAAAGATCGATGTCTCCGTTATCAATTTGTTGAACAGTCCCCTGTACAGCAGCAATATTTCCCTATCTATGATTTCTCTCATGGTGCGTCGTTTTTCAGTTATCCGGAATACCCTTTTTTCTGATTTTCATTTTCGTGGTATGGATTTCAACAATCCTGCGGGCCATGGCGACCAGTGTCCCGTAGTCCTTCAAGATCTCTTTCATGGCCTCCCTGCTTGCACCTGGTTCGGTGTTGCCCTCCCGAACCGCATTGAGGTACTCTTTCAACATGGCCGATTCCGCCGACAGCTCCTGAAGTGTGGGTTCGGATACCTCCAGCTCCATGCACCTTTGGTATAGGTCCGAGAACCTTGATTGCATCTGTCCGAACCTTTGCCTGAAATAGATATGGTAGTGGCTCTCTGCCATGATGTTTGCCTGTTGCGCTAGTTTATAGCTTTCCCATTCGTTGGTCTCTTTCTGCTCACCGGCAATGTACCCGGCATTCCGGTTCAAAAGGAACAGGGTCGGTGCCAGTTGACGAACATTCCTTCTATCGGGGCCCTTTCGGTACCTGTTGTGGAACAGCCTGAAATACCATTTCGGCCTGAAGGCATTCCACCTCTGAAATACCATTCTCTCTCTCTGATAGCGTGAGTTCCTATCCTGTATCGGCATCTGGGCAAAAGAAGTTGAGCTTGTCAATACCAGCAAAATCATCAATATGATCGTTGTTGCTTTCATAATCGGTCCAGGATATCTTTGATGATGGCCAAATCCCTATTTGGATAACTTAGCCTGAACGGGTCAATGGCCTTAATGATGCCCACCCTTTTCGCTAACCTCATCTTTCGCGCAACTCCATAAGCCAACCCTCTCATAATGCGCAGTTCCTTGATGACATATCTTATCAGCTGCATTCGCTGCTTCGCGGAAATGAGATTATTGTCACCACCTTTGAGTGCGTTGTCATGCACATAGCTGAAAAGGTGGAGCGTTCTGGTCACCAGTGCGCTTTCTCCCTGATAGGCCACCAAGAGCAGTTTGGGGTTTTCTTTGGCATAAGTGACCATCTGCCGCTGAAACTTGGCAATATCATTGATGATTTTACGAATATAGACTACGTGGGTGCCCTTGGAGACCCTGTGTGCGACCCTAAAGTGACCATCGTACATGAGCTGTTGTATTCCTTGGATGACGGCGATTTTTTTTGAGATGGATTCCCTATGGCCCCTTATCTTATCGAGGTCTCCATTGATAGGTCTCAACAGGGACAGGGTTACCTCGTGATTGGCCGTAATGGATTCGACCATACGGTAGTCAAAAACAATACTGAAACCCTGTGCTCTGACCAGGGACACAGTCAATACAGTCAATAAGAAGGAAAGAAGGTATTTCTTCATATCATAGATTTTTGAGTATGCCTTCAACCAGTTCTGCATCCCTGTTGGGATAATTCACATCAAAGGGGTTGAGGGTCTTCCAGATTCCTGCCCTACGTGCAATCCTCATCCTACGTGCCACCCCATAGGCGAGGCCCCTCATGGCCCTGAGCTCGTTGACCACATGAAGTATGATATCGTGCCGCTGCTTGTTGTCCAATAGATTGAAGTCCCCACCCACAAGTGCACCCGATATGTAGGTGAAAAGGTCAGCGGTCCTCTCTATGAGGGCCTTTTCAGTTTGGTAGGCAACGATGAGCAGTGCATTGTTGCCCTTGGCATGGTCTATCATCTGCCCTTGGTACTTGCCGATATCCCGGGCAATGGCCGAGGCATAGACGATGTTCTTTCCGTCCTTCACCACGGTACTTACGGTCTTCAATCTTTCATGCATTTTCTGTTCGATCTCCCTTATCTGTTCCACCTTGCGGCTGATGAAGGTCTGGGCCACCATGATGCGGGATTCATTGTTCCTGATGTCCAACAGTTTTTCCTGCTGTGCCCGGTGGTTGAGTACCAAGGTCGAGGTCACGGTCGGGTCCCAGACAATCTGTTGGGCACCGGTCACTTGCCATGCACCCAGTAGGCAAAGAATAAGTATTGTTGTTTTTGTTTTCATCGTTATGCTGATAGTTGTGCCTGTTGGTTGGCATTGACCCATGTGAAAAATTCCGATAGTTTCTTTCCGGACCGCTCCAGGTCATTGACGAAGTTTTCAAGCCCTTCTTCGAAGGTTTTCGCCCTGTCGAGGTAGAGCTGTACCGCTTCTTTTTCCTTTCGCTCCGTTGTATAGGTGAGGTATTCATAAAGCGATACCTCCACTCCGTATACTTCCCCTTCGGAACCTCTTCTGATGTAGACCTCCTTGAACTTGCCCCGGCCGTACTTATTGTTCAGTTTGTTGATAGTGAAGATCTTCCTTCTTTCCACATCATTGATGGACAGGAGCTTGGCCACCTCGTCATAGTTGTCTTTGAACTTGGACTGGTCCAATAGACAGATGGTATCGGAATTGCTCAGTATCGAGTTTTTTACGATTTCATTGCCAAGAATATCGTCCAGCTCTTGCGTTACGACTACCGCTTCACCCCAAAACTTCCTCACTGTTTTGTAGAGGTAAAGAATATAGGATGCCATGATGGGGCTGGCGATGGCCTTCCAGGCCTCTTCGATGATCAGTGCCTTCCTGTTCTTCTTGTGCCGCATCTTCTGTAGGAAGGCATCCATGATGATGACCGTGATGATGGGGAAGAGGACTTTATGTTCCTTGATGGAATCGATCTCGAATACGATGAACGGAGCCTCAAATAATGAGGCATCCATCTCTTCATTAAGGATTTCCTCGAATTGACCTCCCTTATAGAATCGTTTCAGGATGAATGCATATTCCCTCAATGCGAAGGTCACCCCTTCTTCTTCAATGATAGCTTCAATTTTTACCAGTGAATAGTCGTAGAAATGGTTGAAGCAGAGTACCGAGGGGTCCGGCTTTTTCTGAGCAAAGTAGTCACTGAAATAGGATTCCACCGTATTGGCCAGTATCGTATCCTCTATCTGGGTAAGTGTACCATCGGCCCCCTTCCATATCAGGCCGATCAGGGACTTGATGAATTCCCTTTTTTCCTCGTTGTGTTCCTCTTTCCTGATGCGGAAAGGATTGGTGGTCAAGGGTTGCTTCTCACTATAGGTGATGTATTTCCCCTTGTAATAGGTGCAGATACCGGAGTAACTGTGTCCCGTATCCACTAAAACTATATCCATCCGGTACAGGAAATATTGCCGGATCAAGTGGTTCATGAAAAAGGACTTGCCGCTTCCACTGGGTCCAAGTACGAACTTGTTCCTGTTGTTGGTACGTCCCGTATCCACCGGGGCATCATTGGTGTCGACTCCCACAGGTATGCCCTGACGGTCCGAAAAGTAAATCTTGAACGGGCTATCTTCATCGGTCTGCAGCCGTTCCTTGAAAAAAAAACAGATGGCCGCATCGCTCGTGGTCAGAAATTTGTCATATACCTTCAGTTCAGTGGCATTTCCGGGCAACATGGTACGGAAAAGCTCTAATTGATTGTAGGCGTTACCTGAAGGAATGATGCCCGAGCCAAATAATGCCGATTCAATATAATTGGTAGCAGTATCGATCTCACTACCTGTACCTTTCACCAAAATGTTGAAATGTGAATACACGAGCATCTGTGAATTCTTGGCAACATCAGCCATCAGCGCATCTATATCCTGAACCGAAGCATCATTGGCAGGGTCGGGCATGGAACCATGCCTTTGCTTTTTCCGCTGTAGTTTGTTGATTTCTGAAAGTTGTGACGGTATCTCTATTACTTGGTTATAGATAATGGTTTCGAAATCAGGCGTATCCAGAAGGAAGCCCATGATATCCACCGGGAACTGGTATCCCAGATCATTATGGTCTTTAAAGGGGGCGATAGTATTGGGCAGATTGATTTCATCAACATCCACTAAGCTCATGCTCTTGACCCTGTGCCCACCAATTTCCAAGTGTTCCTTATTGGCACTGATATTGCCCATTGAAATCACGTCTCGGTTAAAATTAACAGCGATCATCCTTTTGATCAAAAGCTCACATGCCTCCTCCGTCAACACATGAGGTGAAAGTTCATTGGAATCAAGGATGTCTATGACCTTACCGACATTCCTCTGATAAGCATCAAATTCCTTCTGATCGAACTTGTAGAACGCACCCCGCTTGACCACTTTTGTCAGTGTGAGGTAGGTAATGACCTCGTTATACGGTCGTCCCTGAAAATTTTTATTGTATTTGTTGCTCAGGTAGTCTTCGCTGACCTCGCCCTTGTAGTGCTTCTTTGTGATGACATCCTGTTTCTGCAGGATATAGCCCTCACCTATGGTTTTGAGTATATTGTTGTACATTTTATGGAAGCCCTTGTATCCCCTTGGATTGGCCGATAGCTGCATAACAGGGTTGATGCACTTGATTACCACTGAATAATCGCCCTTGGTGGTATACAACATGCCTCCATGGCGCTGGGTATCCTTTGCTATATATGGGGTCTTAAAGGCCTTCATTTTTTGAATTTGGTTTTGAAATGGCAGGGGATAATGAATATGCCCGTCTCCTTTGTTTTTTGATGGAGCCCTTGTTTCTGCATGATGCCGGTATAGGTAAGGCCACCTCCCACAGTGATGATTGCGGTGATGAGCCCATACCAGATAGAGGTAATTGCTGCTGTTACCATGGTCAGGATCAGCCCCACGAATATGGAGCCGACACCCCAATAGATGAACTTGCCCTTGAAACTCCTGAAAACAAGGGGCCTTTGCAGCCCCTTGTACAACCTAAACCACAATTCTCCTCCTTCCATTACACTCCAAAAAAGGCTTTCAGTACGGCACCGACAGTCACAAGGAAGATGCAGCTACCGAACCATCCCATAATTTCCTTGTTGACTCCCTGCTCACCGTTGTTCCACTTTATGTAAACGCGTATGGCTCCGATAAACCCTGCGAGTGCCCCAATGACCAGTATCATATTGCCAATGGGGTCGATGTAGCTTGTGAGTTCACTGGAGGCCGCATCGATCCCTATGGCCCCTTGTGCATTTGCTTCCCGTAGTCCGGCTACCATAATTGCCAGCAGTGTATAAATTTTTGATTTTAGTCCCTTCATATTATTGTGTTAAAATGTTTCTCAGTCGGCGAACTGGATTTTGCTGGCAGATGCCGAGGCCCTCAACTTGGCATGTCTTAGAAACTCCTCCATGGCCATGCCTCCTTCAGGTGGGTCGAAAGTGATGACCTCCGGAGAGGTTGGGGGAGTTTCCAAGGGGAGTGGTCTATCGGTCAAGGCATCTTTGCTGTCCTTACTGTCGGATATAGGATTCAGCTCTACCATTTCTGCGGCCTCGATCTCATCCATCATATCCGTAAGGTCATAGATGAGAGATCCGTTACCTGTTTGTGATATCTGCCCGGAAAAGAGCATATCCCTGATAATATTCCCTGCATACCAGAGCAGGTAGAGTGAGCCGATAATGATGATAAATGTTGTCCAATTCATATTGCCAAATGACTGGAAATGAAAGAGGTAGTGCAATAATCAATTAGGGTGGTATTTGTAGTTAAATGGTGTTATTTAACTCTCTAATCAGGTATTTCGAAAAAATCCTTTGAACATTTGTCGTGGTTTTGCGCAAAACTCAACTTCTGTGATAGACATTTGTGCTATTTTACCGGTCTTGAATTTATGGTCTAATAATGACCTAAAACCTCAATGGAACGATGAAGGGATTGAGCTTGATTCAATATCTAGGGTACTTTTTCTATTTTCCCGTTTCCATGTCTTGGGAGGTTTTCCACATTTCAATGCCTTCAAATGGTCTTAGGTTGGTGTTCGTCCAAAGAGTCTTTTGAGTCATTATCTGTCAATTGATAGTTTTTCATCTTTGTTTATTCTGATTATCAAAGAATTATGTTAACGTGAATTCTATGTAAGGATTAGGGAGTTTAAAAAATAAGTAAGCAATTGATGCATTTGATAAAGGGTAGATTGGGTAATAACCACTATTTACCATAAAGCCTTTAATCATGAAAATCGATATTGAAGAAGCGGATTGGAAGTGCATAATCAGGATACTTGCGGGGCCCCGGCGCTTTCCAATGGCTTTGCTGAAAACTTCTTGATCCAATACTGCAGCTTTCCCTCCGTCAGGCCATGGGCCTGGGCGAACTCCTTCCGGCTCTGACCGGAACGGTGGAAGGAGCCGACCAGTTCCTTCATCTTCTGGGATTGTGATAATCGTGACATCTTTTTTTTAAAACAAAGGTATCTACCCACAATAATCGATTCAAGGTATGCTTGAACGGATGCTTACTTACATCAACTGCATTTTCAAGGTATTTCAACTACATTACGATAAGCAACATAAATGCAGATTCTTATGATTTGATTAGCCATTAAAATTCACAATTTTAATTTTCTTTTTTATAATAAAAGTTACATAATATTGTGGAAATTATAATTATCGGATAGATTTGACACAGGTGAAAATTATTCTTTATGTTTTTAAAACAAATTCTGTGCACGTTGTTTATGTCGATTCAATTATCAACATTCGCGCAAGTATCCATAAAGGGAATTGTAGAAGATGGTCAAAGCAAACCGATATCGTTTGCCAATGTAGTCGTACTTGACAGTGATAGTGAATTAATTGATGGTGTCATTACAAATGAAGGCGGTGAATTTGAAATTTCTACAAACTCTGGAGAATCATTTACTATAGTGATTAGTTTTATAGGTTTCAACGATTGGAGAAAAGAGATTTCGCAGATAAAAAATATTGATTTAGGGATAATCACTTTATTAGAAAGTAATAACGAATTGGACGAAGTTGTAATCAGTTCAACAAAACCTAAAATAGAAAGAAAGGTCGATAGACTGGTGTTTAATGTAGAAAATAGTGTTGTGGCATCTGGTGGAGATGCCATTGACATCTTACAAAAAACCCCTGGTGTCAGAGTTGATAGTGATAATATAAGTTTAATAGGTAAGAGTTCTGTTAGGGTTCTTATAAATAACAGGCTTTCCCCCCTGGTTGGTGAAGACTTGTCTAATTATCTGCGATCATTAAGTTCAGAAGATATTTCTAAAATAGAAGTAATAACCAACCCGCCCGCTCGATATGAAGCAGAAGGGAATAGTGGTTTGATAAATATAGTCCTCAAGAAAATGAAAAAGGATTACTTTGGGGGTAATATCAGAACCACATATCGACAAGCTACCTATCCAACGGGATATTTGGGAGGCGGCATCACTTATCAAAAGAATAGGTGGTCATTGTTTGGTAATTTAAATAGTGGGGACGGGTCTGTAGAAGTAACCGAGACAAATAATATATTTTTTCCTGCCCTAAAGTGGGATGCCGATTCTAAGATCAGATATTTTACAAAGCTTGTTTCGGGGAGAGTGGGAATTGATTACGATATAAGCGATAAAACTTCCATAGGTGTTCAATATCTAGGTGCAACCGGCGCGCCTGATATTAGAGAAAGAACAGATACCAATATTATCAATAACTCGGATTCTCCAGACTCGCTTTTATTGACAAATGCAGATTCTAAACGAAAAACATATCATCATTCTATTAATGGACATCTAAAAACCGCCTTCGATACCATAGGCAGGTCAATGACAATTGATGTAGACTACTTTGATTACAATAGTAATTTTGATAGGATTAATAATACAGAGACATTTTTACCTAATAAGAGTCTGGTAGAGGGTTCTATAGATATATTTAGAAATACTTCCAAACAAAATATAAGGTCATTCACTTCTGGTTTAAACCTTGTGTGGCCTACAAAGTTTACAAATCTAGAATTTGGTGGAAAAATTTCTTTTATAAAAAACGATAGTGATGTAGGTGCATTTAATTATGAAAATAACGAATTCATTACAGATTCCAATCAATCTAATATCTTTGAATATAGGGAAAGTATTCAAGCACTATATGCAAGTGCCAGTAAATCTATAAAAAAGTGGGATTTTAAAATCGGTTTTCGTTTGGAATCCACACAGACAGAAGGCAATTCAATTACTTTGTATCAGGTAAATAACAACAATTATCAAAAACTTTTTCCTACAGCATACATTACCTATAATCCAGATGACGACAATTCATGGTCCATTGATTACGGTAAAAGGATTAATCGTCCAAGCTATTCGGATTTGAATCCTTTCCGCTGGTTTTCAAACCCATTTTCCTACACCGAAGGAAATCCTTTCCTCCAACCATTTTTCATTGACAACCTTGAAATATTGCATCTATATAAAAATAACTTAAATACTTCTCTGTATGTATCTATAATCGATGATGGTAGTGACCAAGTCACCTTTGCGAACCCAGAAACAAACGTACAGGCAACTGTTAGAAGAAATTTTTTAAATGAGTATACGCTTGGCTTGTCACAATCGTACACTTTAGGTTCATTTGATTGGTTAGAAACTTATTTGCAATATGATATTGATTATACAAAGATAAAGTCTGAAATCCCAAATACAATTGAAGAGCAAGATGGGATTAATTTTTACTTTTCTATTGACAATTCATTACTGTTTAATAAAGAAAAAACGCTTTTGGGTGAGTTGAACTTTTGGTATTCCGCACCCGGAGTGAGTGGTATAGATATCATTACTGAAAGCTATGCAATGGATTTGGGGCTAAAATGGCTCTTCTCAAAAAAACAATTCCAAATTAGTTTAATAGCAACAGACATTTTTAGAACAAATGAAAACACAATCAAAAGTGTAATAAATCAAATAAGGCAAGAATATAGGAACTATTATGATAGTAGGAGGTTAAGGCTAACTGTAGTTTACAGATTTGGCAATGATAATCTTAGAAGTAAGCAAAAGAGATTCAGTAATGAAGAAGAAAGGCAAAGGGCAAATTAAATAATCTAAGAATTTTTATGGGTGTTGATTTTACGTTAAATGACCATTAGTAAAAAAGACACCTATAAATAGGCTTGCAAGCACAGTCCACAAACAATCAATGACTTTAAACTTATGATTTAACATGAATAAATTTAACAAAATGAAATTAAAATCATTAAACAAATTTGAAGTTTTGAACAATGAAACTGTCTCAATGATAGGTGGCGGTCTAGCTGCTGACTCAAGAAAACAGGATTCTAAAAAACATGATGATTTCGATGCTTCTATTATCAGTTAATAATTGTTAAAAGGTAGGAGGCAGTCACTGGTCATAGTAACTGTTCTCCGACCTATTTAAAGTCCCCATCGGAGAATGGGAAAAATCCCTCGTCTTTAGGCGAAGACTTCAGTTAGACTGATTTGTTATCTTTTTAGGATGCATCACTATTGAAAGACCTCCCACAGGTTGTATGACATCAGATTACATTTGGTTTGGAAAACCAAATACCATAAAAAGATGATGAGTCGTGAAATATGGATGCGGGGCTGTTTTGTTGCCAGTTCAGGTAATGTTACAGACGAATTAATCATAGAATACTTAAAGAAGCAGGATATAGAACGTGAGAATTGTAATTTTGAAATTGGCAGTCCATAACTCTTTAGCCGACTTACAGTCGGTCTACAAATCTATCAGCTTCTAGCTGGTAATAGTTTAAATAAAATCATTAGATCAAAAAAATGAAACTGAAATCATTAGATACTTTAGAAGTATTGAATAGTCAAGAACTAAATTTCATAGTTGGAGGCTCTTTGACTAGGAATGGTACTGTATGTTGGGAAGACTCAACCAGTAAAGATAGTAAAAAGCATGATACAGGTGGCTATAGCAAGAAACAAGACGAACCGGCATTTATTCTTGCATACTAAAAAAGTAAAAAAAATTATTAGCTCATTAAGTGAAATTAAATAATTTGATTTTTGGTATTAAGGTAGTGTCCAAAATTTTGTATTTCAACAAAATCGTATTTGTTCAACGCTACGCTAAATTGAGGAGCGTTTCATGTACAGTCTTTAACACAGTCATTTAACAGCGGGAAAATATCTGTGCCGCATGAAAAGCAAAACCCTTAAATTGTAGTATCATGGATAAGATAAACACATTCAGGAAGAGCTTTTGAAGAAGCTTAGGATCAATCGGACGTAGATAAGCTAGTGGGGAGTATTACACGATATTACACCTCTAAAAAACGCGGAGAACCTTAGAACAATTTGAACAACAAGCATATTTACCTATAATCTAGATATTTATTAACCCAATGGGGTTATAAAAAACATTTTTCAAGTCAAACAAAATCAAATAATTTAAGTTTAAAACATCTATCAATACTCGTCGAGTTAGTAATAAATTTCAAAAACAAATATTATGAAAATCAGATTAGTAAAACTTGAGAAGCTCTCAAAAGATGAAACCTATTTTATTGTAGGAGGTCAAATCGACCCGGAAAAAAAGAAAAAACGTCAAGAGCAAAGAGCAAAAAGTAAAAAAAATAGAGATGATCGAAAAGCTCGTAGAAAGTGTAATTCTGATATCACGGACACCCTAAAAAATGACACCTTTAAAATTTAATTTGTGATTTTAGTATTGTCATTCGATTATTATGAGCAAGGCACAGATCCTGTTATAGATTGGCTTTTGTATTATAATGCAGACTTTGTGAAAGTAACTATCCAAGACCTTTTACAAACGCAAACTCGTTTTAAGATTGATGTTAATAAGGGGCGGATTTATGTAGAAGAAAGAGATGTTACAGATGAAATAAATGTGATTTGGTACAGAAGATTTGAAGAAAAATTAATAGTAAATCTTCCAAAAACAAAGCATATAGAACAAGCACTCTTCGAACTTAAAAATGAAGTAGATGTAACTATTTCTTATCTAAAGAAAATATTAGCTCTCAAAAAGTGGATGCCTCACAATGATGGCCTACGATTGGAAAAGCCTGAAATTACCTTTTTAGCAGAGCAGTTTAACCTTCAAACACCCAAAAGTATTATCACCAACAACAAAGCAGATGTTGTGGATTTTCAAAACACCGTTGCTTCTGATTTAATTACCAAACCTATTCGGCACAGTTCATATTTTATTGATGCCGACTATACGTACTGTATTTACACACAAAAGCTTAAAAAAGGTGATTTGAAAATGTTGCCTGAACGCTTTGTATTAACCCTATTTCAGGAATGTATTGATGCCGAATTTGAAATTCGTGTATTTTATTTAGATGGATCATTTTATGCAACTGCTATTATCATTACAGAACAAGAAAATGATGTTGTAGATGTAAAACTCAATTACGAATCGGAAAATATCAATTGGATTCCATATAAGCTGCCCGAAGAATATGAAACGTTATTGGACGCGTTTATGAGGTCCATAAACCTTAATACTGGATCTTTAGATATCATGAAAACCAAAAGAGGCGAGTACATTATGTTGGAAATCAATCCAGTAGGTCAATATAGTGCTCCAGGTTACAGGTGTAATTACAATTTAGAAGAAAAAATAGCAAAATGGCTCATAAAACATAATATAAAAGATGAAAAAAAAAACAGTATTTACGGAAGAAGAGTTAGTTTATCTTCCGTTGACATATCGAAAAATGGAAGTTGAAGAAACTAAGAATGTAAACGAACTATATGTTAGAAGTATGTATAGTACAAGTCAAAAGCATTTCAGTAAAAAGTACATGGTATTTAATTCACATAAACCCATTTCAAATTTTTTAATTGGTGACACAATCTAAAGATAACTACTTACTATTATTCAGTTTTTGTAAAGTTGTTAAAGGGACTGAAAAGAGTATTATCTGTGATTTTCAAAAAGAGAAAATCAAATTTATTCCCCACGAAATGGGAGAGGTAATTACTATGCTTCAAGAACAACCCTTCTATAAAGTGAAAGACTATTTTAAAGAAGATATTGAAATCTTTAATTCATACGTCACATTCCTATCAAAAGAAGGTTTCGTTTTCTATACGCAATCAAAAGACTGTTTTGTACAGATTGAAGAATACTGGACAAGCCCTGAATTTATCAATAATGCAGTCGTTGAATATGGCTTTGATAACTATAACTTACAGGATATTTTACATCAACTAGACAATCTCTTGGTTAAATTTTTAGAATTTCGGTTTACTTATTTTCAGGAAAAACATATTTCCAAACTTGAAGACATATTGAAGTATAGTTCACATTCCGTTTTAAGAGGACTAAGAGTGTATATGCCATATACATCTAAGGAGTTATCTCGTAAAATTATAGACCTAATAAAATCTTTTCCTATTGTTGAGTGCATTATTTTTTTTGATTGTGAAATAAACAAATCTATTGAGAAGGACAATCAACAAACTTTTTTTATCACTCAAACACTTGAAGAAATTACCAATGCTAATATTGATAAAAAATTTCTAGTCAATAACATTGACTACTATTATGAATGCCAAAAGCATAACCCATATTACAACAAAAAGGTTTCCATTGATGTAAGGGGACAAATAAAAAATTGCATTAAAAATAAAGCCGTATTTGGAAATGTAAATGATTATCCAATCAAGGACATCGTTTCAACGGAAGATTTTCAAGAATTTTGGTATGTTACGCATGATCAGATTATTGACATTCAGGACAGCGAACTACGATACAACTACATAATCACAAATGATTTGGAAAAAATAAATGATGGAAGATACAAAGTTGTCATGTAGAAAATTTCCTTTTTTCAGACAGCTTGAATCATCGGATTGTGGACCTACCTGTCTTAGAATGATTGCCAAGTTTTATGATAAAAAAGTAGATATCCATAGTCTTAGGAAGTTTTGTCATATCAATAAAAATGGTGTCAATTTCGCCGATTTAATTGATGCAGCTCATCAAATAGATTTTGATACTGTTCCCGTAAAGCTAACATTGGATGAATTAATTGACCAAGCCCCTAAACCCTGTATTCTTCACTGGAAAGATAACCACTATGTTATCTTTTTAGGAATAACAAAAAAAGGGAAAATTGTTATTGCGGATCCGGGATTTGGGAAACTGAGATTAAGTCCTGAAGACTTTTTAACATTTTGGAAAAGAGATGTAAACCAAAAGGGAATTGCATTGCTTTTAGAACCTAATGAAAATTTTTCCCACGAGGAGATAAAGGATGAAGATGATTTCAATAAAGTAACGTACTTTATAAAATATTTAAGGCCCTTTAAATATAAGTTCATCCTCCTGCTCTTATTATTACTTGTGGTCGCTGGAATTAGCGTTTTCTATCCACTTATAAATGAGAAGATGGTTGATGAAGGAATAGGCAATAGCAATATCCAATATGTCGTATACCTTCTTATAGCTCAATTGGTTCTTTACACGAGCAGCAATTTACTAGAGTTTGTTCAGGGGTGGATATTTCTAAATGTAAATACAAAATTAAGTATTCACCTTGTTTCTGATTTTTTGAAAAAACTGATCATAATGCCATTGTCATTTTTTGACAGTAAGCTAACGACTGACATTATGCTTCGCGTTGATGATCATAGCAGAATTGAAGAGTTTTTTTCAAATCACTTATTACAATTTTTAGTTTCCATAGTTATTTTTATAATCTACTCCGTTTTACTCTTCAACTATTCGTGGCCGGTGTTTGTCTTTTTTGTTATTATTTCGATGATTTCAGTCTTGTGGGTATATCATTTTCAAGGGCAGAGGAAATATATTGATTACAAACGATTTGAAATAGAAACAGAAAACAAAAACATTTTATATGAGATTGTAAATGGAATTTCTGATCTTAAAATCAATAATGCTACAGAATACAAAACGGAACAATGGCAAAAAACCGAACAAGACTTATACAAGCTCAATAAAGCTAATATGCTGTTGGGGCTTAAACAAAGTGCAGGAATTAATTATCTGTCACAATTAAAAAATACACTGATTATTGGGTATGTAGCCTATTTGGTTATTGGAGGAGAACTTACCTTTGGAGCTTTATTGAGTATCTCATTTATCATCGGGCAATTAACGCTTCCAATAGAAAACTTTATTCTTTACCTATACTCCTATCAAGATGCTTCTATCAGTATTGACAGACTTTCCGATGTATATCGAAAAAGGGACGAAGAGCAATTATTTTTAGAGTACGATCAAATTCATAGCAATAAACACACACATAATAACTCTATACAATTTATTAATACCAAATATTCTTATTTAGGACCCAATTCACCATCGTTATTTGAAAACCTAGATATAGAATTTCCTCTCAACAAAGTAACTGCTATTGTGGGGACAAGTGGTAGTGGTAAAACAACTATTATCAAACTTCTTTTGAAATATTATCAATTATTAGATGGAGAAATCAGATATAAAGGACGAAATATAGATTATATTAAACCTGAAAACTGGCGTAGTTTAATAAGTGTTGTTTTTCAAGAAGGGTACATTTTTTCAGATTCTGTAAAAAATAACATCATACTAGGAGGAGAATTTGATAAAGAACAATTTGACAAAGCGGTTTTCTTATCCAATAGCTATGAGTTTATAGATAAATTGCCTCAAAAAGAGCTTACAAAAATAGGGGAGAATGGATTAGGATTGAGTAAAGGACAAATGCAGCGTATCCTTATTGCCAGAGCTATGTATAAAAACCCCAAAATAATTATTCTTGATGAGGCTACTTCTGCTTTGGATGCTGAAAATGAGAAAATCATTCATGATAATTTACAAGAGTTTTTTAAGAATAGAACTGTAATCATCATTGCCCATAGGTTAAGTACCGTAAAAAATGCTGATAAAATAATTGTATTAAGAGATGGAAGAGTAATTGAAGAAGGAGAGCATAATACACTTATTTACGAAAAAGGCAGTTATTATAACCTAGTGAAAAACCAACTGGAGCTTGGGTAAGCGTCCTAGCAACTACGAGGTGATTTTTTCTTGATATCCGGGCAGGAGTTTCTGTAGGCTGTGGTCAGGTATTCTTTCCAGTGTACTTGCAAGCCATTCCCTTGGGTTGATGTTCTGCATTTTACAGCTTCCGAAGAAGGAATATAGCATAGCGGCATCCTGTGCTGCTTTGTGCGATCCGCAGAAGAGGTAGTTCTTTCTGCCAACGGCCATATTTTCTATCAAGTTGTTGTCCAGCTCTATCCTTCCGTCCAGGAATATGTTCTCGAACTTAGGGTAATGGTTCAGGAAATAGGCCATTGCCTTTCCTATGGCACTTTTTGGCAGCACATTGTATTGTTCTTCTTTTATCCAGTCCCGTATCTGTTGCAACAAAGGTTGTATGCGTTCTATCCGTAAGGTCCGGGTTTTTTCACCAGCTACCGTGATCAGATGAAATGTATCGCCATCGGAGACTGTTTATTTTAATTTTGAATTCAATATATCTTCTATATTTTTTGAAACATGGATTTTATTCTCGCTCAGACTAAATGCGTAATGGACCTCCGATACCCCTGAACCCTTTTTGGCTGTTTTAATTATCTTATCGACTTCTTGTTTTGCAGTGTCCCAGGTGATGGATTCGAATGTTTTGGTATAACATGTTGTGAGTCCCGGCATTTTGAGTATACCGTTTTTGTTCAGTAATCCATTGAATTCTTTACGTTCATCATCCTCGGCACCGGGTAGGTCCAGGGTAAGTAATAATCCGATATTCATTTCCATAGCGTTTTGTGGTACAAATTTTAATCGTGGCAATACCACTTTAACAGATGATCTAAAAATGTGTTAGCGTCATCATCTATTGACTGACTCCGAAGATTCTCAAGTCGTTCCTTTTCGCTTTTAAGTTGAACCTGTGTTATAAGATTAGAAACTTCTTCGATCGCACTCCGATATAAGGCATTAACACAAATTAGATGTTTACCTGATGCTAATTTTGTTTTTTCTATTTCACCATGAATCAGTAATAATGTATTTATTTCATGTTCTATGTTGATCCAACTAGACGAACGACTTAAGACGCTATGGATTTTTTTTAAACTCTGAAGTAGTTGAAATATTAAGAGATATAACTCAAGGAATTTGTGATTTAATTCATAAATTTTTCTTTCAAAAATGACTTTTTCTAAATGTCTTCTTCTTTTTTCTCAAATTGACAAAGAAAGTTCCAAGCTTCTTTTGACAATGATTCTACTTTTGTTAAAAACCTCCGGCCATCCTTTCTACCCTTTCTCCAAATAGAACTATATTGTGTATATTCATTCTCCAAGAGAATAGGGTTTACTATGGCTCCATTTTTTTCTGCAAACTCAACAGTGTCGTTCACAGATGTAATAATTGACTTGATGGTAGTAGTTATAAATTCATCTAACTCCATTATAATTCAGCGTTTAATTAGACTTACGTTCACCTCTTACGATAGTACCATCTGACAATCTGAGACCTTTGTTTTGCGAAAATGACTTGGCCAGTTTTGAAGCTATCCTTTTCCGATCTTCAATCGTAGGTTCGAATAATTCTGGTTTTGGATATTTATTCATGATTTCAGCGTTTTGTGGTACTCTTTTTAAATATCCCGGGTCCGGGCCGATGGTCCTGTTCCCGGAGCGATCGGGTCAGCTTGTGAAGTGTTCGGGCCCGGCGTACCGGGATCCCGAACACCGGTATTTTCAAAGTGTCAGTCCCGTTCCCGGATACCGAACGTCAACAGCTCGGGCCTATGGGACCACTCCCTTATGCACTTTTCTATGTACCCGGCATCTGAGGACCAGATTTCCCGTGTAAAGCTGTCCTGCCCATTTGAACGGCTCCTATGGACAAGATCGGTCTCCCTTTTTTCAATGGTCACGTGATGTGTCCCGTGTTCCTGCATCTGTCTGATCTGTTGCCCCGATGGAGCGTGAAAGGTTGTTGTCATTTTTTCCATGATTTTCTGTTTTAGGATTTTTGATTTTTGATTTTCGTAGGCCCCGGGGATGAAAATTTCCATCCCCGAAGGTCACGGCCGTAGGGCGTACCGTCCCCATGGTCCGTTCAATGGGAAGCATCCACTTCGATGGTCCCATCATCACGTACAACGGCCCCAAAGCTGTGCTTTTCGACCACCTCACCGTTTTCGATCTGGTCCACGAAGATGCTGTAGGACATGTATTCCTCGTTATGGTGGGGTGCCCTTTCTATCCCCCCGTCCCTGACCCTATAGGTCGCCTTCCAGTCGTGGAACTTTGATGTTTCGTTGAGATGTTCGCATACCGAACCGGCTATCTCACTTGTTCTTAGGTTCTTGAGTATTATTTCCATTTTTTCAGAATTTGGTTGTTGAAGATTCCACCATGGTGCGATTATTTCCTTTTACCTTATAAAGATAGTGAAAGATATGTTAAAAAGCAAACATAAACTTATATTATAATCAAATAAAAACTTATATTATAATCAAATAAAAACTTATATTATAATCAAATAAAATGTTTCACGTGGAACCTTCCCCCTTGATTTCCCTCTGGAATTTCTCCACTGCGGAAATAAGCCTTTCAAGATCTTTTTCCTTCCACGAATCGGGGTTCCTGAACCGGTTCTTCAGTGCAACGGACGATATTCCCAGCATTTTGGCGGCGTTCTTCGTCTGCAGTGTCTTCTTTGTCAGTTCCTCCAGTGCCGGTAGCCTGTCCTGCAGTTTTTTCTTTCGGCTCCGGTAATCCTCGAACGAACTTCTTATGTCGTCTATCATATCCAGTTTTTTTCTGTAAATAAACAAAAATTTATATGATAATCAAATAAAAACTTATACTATAATCAAACATTATGTTTCACACGCAGCCCTCCCCCCCATCCATTAAACATTTTTTTTTATTTTTTTTATTTTTTTTCGTAAAAACGGTCCACGCAGTGGACACCTTTATCCCTGTTGCATTTTTACGCCGGGACACCGCCCCGCCCTACGCGTCAAGGGTTGTGCAAAAAAAATATCCGCCCCCCCGGGACGGATATTTTTTTTGTGCGTTCCTTTACGCGTAAAGGGAAAGGGGCGGTACCTTTGCTGTGACGGTGCAACAGGGACTTTTCCCCCAAGGGCAATGGAAAGGGTCACCTGGCAACATAAACCCGATAGGAACGGCATTGCGGCCATCGTAAAATGGACACTTGGCCGTGATACAGTGGATAGCGGGGCTACAGTATATCAAGGGCTCGCTCGTTCTTTCCAGTTCATGCTTGCGCCCCCTCATGGAAAGGTGTGTATCCTGCCCCATGATCTTTCACGGATCAATCCGGCGGTGTCCGTTTATGTTCCTTTACCTTTACCGTTTTGCGCTTCGGTGATTTCGGATTCTTTCTGGGACTGGGGGAAGGTTCAGATCTTTTATGTGGCTTTACGGGTACTGTTTTTCGCTCTGTCATAAATAGTGGATTTAACATGAAACAATGTACACTGATTTCTGTATGGAAGATTTCCATCGTACCACCGTAATTTGGGGGACAGGGGGATATTTCCAAAATCAACATGGCCGGGAAAGGTACATGGAAGGAACGGTCCCGATCCGGTCGTTTCAGTGGGACTTTTTTGATTTACGGTATTCCCAGGGCGGTATTGGTTTGTTATCGGCCCATAGGCCGATCTTTTCCGCCCTTGCCCTTGCCTCCAGTTCAGCGTAGGACTCAAGGTCCGAATACTTCCTGTAGTGCCAGGCCAGACCGTTTATCAATAACTGCTCCGATAGGTTTTTTCCATTGTAGATGACGAAGGCCACTGTTCTGCCATATCGGTCAGTGCCCTTTACCTCTATGGTCACCTTCCTGTCCCTGATTTCATCTATAACGAACTCTTTGGCTTCGAACCCGAATGGCTGGGAACGTTCGGGGCAGTCGATATCGGCTACCCTCACCTTGATTTTTTCACCGTCTACCGTGATCAGGTGGAATGTATCGCCATCGGAGACATAACCCACCGTACCGGCAATCTGGCCATGGCAAACAAAAGGGAGCAGGATCAGTAGTATGATCGGAATTTCCATATCCTTGATCTTGATCATATTTTCGTTGAGCAGCAATTGTGGATGTAAAACCACTACCACAGCAACCACAAGTAAAAATAGTTTCTTGCTCAAGATTATTAAGTGTTACATTTTCTCTCATCACATAATCTGTGTTAGCAATAATTTCAATTTCTTTTACCCTTGATGATTTTTTAACCCAAGCCCATGTCCATGATTCCAATTGTCGGTTATTGGTCAAATCAATTACGGCAAGCTCAGCCAACATTTCATCAATATGTCCATCTGGAACAAAAGCTATTTGATTACCTTGTTTATTAATGATAGAGTGTACATGATATCCAGATGAATTTTCAATATTTTTCACTAAATCTTTGTAAGAAGTTGAAACAGGGTTAATGTGATAAGTTCGTGATTCGAAATACATATTTATAATTTTAAGTGAAACGATTAATTATTTCACCTTTCCCAGGGAATTTAAGGGATTTTGTCAAGTTGTGGCATGTGCGGTTATGGCTAAAAGCGTAGCGGTTATGGTGGGCGAACTTTACAAATTGCCTTCAATTTGTCCTAATTTTGTGTTTTAATTATGAGTAACATCCAGCCGTTGGCAATCCCATGGAAATGATCATCGGTGGGATTTCTTTTACTGCCGTGCAGGTCTAGGTGATAACTGATTGGTTCGATTTACTATATTGCCACAAAACTTCTTGATATAAACCTTTCATACTGATAGCTATTTGAATTTCTTGTTTATCCCCTGCTCAAAAAAGTCCTTAAAAATGTTATTACATTTCTACTCCACTCCCAGCAGTTGGGTGAAAAAGTCCTATTTGCACAGTAACACGGGTTCGACATTGTGTTTTCCAATTCTCAGTTGAACGCCTTCCCGAACCTTGTTTTTTTCGTATGAGCATTGCAGCCGATAACGAATTGGACCTCTTCTTTCGTTATGCCCACCGAACAATCATCTTTCCTCTTGGGGAATATCGAACTCGATGCCCCAGCGCTTCACGTACTCGGCCAGTGGCCCGAGACCTACCTTTTCCCTTCTCCGGTCCACAAACTGCGGGTCTTCAAGTCGATAGATTTTCTGTCGGCCACTTTCTGAATCGGTGACAATCTGCGAACCGTATATCTGCGGCATTCCCTTGCGCATGAGTATCCTGTCTTCCAGAAGGGCCAGATGTGCGCCATCGGATTCGCCCTGCCTCACGGACTTTTTCAAAAGGGGCAGGTACTTCTCCTGAGTATCCATAGGAGCATGCTGCAAAACAACCCAAAGCACAAGGTTCGCCCTGTTACCCACAAGACTGCGTCCTGCCCATCCCCGCTTGTCAATGATGCATGTCACTTCGGCCTCGTTGATACTGTCCTGATAGGATATAAGCTCCCATAGATAGACCATTTCCCTAGAGCCCTTTCCGAACTTCTGCATTGCCTCTCCCATCAATTTCCTTAGTGTCTGGTCCTTGATGTAGATACTTTCCAGTTGTTCTTTCAGTTCCATGTCCAGCCCTTGATTATGGGCCTCACTATTGGCATAGACGATGGAAAGTACGGAATCCCAGCCCTGCACTCCATGGAGTCCGTTCAGGTCCACGTCGTTCAGTAGGTGGTCAAGATTCCGCCATCCTTTTTCGGCAGCGGTATGGAGGTACTCCATGGACATGACCGTGTCCCCCGTGAGAGCATAGGAGCAGGCGGCGTTGTAGTAGTGTTCACTGGTTCCTTCCCTATCCCTGAAGGCATTTTCGTAAAGCCTTGTCGATTCAACAAATTTGTGGTTCCGATAGGCCTCATTTGCCTTTATGATGTTCCGCTCGAAATCTTGAGCATAGCTGGCCAATGAACTGATGTAAATCAGCACTAAAGATATTCTTTTGATCATATGATTTTATTGTTTTTATTGTTTGGATCAACATGTAATTGAATTGGGAACAGGCCATTCGGACTATAACGATTTGTCCACGTCCCCCATCATCATTGTAAGCCGCTCAAGTAGGGCAGCGTAGGTGTTCCTGCCCGTCCCGCTATCGGCATCCGATATGTAGGGGTATATGGTCAGCAGGGTATTGAGTATATCCCTATAGGGCCTATCCTCCGACCATAGCAGCCCGAACAGCCTTTTCCTGATAGGCTCATTTTTCAGGAAGGGTTCGATACCTGGCTTTTTCGAATCGAAGTGCGTACCGTGCGACAGACTTCTGGCGAAGAGGTAAAGCAGATAGGTCCGATGGGGTACGAGGAACCACCTTATCGCTTCGCCCAATTTAGATAGTGACAATTGTCTTTCCGAAAATACCCTGCCGTTCTCCCCATGGTACATCAGGTCTGTATATTCTTCCGTCATCGATGGTTCGGGAAATCCCATGTAGTACAGATTTGCTAGCAGTGCGTTCGTCTTTATGGTAGGTGTTCTTCCCGATTGCTGGAAGCTTTCCATCTTGATCAGTTCAAGCCGTTTGAACCTTTGCCCCTCGACTTCATGTACGGATAGGTCTATCCTTAGGACACATTTTTCGATACTGCCCAGTTCCCCGAAAAACCGGCGGTCAGTGCTCTCGGTACTTGTAAAGGAATCCGTGACATCTATGATGTCCCTACTATGTATCCAGTGGTCTTCAAGGTATTTGGTATGCATGGTATTCGATATTTTTCTATAAATACTCTTCTTTGGATTTTCCATTAATGCCTATGACTGCCCTCGTAATTTCCCATGATTTCATGTAGTTATAGGTCTTCGGGGTATGGCTGCCCTGCCGATTGTCCTGGCCCTACCTATAGAAATTTCACGAATATTCGTAATATCCATTTTTATTAAAGATTGCAGGTTCATTTGATTATTCGTACCCATGCTACCAAGAGTTCTGTACAAGATTCCTCAATTGGGATATCCATTTTTTCAGTCTCTGGTCATGTGAGGTATTCTACATAGGGTATAGCTGCACCAAGTGTCCTGCCATTGCCTTGTACCTTTCGCCTTCATCCCATAGCAGTTCCAGGAACATGCTTTTCACTTCCGGTCTCTGAGTATCCACTTTCGCACATTTATCCATGCTCAGGGATGTTCGGCATAAGGCCATTAACTGACTTCGGCCGAACCCGATGGTCAGGAACGGTCCTTTCCAAGGAATTCCGCACTGATCGCTCTGGACCCCCCGACCGAAATCCTGCGGAGGTGTCTACGGCAGGAACGGAGGCCGACCCTTCCACTTATCCTATCATAAGGGTACGATCCCAGTAACAGCTCGGCCATTTCAACGGACATGTCCCTATCTGCATACAGCATCGAAAGTAGGGAGTCCCTAGCTTCCTTTTGTCCCCATGCACTTTTCAGTGGCGGTGATATTCCGTTCAGATAGATGAAATGACCTATGTTCAACAGGTAAAGGTAATAGTTGTATATCCTTTCGGGTATTCTGTACCATCTGATAGTACCTTCCAGCTGGCACAGTTGGAGTTCATCACTGAACACTGTCTCCATTGCCTCCCCATTGAAGGGAAGGTCCCTATAATCGAATGGGAAGCCATCAACGGGAAATCCCGAATAGAACACATCTACGGGGGTAGGATCTGTTATCATGGAATAGGGATAATCTTTCACGAAAGGGTTCATGACCATGTTCCAGAACAGTATACCGTTTTTTTCGTATCTCCTGAACTGTATCCTTACAAGGAACTCCTCATTTTTTTCTGCCTCTTCCTGAAGCGCATTTCCCGGTACCCTTATATTGTTCATCAAAGGCCCACCTCCTGTCCCGATCTGTTCGGTAATATCCTGTATTTTCCGGAACTGTGCTGGATGTCCCGTTATCGGTCTATTGTGTGAGTTCATATGTCTTTGTTCGGCGTTTTCGGTTTTTTTTTCAATTTGCGAATCGATTTTTGGTTTTCACCCCGCATTCCCGCTACCAAGCGGAAGAAAGTGGATATCTGAGTTCCCTTGAGAACTTTTTCAGCCCACTGCCCTCAAAAGATTCCAGATAGGGGTACAAATGGAATATGTGCCTGAGCAGTCCCTCATAATGCTCCCTTTCGTCCCACAATAGGGCGAGCATTTTTTCCCTGTCTCGGATATTACCGATGCCGGATATAATCAGGGCATCAGTCTCATAATATAGATATCCACTGAACCTTGTTATGAACTGATAAAGTATGAATACCCTTCTGGGCATTGCGAACCAGATACTCTTTTCCTCGATCGGTTCCCTATGTAGCGAATCGAAACCGTCCTTTCCAAGGACTTCCTTTACCATGGGCAGTGGGGCCATTATCAAAGGGATTTCCGAAAATGGAAAACCGACATAGAACAGGTCGTCCAATAATGCATCACTATAGTCCATTTTCCCTGACCAATGACTGTACCAGCCAAATTCCAGTTTTTTCATTCCTTGGGGGTTCCCCCCATAGAGCATGACCCTAACATTCGTCAGGTAGTTTCCTCCGGGTCGTATCCCATGGTCGGCCGTGATACTATCGGCTATATCCCTATAGCTGTCCGCTTCCCCGATTTTCAAAATAGGTCTCATATATTATAAATTGTTTTTATTGAAATGGCCCCTTTATCATTTGAAAAGTCCTTTAACGATAGGTGTACATCCCATTGATCTCAACTATGGACTCAAAAGTTCCCATATGCATACGGAAATCGGTATCGGTAAGAACCCCCCTGAACATACCCTTCAGCTCGTCCATGGAGTATAGTTTCCCTTTTTGTAACACCTTCTCAAATAGGGCATGCGTGGTAGCCTCTATCAGTGAGTTCGAGTCCCTGTAGATTTCAATAAGATGATTCGGTCCTTTCCTCTCAATTACATCCATAGGATCGTGGATAAGTACCGTTCCGTTATTTGAAATAAGAAACTGTAGATCTTCAATAAATATAGGACCGGAAATCAATCTATCCCTGATACCTATTGCCTCTTCCAAAGTTCCCAACGTTGCAACATCCCTGAATTTCCGACTTGTCTTTCCGTTCGGATAAAAGGATGTCGCATACTTCCTCATCACTAGGGCAGGTACGCCTTCGTGATAGGTGAAATACAGTATTTCAGGAGTGCGGAAACCTGCGGATTTGATTTTGTGCAGGTCTTTGACCTCTTTGGTCAATTGTTTGGCCATATCGGTTGGGTTATCATGCTTGATTACATCAGATTGGAACTTCTTCAAGATTATATCATCCTTGCCGATAACCTCAAATGCCTCCTTCCAACTGCCCCTTGAGTTCTCCATTTTTTTCAGCTCCACAAACTCGTACGCCGAGGAATACCTCACGTTCCCTATTTTTGCCGACCTGAGCAGGGTCCAATCATTGAACCCTATAAGTATACCCTCCCAGTTCTCCTTTGTAAGTCCCTTATCAGGAAAAGCCCTCTTGAAATGTTCCAGAAATGCCTTTGATTCTTCAGGGAACGGGGAGAAATCCCTGAGCCAGGACCTGAGTACCTCACTATCCGTACGGGCATCCTTCAGAAAACCCGATTCCGACATCTCCCACCAGGCATCCATGTGCTTAAGGTCAGCACCTACCGTGACCAATAGGTCTGGGACCTCCCTCACGTCCCGAAGGAACCCTTCCACGGCTTCGTTGCTCCAGCCCTCCAGTTTTTCCCTGATCTCCATTGAAAGCCGCCCATGGGTTTCAAGTAGTTCCTTCGGTAGCGGTAGGCACCGGTTATGGACCAGAATGCCCCTTTCGCCCACAAAGTAGTTATGATGCCCCTCCACTTCAAAGTTATATACGGTGGACAGGGACCCGTTCCGCTCGGTATCCTCCACGGTCAGTTCTTTTCCGTTATGGAGCCGTAACCGGTCGCCCTTCTTCAGGTGCTGTGCCGTCACCCATTGCCCGTCCACATGGAAGGGGTGCTCGGGAGTGGCGCGGATGAGGTCGCCCCCGGCCCTGACGGTGATGAGCCGGCCCACCGTTCTGTGGAAGGTATTGACGACCCTGCCCTCCGAGGTGGCCCCGGTGGGTTCAACGAAGGTGGCCACCAGGTCCCCGACCGTGACGGTCTGTATGGGCTTCCGTGAACCGTCCGCCATGAGTACGGGGGTGTCCGCCACGAAACAGGCCGAGAGTACCCTATCGGTGGTGGCCCCGTCGAGCTCCAGGTAGCCGCAGACCCTGCGTACTTCCTCCGTGCCGGTGATGTTCAGCCCGGCCAGTCCCGAACCGAAGCCCAGGGGGTCGGCCCGAGCAATGGCCCTCAGCTTTGTGAACAGCCTGCCGCCCCCCCTGAGCAGCCGGTCCGCCAGTACGGCCGACAGGGCCCCCATGGCACATTCCCTGCCGAACCTGCCCACACTGAGGTTCCCGTCGGGTTGGCCCTTCTCGGTCAGGCCGTCCAGCAGACAGGAGACCCCTGCGGACAGGTAGACGTTGTCGGCCAGTGACTCGGCACCCGAGGCCAGGGCCTGGTACCTGTCGATATCCGATACCGCCTCCCCGAAGTCCTTGCCCCCGAAGGTGATGGCTATGGCCACCTGCAGCCCCGCATCGATGGCCATGCCAAGGGCGAACTCCCGTGCCTTCCGCGCCCCGTACTGTTCGAGCAGGGACGGCCCCAGTACCTCGATGGCCAAGGGGGCGAAGGCCGTCCACAGGGCCGCCCCGAACACACGGTGCATGTCCCTGGACCACTGCGTCTCGTAGCCGAGCCCCTCGCCCGTGGAGCGGGTGCCCCTCAGTATGCAGGGCGACCGCAGTATCATGTCCCGCAGCGGGCTGTCCCTTTCCAGCCAGGGATGGTCCGCGAAACTGGCCAACAGCACTGCCTCCATCTCCGGGGTACAGGGGCCCGCATAGACGGGGTCGCTGTCGAAGGGCGGACTGCCCAGTACCGCTATCCCCTTCTCGATATATTCGGGCAGTGCCCTCTCGGCATTGTCCACGAAGTCATAGAACTCCCTGTTCGCCCGATAGTGCCCCCTGAGCCGTGCGCCCTGCGCGGCAATGCCGGGGGTGGCATAGTGCGCGGCCAGTCCGTAGACCTCCCCTACCGTTCCGTCCGCCGATATCCTTTCGGCCAGGTACCGCGAATAGGTGAAGATGAGGATATCGGACCCGGCACGGACGTGCGGCCTGTTCAGGATACCGCCGATATGCTCGGTCTCCAGCTGCCGGGCGTACCCGAGTGCGGTCTCTACGGACTCACGGTCCATGCCCTCTTTCAGGTAGCCGAGCTGATCGTCCAGTGAGGAGGGGGTACCGTCCGTCGGGGCGGCCTGCAGGGCGGGTACCGCTGCAATGCCCCGCAGCCCTATGTAGAACTTGGTCGGGCTATCGGCATTGAAGCCGTTCAGCTTTGCGTTCAGGGTGGCGATGAGCGCCCTTGAGGCGGGGCCGTCGCCCTCCTGTTCGAGCCAGAGTTCGTCCACGATAACATAACGGTCGGGACCGACTGTCCGGCCCTGATTTTCCAGTATTGTGCCTTCAATCTTGGCAGCGAAACGTTCGACCTGCTTTCCCTCATCATTGAGGGACGGGCTGCCCACGGTGATGGTATTCACGATACAGATCATCGCGATGGCGACGCACCACTTTATGGGATCAATGAACATTGTATGCTTCATCTCATTTGAAATTTTCGGTTATAAGTTGGTCTTCCAGACCTTTGATCTTTGATTCTATATAGTCCTCAAGTGTCGATGACCTCCGCTTTTCATCGGACAGGATGGAATTAAGGTCCTTATGGTCGGTACCCGCTTCCTTTAGGAGTATTTCGCTCAAGGGCGTGAACTCTTCCTCCCTCAACAGATCCTGGAAAAATAATAGCCCTGTAATGACTTTTTGATAGGCGATGAAATGCTCTCCATACCCTTCCATTGCAAGGGAATATTCCCGTAAGGTTGGGGAACTTTCTATCAGTTCCCTATGGGAAGTCCCTTCGAGTTCTGTCACATCGACATCAAAACTTTCACTGTCCAGCTTCAATGGTATAGCTGTTCTATCGAGTGGGGCTATTTCTGTCCTGTTCAGCACCGTTCTTCTGTGGGAGTGAACGAGGGGCAACAACCTTTCCTTTTCACTCTTCCTGATTTCCATCAGGTTCTCCAGTACACTGAGTACAAGTTTGCCGAACAGGTCGAGGCTGTCCTTGGATACCTGCTTTCCTATGGAACCCGGCCCTCCAGCCCCAGAACCATCACCCTTTGTGACCTTCCCGTCCTTACCGACAATGACTTGCCCCCCATCACTATCGGTGATCCTGATATCATCCTCGGCCTCACCGCTCTCTTCATCGACTTCCCGATCGATGATTTCCGTATTGCCGTCCCCGGTCACCACCACGATGTCCCCTTCGTCATTGACATAGACCATATCGATCGTGCCGTCAACGGTCACATCCTCTCCCGTAAAGCCGTCGGTACCTTCTCCAATATCCGGGCCATCACCGTTTCCGTCCAGATCTGTATCACCGTCCTCTTCCCAGCGATCGATGAGCCCTTCGACACCATCGCTCAGGGCGATAACCTCACCATCGATGACTTCTTGCAGCTCGTTGACCTTGATGTTGGTGAAACGGGAATTGATACGAAAGCCCAGGAAGGGCATCAGCACTGCCCCGGTACCACTGAAGGTGCCGTTGCCTCCTTGGATGGAGGTCACCACCATGTCAAATTCCCCGACCTTGAAGACACTGCCGACCAGGGCGGTCATCAAGGGCTCGGTATTGGTCGGGCCGGAAACCATAGCTGGGTCCCCACATTCGAAAACCCTTGGTGGGAAAGTGGTAAAGATCACCGTTTCGGACCAAGTACTGGCAAAGTTACTCCTTAGACTGGCGACACGGGCTTCATACTCCGTTGCCGGTCTCAGATCGGTAACTACCAGCTCCCCATCCTGGGTCGGTTCGTCCGTTCCGAACCATTCGGCGTTGGGATTGTCAGCTTCCCGATATTCTACCCTGTAACCATTGCCTTCCGGAACGGTCCTCCAGGTTACCCTGGCACTGCGCTCGCTTTCCGCGTTAGCGGAGACATCCGTAGGTGCGCCCAAGGGTACTTCTTCCTCTGGTACGATGAAACTGCATACTTTCGAATACCCTTGATTTTTAAAGCGGTCCAGACCGTTCGGGTCGATGGCCCTGATGTGCCAAGCGTAGGTTATTCCAGACAGTAAAGGCGGTTCAGTGATGCCATAGACGAAACCGGTAGCATCGGTGGTGACCCGGTACAAGGGCCTAGTAGTATTGATGGCATCATTGGGATTGCGGCCCGAAGGCCTGACCTCCACTAAGGTGAATTCGTATTCGGTGCCCATGGCCGCATTGGGGTTGATACCGATCGGTGTCCAAGAGAAGATGAGGTTCTGCTGTCCTTCATTGATGCGGACCTCTGAACCACAGAACGGGGTGTTCAACAGAGGAGGTTCACCGAGTGCCAACCAGGCCTGGGTGAAAGCATCCCGGGCCACAATACGATCCCTTCTCCTGGCATCCGTAACCTGAATCGTAAAACGGTAAAACCCTTCCGGGAGTACTCCCTGCCGTTCGTATTGTTGCTTGCTGATGCCACTGAACACTAGGTTCCCAGTGTCAAAATAGGGGGCCAAGTCGATACCCGTCAAGATGGCAGGTACCCCGGCCTCGATGGTAATCGGGGGCGGGTTAAAGGCCGGGTCGGTCTCGATGCGGATGCCCGTGCCCTCGATGAGCAGCCGCAGCCTGACATCATAGGTCGGCCGGGTCAGGTCCAATAATAGTAGGTTGAGCCGTACCCTGTCCACTTCGGGAGAGGCATAATCCGCCAAGGATATGGAATAGGGCGGGAGCAGCTGCACATTGGCCTGCACGGGAAAGCGCTGCGATCTGGCGATGAAACCGGAGAGCATTGCAATTATGAGCAGTATGTATCTAAAAAATATTTTCATGTTTTATCTGTCACTTGTGGACTTGTATACTTGTGGATTAGTAGATTTGTAGACTTGTCTACCACTTTACTGTTCCACTATTCTACTATTTGTCATAATACTTCCCTAAAGATCTTATGTAGCCATTCAGCTGAGGGGTCATTGTATCGATATTTTCTATAATTTTTTTGTATGCCCCATCATCTATCAAATTTCGGGATCGGGCCTTTGCCAGCCAAGTCCTGGTCTCATAAAGCGAACCCCTTGAATAGTAGGCAAACTGCTTTGTCTCCTTGAAATGGAACCTGCCGTAACCTTCGCTGATGTTCGCTGCAATGGAGTCAACAGATTTTACCAATTGCTTGCCAATGGTATCCTTTTGAAAGTAATTCCAGGTTTCCACCATTTTCCAGACCTTTTCGCCCAGTTCCATGGATAGTTGGTACACTCTCAAATCCTCTAGTTCCATATTTTTCAAATTTGTAGACTTGTAGACTTGTAGACTTGTAGACTTGGTCATCCACCAACCCACTATTCTACTACTTTACTATTCAACCATTATACTATTTCACCATTCCACCATTCTACCATTCCACTATTCCACTAGAAACCATACCCATAGGTCAATGTCCCCGTCAGTTCGCTGAAAGAAGTGGCCGTTACGGTACCCTCAAAGCTTTTCAGGTACACCAGGTTGAGGGAGAACCGGTGCCTATCTTCCATCTTCTTCTTTTTGGGCGCCTGTGCCCTGTTCTTGTTGACTTCTTCGCTGTGCACATTTTCCGGTAGTGCATTGCCCGTCATCTCGGAAAACACTTTGTCCTTCTCTTTTTTCTGGCGCCTTTCGGTTTTTTTATCCTGGCCTCCCTGTTTTGGGGCAAAGGCCGTTCCCCACTGGATATTGAGTACCCTGCGCTCGTTACCTTCGCCATTGTCCTGATGGTTGTAGGAAGCGGAAAGGGTATTGCGCAGGGCCTTGTCCAGCAAGGTCTTGCGCAGACTGAGGTTGGGGCCAACGGTCAGGGACCGGGTATCGGCCAGTTCGGTCCTGTAGAGGTTCATGGAAGTGGCCACGGTCATGCCCAAGGGCGACAGTGCATACCTGTAGGAAGCACTGGCATTGTAATATTTGCTGCCGGTCTCCATCGCTTCCGCACCTTCGGTCCCTTCATTGGCCACTTGGTAGGAGCCGTTGAAGAGCAGGGACTGTTTCCTTTCCTTGGGGCCGAAACTGTAGGAAACGGTCGCCGTGGCATTCTGGGTCACCTGATAGAAATTCAGGGAATCCAACTGGTCCCGGAAGAAGGGGTCGAACCTCGGCCTTACGTTCGTAAAAGTGGCGAAATTGGAATAGGAGCCGTTGACGTTCCATTTCGCGTTCGGGATGTAGGAGATACTTGTATTGGCGATGATCCTTTCCGTACCGCTGATCTCCGTTTCCCTGAGGTTGTTGCGCTGTGTGCCCACATTGACCGAAAGGTTGACCCTGTCCTGCAATAATCTTGTAGCCCCACTGACCGTCACGTTCTCCAGGTCATTGTTGAAGAAATAGGCTCCCAGTGTCCCATAACCCGGTGCAATACGCTCATAGTTGAGCTGTAGGGAATAACGGTCTGCATTATAGCCAAGACTGGTGTTGAAGGCGTTATGGTAGCCGGAGGAGGTCCTGGAAGTGAACAGTCCACCGAGATTGCCCGTCAATCCCCCGCTTTCATTCTGAGGGGACCGTGTATCCTCGGTCAGGGCAGAGGTGGAGAATTCCGCGCTCCAGTGGATACGCTTGCCCAGCTGCCTGCGGCCTATCAGGACCAGGACCAGGTTTTCCTTGGGGAGGATACCTGCGGGTTCAGGTACATAGGGCAGAGAACCGATGTCGTCCCAGGCCCTGAACAGGACCACATGTACGGACTGACCGGCATCCTCGAAACCGGCCTTTATCCCGAACCCCATCCTTTTGAAGGCGGGCACCCCGTTATCCACGTTCAGGGTATCCTCTGCCACGGCCCTGTTCAACCTGCCGTACATGGTGGTCAGGCGGAACTTTCCGGGGCTCAGTTCGGCCCCACCGCCCAGGAAAACATGGCCCGCCAATGAGTAGCGGGACAGTGTCAGGTTGTTGTACCCGATATAGGCCTTGGCCCATTTGTAGCTGGGGGCCACTCCATATTGGTTGAAGGGTTGCCTGAAGTTCACCTGTTGGTTGCTATAGGAAAACGAGAAGGGCACGCTCCATCCGTACAGTGACAGGTTGATGTTCCCGTCCATGAACCAGTTGTAAGGGTCGCGCCTACTGTCGATGCCCTGCGCCGTGTAGCCGATCGCGGTGGCATTGATACCACCGGATACCTTTACGGGATCCTCCTTGCCGAGACTGCCCAGGTCTTGTGACCGGGCATTGATCGCGATAAGCGATATCACAATAATCGTTATATATTTTATGGTCCTCACTTCGATACTATTCAATAACTATCCTCAATTCCCTCCGGTCGAACTCCGTAAGGAGCTTCATGACATAGGCACCCGATGTTTCCCCTGACAGGTCGAAGCTCATCAGGTAGGACAGTGCATCCGTCCCGGACTGCCGTGCCACTTCGATGCCGTTGACGTTGTATATGAATGTGGCCAGGCTCTGCACTTGGTGCATTTCCACTTCCAGGCTGAACTGCCCACTATTGGGGTTGGGATACAGTCTGATATCCTTGATGCCGACCTCTCCCAGTTCTGGGCCACGGTCGGGAGCGGGAAAATCCTCCGGTGCATAGAAAGAGACCGTCTTTTCCATGGTCTCGACGCACCCTCGGAGAAAAGCTGTCAGTGCAATGGTGTGGTCGCCTGCACCCCGGAAACTGACCCTGGGGTATGCGGCATCCATATCGTGGACCAGGGCACCGGGACCAAAGTCCCACTGCACACTGTCCGGTTTGGGGTAGCTGACTTCCACCAACTGTAATGTGTCACCGATGATATTGGCCGTTGCGCCCAAAAAGTATGCTTCCAATAGTACGTCATTGAAGTTCAGATACATTTCGTCTTTCATCACACACCCATCGGGCCGGGAAACGGTCAATTGATAGGTGCCCGGCCGCTCCAGGATTACCGATCTGTCCGTGCTGCCGAAGCCATTATCGGAAGACCAGGAATATTGAGTACCGGGGTCCTCCGGTGGAGCTGACAAGGTGTGGGACTGTTCCCGGCACAGGGTGACATCCCCACCGATATCGATGTTCTCCGGTTGCCCGACAAATATGCTGTCGATGGCCCGGCATCCCTTTCGATCGGTTACGGTCAGGTGATACCATCCCGAACCGATACCGGAAAGGTTACCGTTCATATCTTCCCTGTCCTTCCAACTGTAAGTGAAGGGTGGGGTACCGCCGGACAGGGTGGTCATTACCCCGCCATCGGCATAACCGAAACAGGATGCCTCCGTGGTGTTGAAACTGATACCGATCTCGGGATTGAGGCTGTTGATGGTCACTTCCAAGGAAGAGGTACAGCCGTTGCCATCCTTGGCATACACGGTGTAGGTACCCGCTGTCAGTCCTTCAAAGATCGGTTCCGTACCGTATTCCCCATCATCGATGGCAAAACCATAGGGCGTGACACCTCCGTCGGCCCTTACCTCCAGACGGCCCGAGAAATCCCCGGAGCACTCCACATCGACCTTGCCCACCAATCCGATACCGAAAACGGTGGGAGCGATAAAGTCCAATGTGAGGGACCGGGTACAGCCCCTGCCATCCCTGACTTCTACTTGATGTGTCCCGGCACCGATTCCCGTAATGGGGTTTTCTGCATTAAAGACCCCGCCATCTACCGAGAAAAGATACCCTGCCCCGTCAAAGGGGCCGCCGTTCCCGCCGGAAGCGTTCACCAGGATGGAACCGTCACCACCACCTGCACAGGAAACCTGGAAACCGTTGTAGTCGGAAAGTTCCAGTTCCACTTTCAGCGCCTCGCCGGGTGCCGTAAAGACGATAGGCTCGGGATGATATACTTCACAACCCTCACTGTCCCTGACCCGCACCCGATAGGTGCCCGGGCCAAAATCCGTACTTTGGTCGAACCTCTTGAAATTTGCCCGGTTATCTGTACTGTATTCATAGCTGTAGTTGCCCCATCCCCCCGAAGCAGTGATGTTTATGTTACCATCCTCCTCGCCGGAGCAGGTGATGTCGTTGCTTTCCAATGAGCTGATGAACAATCGGGCGGGTTCGCTGATGTTCACGGCTTCCGAGGTATGGGCACAGCCCTTGGCATCCATTATCGACACCCTGTAGCTGGCCCCAAAAAGTTCTCTGATCTTCTCGCCCCTGCCCTCTCCGTTGCGGTTGTGGTCGGCCCATCCACTGCCGGTATCGAACTGCCATTGGTAGGTGTAGCCGCCGTTCGCACCGGAAACATTGACACTCACTTCACCGTTGTCCTCTCCCTGACAGGTAATGTTCTTGGAGGAAAGTGACACGCGGTAGGGCGGCGGTTCGCTGATGGTGAGGGTACCGGGGAGCACCTTCTCGTCCCGGCAGGCACCGTCATTGCGCACACGGGCGCGGTAGTTCCCCTTTTCCAGTCCCCCGAAGACCCCATCGGCAGAGGTACGTACCGTTCCGCCCGTGATGTCCTCCAGTATGAACTCATAACGGCCCGAGCCTCCCGTGGCATCCAGTACGATCCTTCCCGAACCGCCATGGCAGTCGATGTCGGACCGCTCCCGCAGTGTCAGGTCCAGGGCCCGGGGGGAAGGGAAGGAAAAGCTCTGTTCGAAGCCCTCACAGCCGGGCCTTTCGGCATCCCTGATGCTCAGTACATAGTCGCCCGCTTCCAGTCCCGTGACCTCCCAATCGGGGTCTTCCGTGCCGTTCTTACCTATCAGGGGACTGCCGTTGCGGGCCAGTAGGAAGTCGTAGCGCCCCGAACCCATACCGGCCCTGAGGAGGGCCCTGCCATTGGCCGGGTCCGAACAATCGGGAGGGGACAGTCCCACGACCTGTCCGGTGACCCTGGAGGGCTCCGCCGGTGCGATCTGCTTTTCCACGGTCCGGCCGCAGCCCCCCTTGGCGGTGATGGTATAGTCCCCGGCGGGCAGTCCCGTAAAGGTGGCCACGAAGTAGACGTTCCGCACGAGACGGTACCCCGCCGGCTCGGGGATGATACGGAACTCCAGTGGGCCGCCCGTACCGCCCGTGGTGGACACGGTGACCTGCCCATCGGCGGCCCCGGGACAGGAGATCCCACGGGATACCGTCGGTTCGCCCATGGCCAGGTCGGGATGGGTACCGATATCGAACCCGAAGGAGCTGTGACAGTTGCCCGAGTTGTCCCCCGGGTTGGCGATGGTCATGGTATAGGTCCCCGGCCCGAGGTCCCCGACCGTAACGGATCCCCCTGCGGATTCCCCATTGGCCACGGCGGCACGTATACAGTCCCCGTCCAGGGGGTGTGTACAGCCCTCAAAGATGGCCCTGTCATAGATATAGTAGCGGAAGGTGGGGAAGGCATGGTCGATGCCCTCCACGGTGACCGTTCCCGTGGCGGCATTGCTGCAGCTCCTTGTCCGGGAGGTTCCCGTGAAGGTCGGTGGCAGGGCCGATACGTCGATGGCAGCGCTCTCTGCACTGGGTTCACTGGTCGATGCCCCGGAAGATGCCCGGACCCGGAACCTGACCTGCCGGTTGCTTCCTTTCAGCCTTTCCGCCAGACCGGGAATATCATCGGAGAGCCTCACGGTCCGCCCGGTACCCGTACTACTGCCAAGGTCGCCCCAGTTCGGTTCGGAGATGAGCAGATAGGGCGGTTCGTCACAGCAGGAACAGTCCGTGGCCAGTACGTCACAGAGTATGTTCCGGCAGTCCGCGAGGTCATTGCCGAAGTCATCGCCACAGTAGGCAGGGTTGGATAGCCGTCGGACATTGTTGTCCCCGATGATGTGGTACTCCCAATGGAAGCGGGTATCCGAAGGTATCGGGCCCGGCACTGTTGTGGACAGGGTCAGGTCCTCACCTTCACAATAGAATCCCGACTTGTTCGGCGTGGGAACAGAGGGAACGGGAACGGTATAGGAGAATTCGATCTCGGCCACATAATCGCCTCCACCGTTCCCGTCCGGAGCAGTATAGTTCGGGCCAAGGTAAAGGTGCAAACGGTGCGGTCTGCCCGGAGCATATCCTGTCAAAGAGATGTCGAAATCATGTGTCCTGCGGTCGTCATCGGATGCCGTGTGCTGACAGCGGGAGCCTACATCGTCCTCCCAGGCATCGAACCTTATCCGCAGCCCATCACTGAAGGGCTGCCGGTAGCCCGTAACAATGAGGTTATCGCCCGGGTGGTGCCAGTCCAGCCGGCGGGCACTTTCCCCGAAGCACCTGCCCGTACGCGGCAGGTCGAACACAAAAGTATATTCGGCATTGTTCTCGTTGGACTTGGAGGTGGTCCCCTTGAGACGGATGGCCCTGACCTCCAATAGGATGCTGCCCTCCTGTGCCATGGCCCCTTGCCAGAGACCGAAAAGGCCCATGAGCAGTACCGTGAATTTCAATCCTTTCATTCCTCTTCTTCTTTTAGTAGACCACCTTTGTTTCTTTGCTCAATCCCGATGGGGTCCCGTCTATATATATAATCTTTATCCTGTACCTGTAAACTGTATTGATGGTCAGTCCTTTTTCCGTGTAACTGTCGGTGCCGCCCTCCAGGGTCCTGTACAGGCGCAATGGCCCTTCCCCGACGGCGCGGAACAGTTGTATCCTGTCCGTTTCTTTTTTACCCGGCCCCCATTCCAATAGGACCTGCCTTTTGTCCCTGTCCAGGGAAGCTCTGACGCTCAGGGTACTTTTGACCGGGTGCCGTAAGGTGGTCACCCCTAAAGTGGATGCTCCCGACCTGTTTCCCGCACTGTCGATGGCGTACAAGCGATAGGTATAGTCCTTTGCCGCCGCAATTTCCTTGTCACAATAGGAGGTCGCTTTTTCCAAAACCTCGAAACTGGCCACTTCCATGGCTTTGCCTGCATCCTTTCTGTACAATACATACCCAGCCACGTCCTTACTGGGGCTTGACCGCCATTCCAGACAGGCCTGGCCGGCTTTGTTGTCCACTTTGGTGAAGACCGGTGCTGCGGGCGGGACCACATCGGGTCTCTCCAGTTCCAGGACCGGGGAGTAGTCCGATGTGTTGAACCGTTGGTCCATGGCCACGATACTGTAGTATACCTCCCCGGTCAGGGTCTCGATAGCGATCCTGTCCCGAAACGTGGGCAGGGCCAGGATATCATGGGTGACCTCCACGAATTCCTCATCCGGACCGTTCCCTCGGAACACCCTGTAGCCCAGGATGTCGGGTTCTCCGTTGCCCGACCATTTCAGGGTGACATTGCCCAGGCTGTCCACCTCACCGCTCAGTCCCCGGGGTGCCGAGGGTGGGTCGTTGTCCTCCTGTTGGACCAGTGCCGGAAAAGAGTTGACCTCTTCTCCGTTCTTTCCCATGGCCCTGACGGTATAGTAATTGACCGTTTTTGGGGCAGGGTCTTCAAAGGATCTTGAAACAGGGGCTATGGGTGATTTTGTGATGATCTCGTAGGGCCCATCGACCTTTTCTGCCCTGGCGACCATGAAACCTTTCAGTCTGTCCCCGGCATCCTCGGGGAAACGCCATCCCAGATAGGTCCTACCGGAAGGTCCGATAGCGGCACTGTCGATGGCGGGGATGATGGCGGCAATGCCTTCCGTACCCTCCCCCGAGACCGGTTCCGATACAGGTCCCGTTTCGCCGAAAGGGGTGATGCCCCGTATCCTGTAGTGGTAGGTCCTGTCGTTATCGGCCAGTGAATCCAGGTAATGGGCCCGGCGCGCAGGCCCGCTGCCCTCCCTTTGTGTGTTCAGGAAGGGGAGCCCATCGCCGGTGGGGGTGTAGGTCCTGCCCCCGTCCCCGCTTTTTTCTATCCGGTAGGCCGTGTAGATGCGCCGGAAGTAAAAGGTCTCCCAGCTCAGGCGTACGGCCCTGTCCCCGAATTCGGCCCTGATGTCCGTTATGGCGGGCAGTTCCATGACCTCATTGGGGTCCACGAACACCGTGGCCGTATCCACGGGATAATCGGGGTTTTCGGTGCTCAGGTATACCCTGTAGACGTATTTTTCGTTGGGAGAAATACCGCTGTCCTCCAGCATCAGGCCGGAGGCCACGGCCACTTCGGCGGACTGTTCCGCCGTGAACAGGGCAAAACTGAAGCGGTTCTCCAGCTCGGTGGACCGGTCCACGAAGGTGGTGGTATTGGAAGAGGGATCGACCATCTCGAAGCTGTCCCCATAAATGGCCTGTGCCGCAATGGCCGCGCGGTCATCGTCCCTGACGATGGCCTCCCATGCCGCTAGGGGCAGGGGCCGGTAGGGGCCGTTGCCCAATGTGGTCCTTTCGGGGTTCCGTGCAATGTCCGCACCGTTTTTTTCAACGGTATAGCGCTCCACGGTATAACCGCTTTCGTTCCCCAACTGCCAGGCAATGGGGGTGGTCGGTGCCCAGCGCAGCATCACACTGCTCCCCGTCGGTCTGGCCAGGGCCCTGATGGCGGGTTTCGGGGCCTGTTGTGCCCGGACCGTTCCCGCTGCCATCACTAGGGACAATATGCAGGGCAATAGCGCGCATATCATCACTGGCCATATGTTCCTTTTCTCGATCATCGTTTGATGGTGAATATCCGTTGTGTCGTTACCCTGTTCAGTCCCGGAAGGGTGTAGGTCATCCGTATGTTGTACCTGCCCTTCATGATATTGACGTAATTGCCGGGGACCCTGGTGCCGCCCCTGTTTGCCAGCCATAGTCCATAGGCCTTGTCCCTGAGTTCCACATGGTCCATATAGGTATAGTACTCCATGTCATAGGAGAGGTAGCTCTTTCCGCCCATGGAGGGGAGGGCACCCGTACCGTCCCCTTCTTCCAGTACCCGGGATGCTTCATCCTGGAGGATGCTGACGGCCCCTTTCAGCGGAGGGACACCGGCGGGCTGTTCGGCCCTCCAGTCACCGATCCGCACGGTCCCGTTCAGGGGATAATCGGCGTAAAGTACCGGGTCGATATGGTCACTGAACCATTTGTTGTCGGGCAGTGCCTCCACCTGTACCAGCCCGGGAAGTTCCCGCCAGCCCGAAAGTTCCGTTCTGTCGAAAAGCTCGTCCGCAGTGAAGGAATGCCCCATCTTGAGTATGTTCCAGACGGGAACGATCGCGGCCAGGTCCCTGTGGCCACGGGCAGCATTGAGCTTTTCACCGAAGTTGTCGTACCTGCTGGTCCTGAAACGGGTGGTGTGCAGCAGCCGGTCCTCTCCCAGGGTAAGGGTACCCTCGATACTGTTCGAGGCCACGCTGACCGAACCCCCGCCCATGGCCACGGTAGTGCTGTCGCTCCTGACATTGGCATCGATGTCCCGGTTCCCCATCGGCAGTTTGATGAGCTCCAGGGTATAGGCCCTTTCGTTCCTCAGGTCCCGGGGGATGTCATAGGCAAGCATGGCCTTTCCCGCATCATAGGAAAGGGGCACCTCGGTGACCTCCGGGAGTCCCACGGCCGTGAACCTGGCCGCAAACTTCCAGGCCTGACCGTTCCCGCCGGACCGGAACAGGTAGGACTGGCCCATTTTCAGTTTCATGTAACCTGTCGGGTGTTCCCTTTTCAGGAAATTGTACTGCCGTGGTACCGGATAGGCAAAGGCCACATTGTTTTCCGGGATGTTCTTGGGGGCTTCCCCCGTTCGGAAGCCGGTCCTTTCCGTTTCCGATTCCACCTTTCCGTTGGCGGACAGGGCTATCCATCGTCCGTTCTTTTTCTCTTCCCAGGTGATCTTGATTTCTGCTTCCAGTTTTTCGTTCGGAGGCAGTATCTCGAAGGCATTGAAGATGGCCACGTCACGGTCCCCGTTGAACTCGATGTCCCCCTTCAGTTCCCTGCCCTTATGGAAGACCTTGAAATGATCGAGCTTGACCCTATATGATCTGTATTGGCCCTCATTGTTGAGCATTTCGAATTCCCTGCCCACCGCAAGGTTGAAGGCCGCCTGCGGTGCCGTAAAGACCGATACCTCTCCGCTTCCTTCGGTGGGTTTCAGTTCCGCGATGGCCTTTACTCCCGTTACGGAGCTGGCCCCGATAATCTCGCATTCCTCACCGATGCGCAGCTTGAACTTGCAGTGCCCCTTGACAAGACCGCCGAGTATATCGAAATGTCCACCGACCATGCCCTGCATATAGATAGGGTTGGGCAGTTTGGCCTGTAGGACCGCTGCCGCACCGATGGAAAGGATATCGAATTCCCCTGCGACGAATTTCAGGTTGACCTTTATCCCTATCCGGCCGTGTACGTATGCCCAGGCCTGTCCGGAGGCGTACCAACCGTTGATGCCCAAGGGTCCGGACCTGCCCGCACAGCTCGCGTTACCATAGTTCTTGAGCATGATATCAAAGCCCAGCCCGGCACCGAACTGGCCATAGAAGATCAGGAAGTTCTGTTTGCCCGTATCGATCTCCATGCTGCTCCCAAAGGCGATGCCCGCCCCGGAGCCCAGTGCGTTCTCGTCCCGCATGAAGTCCAGGTCCTCACCGCCCAGGATTTCCGAAACAGTTTCCGGAGGTGTGGGCATCCCGGGTATCTCCTTACCTACCATGAAGTAGGCCCCGGTCTTGACCAGACCGAGAAAGTTCAGCCCGATGCGCCGGTCGGGTGTACCGATATGGATGTACCAGGTCTCCGGGGAGAAGTGCATCACTGCGGAGCCTGCCAGTCCGTCCTTATGGATACCCTTGACCAATCCCATATTGACGTAGGTGTCCAGATTGGCATGGAGGCTCCTGTTGTTGAAATCGTAGGAGACCATCAGGTCGGCGTACAAGGGGGCTTTGGAACTCCGGTTCCCAATGGGCTGCATGAAGAAGCCTTCGCCCCTGAATATAATGTACTTGGCACCACCGTGTCTGTTGAAGGCTATTTCAAAGGAGGCATCCCCGTTGAAGGGGGTCGGTGAAGGATGGGTGCCCAGGGTGACCCCGGCACGGAAGCCGAGGCCCGTGCTGCCACCGGGAACGTATTGCAGCCCACTTGCGGAAGCACCGACCTGTAGCCCCGATTGCCCCGAAGCGGTGGCATTTGCCAGTTCCCTTTCATCGAACTTCTGCATGGACATGTGGTAGTACATGCCGCCCCCGAATCCGTAAAAAGCTATCCCGGGGCTGATGGGCGCTCCATTGGGGAGCCGTACGGCGGCATCGGCATACCAGTACCGTAGCCCTTCGACATTACCGAACTGTGCTATGGCATCGACACCTATGCCCGGCTGGAACCAAGCCTTGACCTGTCCCCTGAAACCGTTTCCGTATACAGGATCTTCATCGTAAAGGCTCAGCTTCCCTTCCAGTTCATAGGCACCGTCCTTGGCATTGATATAGATATCATCTATCGTGGTCTTATCGTATTTCCATTGTTGGGTATTGACCGCAAGCTCCCCTGAGCCCACTCTTGTTTCTTCGATCTTGCCCTTTACACTTATCTTGGTGGTCGCTCCAAAGCCCTTGTCCTCCCTGTCCATCAGTGCGAGAGCGGCCTCGAAGTTCAGGGCCATCCGCTGTTGGTCATGGACGAACGTGACGTTATTGATGGAGATAGGGAAATTCGCTGCCCTTTGCTGTCCCTTGCCACGGAGTGCCCAGACCCCTGAGAGGATGTAGGGCTTTTCCGTTATCAGGTGTAGGTCCTGGAACTCCAGTTCGTTGACGCTCAGTTTTGTCCCCGCATTTATAGAGGCCTTACCGTGCAGTATGGCCGAGGGCATGAGCTTGCCGTTTTTCTTTTCTATGATAATGGTGGAGGCCCTGTCCAGTTGTATCTTTGCCGCCAGCACCGAGGCGTTCAGCTCCCTGCCGGGCGTTACGGCAAAAAGATAATCGGTCTCCCCGTTCCGCTGGCTGATGAGCGCCTCGTATTCCATGGGGCTGTCCCCATCGAACAGGGGTACCTGTAGTGAACCTTTGAAGGCCCCGCCCTTCAGTCGGTTCCGTTCGAGTACGATACCCAGCGAATCGATGGAGAAGGGCCAGCCGTTCAGGCTTCCGTCTTCCCGCCCGAAAAGGTTGCCCGCACCGAAGGCGCCCGTCACACCGGAGTTGTCGATGAGCATGTTCCGTATACCGATGGACTTCCTTCCCGTCCTTGGGCTCAGTTCCTCCGGTAGTCGGACGGTGGCGGATTCAAGGAAGAATCCCTGCCATAGTTCCATGTTCCCATCGAATTCGTTCCTATAGGTATCGGGAAAGGCCATGCCCGGAGGGCCGGTGAGGTCACTGTAGTCCACGGTCGCCCGCTGTACCTCAAAGCTCAGGTCCTTCAGCTTGGTCAACCTGAACGGGGATATGCTCACCGAGGCCATGATGTTGCCGGGGTCGGCAGTGACGGTCTCGAAGGTAGCGGTCACTTTACCGTTACCCCTGTCCGGGACGATCATGTTCCTGTCGAACTCGAAAACACCCTTCAGGTTGACCTCTTTGAAACCGCTACAGTCCCAGGCCACGTAGTTGAACTCGCCATAGGGGCTGCCGGGCAGGACAAGTTCGATGTTCTTGTTGAGTCGGTGCCGGGAGTCCTCTACCAAGGTCAGTTTGGTATCGGTACTGGCGGCCAGTCCACCCGGGTGGATGGCGATGTCCTTGGCGGCGAAGGCCATTTTCTTGTTGGAAAAGGGGAGGGGAAGCGAGATATAGGCATCGAAAAAAGCGCCTTTTGGGGTGAACCGTGCCCCATCGATGGCGATGATGAATTTTTGACCGCCGATGTCCCTTACGATACCGACGGGCAGACTGGCCATGTCGTCCATGGTCAGGGTCTCCACGGTCCTGCCCTCGTCCAGTATCCTGTCATGCAGTGCATGTATCCTGGCCGCCATTCTGTGGGGGTGCCGAACACTGTCCCCCATTGCCCGGCATGTACCCTTGGGCAGATATGTCATTGAGATAACAATGAATACTAGGAAAAATTTTTCAAAACGGTTCATCTCTGTCCTGAACGGTTCTTTTGTTTTATGAAAAAATCGATGCATAAGCCATGTGGCCGGATTTCCTTTCATATCAGGAATAAATCATGTCGGTCTGTGGTACAGGCTTTGTTGGGTACGGTATAGGTCGGGTTCATGGGAGGTGGTTTTGGTTCGGTACCCAAGGGCTACAATGCTCTCGGATACCATAAAATTAAACTTCCGTTCCATAAAATCGCCCTCAATGTAATAATGATATGCATTTACTATTCAATAGGATTTTTTTGCATCTCAAATGTAAACATCCGTATATAAATAAATTAGACCCTTATTTGTCCACATCCGTACGTGAACTGTATACCCTGCCCGTAAAGTATTGACCTTCAATAAGTCCAAAAAGTTCTACTTGACCTTTGCCATAAATACCTTCCCGCACGGTCATATCTACCGGGGACCTTTACCGTTTTCCGTCCTTCATGGAATAGTACATGTACCCAATGGGGTACTATATGTCCGGTTTCATATCCACTTTTTTCGTATACTGCCCAAAGTCGAGCAGGAACTTACGTCCATCTTCCATTGTGACCGAATTCAATCTTTCCTCATGGAGCTGCAGTGCACCCTTGTGCGGGGTAGTGACATCGGTAACGCCTATCCCTAGCCGGTACATCAGTCTCTGTCTGTAGTTTGCCCTATGGTGCAGGGTGCAGAAGTGCCGTTTGCCGTTGCAGCCACGGTGGATTTTGGTCCTGATTATTACTCCCCTTACGGAGATGACCTGCTCGGTCCAACCATGGACCAGGGCCATGTTCAGAAAGTCTTCAACTATGAACCTGTTGTCCTTCCGGTAGAGTTTGCCCCCTTCTTCCTCGAAAGAGAGACTGATAACGGTCTCCGAACTGCGGCCCTTGAAGCTGACCCGGCGCAGTATCTGTCGGGCACTACTCCCGAAATAGAGACTCACCCTGATATCCCCCGTGCTGAGGACGATGACCCCTTCCATCCTCAGCACTTCCGAATCCGTACTGCCGAAGAGGGGTTCAAGGCCGTAGCGGGTTATGTAGCCCGATATATAGCCTTCCCAGTTTTCATTTTCTTTCATGGTATCATGCTTTTGGTTATTGTAGCCTGTTTTTCCTTCCGCTAGGCTGTGGACTATGCGGATATTTTCCCAGCATTCCGCAAGGGCATTCTGTCTTCCTTATTCTGTTTCATTGGGTCTGTTACTGTATCCTACGGCCCGTTCACAGGACCATCATACGTTGCAGCAGGGCATGTATGTTCCTCAGCAGGAAAGTGTCCTCTGTGTCCCCGCACTTGACCTCCAGCAGGTCCTCCATGGGGCAGAGCAGGCACTGCAGGGTACGCATCCCGTCCTCCCTCAGCAGTTCCTCCAGTCCATGGTCCCCTGCGCACAGGAGCAGTGTCAGGTAGGCCCTGACCTGTTCCATATATGCATCGATCTCCACGTCCTCGAAGGACAGCGGTCCCGTGGACCGCATCCAGTCCAAGGTGAGGGTCCGTAGTTGTGCGAACCCTTTGGGGGCCTTCGGTAATGTTTCCTTTGTGTGTTGTTCTTTCATAATCGTATATCTATTCGTTTCGGTCTCTTTATCGGTAGAGGGAATATCTGCTATGGTAGTTTTACATCCGGGTCCTATATGTCCGGTTTTATATCCTCTTTTTTCGTGTACCGCTCAAAGTCGAATGGGAACTTCCGCCCATCTCCCATAGTGAGCGAATTCAATCTTTCCTCATGGAGCTACAGTGCACCCTTGTGTGGGGTAGTGACACCGATAACGCCTATCCCAAGCCGGCACATCAGTCTCTGTCTGTAGTCCGCCCTATGGTGCAGGGTGCAGAAGTGCCGTTTGCCGTTGCAGCCACGGTGGATTTTGCGTCCTGATCGGTATTCCTTTTATGGAGATGGTCTGCTCGGTCCAGCCATGGATAGGTGGCATGTTCAGAAAGTCTTCAACTATGAACCTGTTGTCCTTCCGGTAGAGTTTGCCCCCTTCTTCCTCGAAAGAGAGACTGATGACGGTCCCCGAGCTGCGGCACTTGAAGCTGACCGAGCGCAGTATCTGTCCGGCACTGCTCTCGAAATAGAGGCTCACCCTGATATCCCCCTTAAGAACAATGACCTCTTCCATCCTGAACACTTCCCAAGAAGGATTCAAGGCCGTAGCGGGTTATATAGCCTTCCCGGTTTTCATTTTCTTTCATGGTATCATGACTTTTGGTTATTGTGGACTGCTTTTCCTGAAAGCGGCCCACCCTCAATAAGCAGTGGGCCGCTCGGCTCAAACCGTAGGCACAACCCGTACGGTACTTTCACCGCTGGTTCACAGCGGTATTTCCATCCAGTGTTATGGGCCGTTGGTCCGGCAATGCGCCCACTCCCCATTCGGAAGTGGGCGGCACCGAAACACAACCCTAAACCATAACCATTATGGTATCCTGTACGGTCTCCTGACCGTATAAATACTTTTTCAACCATTGTGATGACCTTTCGGCCACCGATTTTTGGAAGGCCCGCCCCCGAAAGAAGAGCGGACCGTTCCTCAACCCAAGCCAAAAACCGGATAGGTGTCCTTACGGGCCGGCCCTTACCGGTGACAATGAGCATCACACTGACCCGGGCCACTGTCCTACTTCTTTTCAAGCAGACGTATCCATCTCCCGTACCCTTCCCTTATTTCCTTTATCCTGTCCAGCTTTTTCTGAAGGAACCCATGTATGGCACCTGCATCCCCTTCCAGTTTTTCTATCGACCCATCGGGACCACCGTCTTTGTGATGCCCGTTCCCATATATCCTAGATGAGTAGTCGGACATGGACATTTCCAGTGCCGATTGTATCAGCTCCACCTGCCCCTGGAGTACTTCCAAGTACACTAGTACCGTTCTATAGCTACGGATGAGTTCCGTATGGTCTTTACTGCCCCGGTCTCTCGACCCGTCCAATCCCAAAGGCCCTTTCCGCATTGTCATTTACTCGATTAACTGCCCGGTTATCGCCTTCTCGATTTTCGTCAAGTACTTCGACTCCGTATCCGTAAAATTGCCGCCCATCAGGATGCCGTGTAGGGGATATAGCATATCAATCAATGCCCTCAGGTAGTTTTCCCCTGAAAAGAGGCATTGTTCCCCGTCCCCGGGGTACACGATATGTATGTTTGCCATCAAATGTTCCCGGTGTGCACATTTATCCATCAGACCTTCCCTACTGTAATGGTCGCCCAACTTATCGAACATAAGCTTCAGGGCAGTTCTTTCTTCCTGCATTTTCTCCATACTGTTACTGTTTGTTTCCCAAAAAAATCGGACAATGGATAAAGGCCATGAACGTGTCCCTGACCAATGGGCCAAGATGACCCACTGGACAATATATCCGTACAAAAATTAATACATATAACTATGTTAGTTACCTTTAAGGTACATACATGTATTTATTCCGACTCTGAACCGATCAATAAGTTCAGTTCAGGCCACGTTCTATTTCGAGTATCATGACCCACACCCTATAACACTTCCTGATTACCTCTATCTTCAACTGTACCTCTTCCAGAAAGCATTTTGTATCGTTTATGATATGGCCCAGTTCTCCGTACATCCTTTCCGGACCCATCCTGCAGGAAGCGGCACCTTCCACTACCTGCATACCGTGCCGTGAGATGGCCCTACCATAACCGGAGATGGCCACTCCCAGCTGATCATACAGGATGTCCAAATGCACGATAATGGTCCTGTACCTTTCTATCTTTGTCTGTATATCCACTTCTATCCTTGTTTTGAATACCTATCCCTTGAAAAAAAAGTATACCGATCATTTCTCCGGCCCCATGGTTCTCGAAGAGCCTGAGGCCGTAATCTTCTTCCTCGTACCGAAGGCCCTTGCCGATGACTCTGTTCCTAAAATATCCCGTAAGGCGATGGACCGTATGACGGTCCGTGATTACCCTACCAAGGGCCTCTATAAGGACATCCATTCCATGGCCCTCCTTGATGGGCAGGTAGTTGCCCATCGCTTTCGTATTTTCCCTGCACACTGGTCCTGTTTTCATAACTGTATATTCATTGTCCCATTGAAGATTTAAAGGTCTATCTTACCCTGTAAATTGAAAGTATTAGGTACCGTCCCCTTATATTTGCATTCTTGGGTACACAAAGGGTAGCGGAACAGGTATCAATGTACCTTTGAAAGCATCAAAAAATGAATTTTTTAATTTTCAAACTTTCATATAAATCAAATATATCATGTTTTTTGCAATTAACATAATCTGAGGAATAAAATGTTTGGATTTTTTCGAAATAGATCCGGTATGAAACAAGAGGAGCTTGCACAGCGCCTATCGATGGAGCTGGGCAGGGAGTTCAGTCCTGCAATGATCGGTAAGTACGAGCTGGGAACGTCCATGTTCTCAGCGGAAACACTGAAGGCGCTGGCCCGAATACTGGGTGTCAGCTCCGATGAGCTATTGGGCGGGTCCGCGCCAAGGGTATGGTGGGAATATAACCCACAGATTGTTGAATCGGTCACTCTGGAGCGGCAGGATACCGGTAGTTACGGTCCACAGCGAATGCACGAGCACGTTGCGTTCTTACGTGATATGTTGTTGGCACCCATGGAAGAGGAGAACAGGGAAATGCGGAAGGTGCTTGCCAATGTAAAAAGTAGGGTTCTGGAACTTGGAAAGGAACTGGGATCGGTAGAGGACCGGCCGACTCGTATTGGACCCGATAGCGATGAGATAGGACTACGCATCAGATACTACAGGAAGAGGGCGGGCCTCACCACAAATGAACTCGCTTCGGTGATTTCCAAGGGAATGGGAAAGAACTACAGCGCCAATCTCATCGCCAAATACGAGAAGGGCTTTGTCAGGGTGGGCGCGAACGTTACCGCATTTCTTACGAAGGTATTCGGGATCAGCTCCGATGAGCTGTTGGGACTGGTTTCCGCCGAGGTGGATATTTCCGGACTGTTGGACTTCACGGACATCGTGCCCACCGATACCGGTTCCATCAGGGACCTTGATCTCGGGTCATGCTCCTACGGTGAACTGAAGGAACATCTGTCGGAACTCTATGATGTAGGGGACGCGCTTGCTCAGGAAAGTCTGCGCCTGAAGAACAGGTCCCTACGACTGGACAGCCTTTTGGAGTTCCTTCAGCGGGAGCGCACAAGCTCCGGTGACAATGGGTGACCTGTGTCCCGGAGCATACGGGAAGGTATTACCTCCAATGGTCACATAATGATTTCCCCTACCGGACCTCTCACTCAGGTCTGGCCCTTCGCCCAGCGGTATAGTAGAACAGGCCTTTCTCCTTGGCAGTGGCTTCTCATTATTTTGGCGGGACACCCTTACCTGCACGATGAATGTATCCTTGGACGAAGGGAAGACTATACTAAAGGACGGAGAGGGAAATAGTGTCCGAAAGGCGGTACCGTGAGAGGTACCTTTGTGGCTCATGCCCTATTACATGGTGCATCGACAGCTCTACTGCCGGAGGTATTTCCACATTCAAAGGAGGGTACAGGAGGGCACAGTTCTGCCAAGTAGTTTTGTGCCGATCGAAAACGATTGGTATTGCTGGTTTTAAACAAAATCGACGCAGTAATTACCTTTTCAGTCAAGAATTGCCGCTCTATCGGTAACAGGGACAGGAACACTTTTTTTCTTATTGAATTTATATAGTAGAGTGTCTGGCATCTATATGAACCAAAGCTGAGCAATACTTCGGTAGTTACGGAGGAACTTTATTGCCACCGACCCAATTAGCCACTTGTCATCAAAGGGCACGTTTGATTCCGAACAACTGATCTTATATCGAATTTGGCAGAAAGATAAGAGTGCATAAATACCGCATGGCCACTCTGGAAGCGAATACAACATGTATAGCGAATTGAAGGGGCATTGAAATACAAAGGAGGATAAGTGTCCACTACGTGGAAGACAACTAAATATTGAACCCAAAATGATCAATAGAGAACCTGTTCCGCGCATAAATAGCTTCATACCGGAAGCTTTGCCCACCGGTCTTCATTCACCATAGCGGTGCTATGCCGAACGA
>CANLOE010000035.1 GCA_947492745.1 uncultured Cyclobacteriaceae bacterium | reverse complement strand
TTGCAGGGGGCCCAGGGACATATCGGTGTTTTTTCCCGGGGCACCATGGAAAAAAGGGGCATGCGGAAAAAAAACGCCTGAGCTCATCCCGCTACGGGTTCAACGGTAAGGAAAGGGATGACGGCGGGGAATGGGGCAGCAATACGGCCTACGACTATGGGTTCAGGATCTACGACCCCGCGATAGCGAGGTTCCTCAGTACGGACCCGCTCACGAAAGAATATCCATGGTACACCCCCTATCAGTTTGCAGGGAACAAGCCGATAGTTGCCCTGGATAGGGACGGTCTGGAAGAGATAAAGTACAACTATGTCCTTTACAAGAACGGCTCAACGGTACTCGAAAAGACAGGAGAGAAGGATATACAGATAGTAAGTGGTAACGTGGGGGGCAATTTCATTTCCCGAACCCCGAGCGTAAAAGTCAATCCGTATATCCAGTATGATATCAATATCTATTATGAAACGGATTCACGCGTAACTGGTGAAAACAGTATTCGATATGGGGGAGAAATCCAAACCGGGGAACTGTCGAAACCTCTTACGGAAGGACGAATACTCAATTTCCTGCATTCCGAGCGTGGCAAGGCAGAAATAGATAAAAGCATAAAGCAGACTGCTGTTTTAGGAGGGGTCTTTGCGGTAATCAGCGGTATGGGCGGTGGCAGGGCATTCAACAAGCGATTACCGAAAAAATCAAGGATCGCACCAAAACCGGGTCCAAATAAAGCAACCCTGTTCGACGAGGCGATGAAACAGAGAAAAATGACCGTCAAGGTTTTTCACAAAGGGAAATTGAAGGGCGGCAAGGTTGATGGTGATCTGTCTGTTGGAACTGATAAGAGTCAGGTAGGTAAATTGAATAGAAGCGGTGATGTTCACGAATTTGAAATTCCCAAAGATGTATTCGATAAATGGGATAGTCAAAATTTAATACAGCGTTATAAGGATTTAGATCATGCGACAGGTACATACAACGAAGAATTAAGGTTTGATAAAAGCGTTTCCCCCGAATTGAATAAATATAAAGTCAATGATAAATAAATTTTGCTGTAGAGGATTTGAATCTTGGCACGAAAAAAGGGGGAAAAAAGGATTTTCCATCGAAAGTCATAATAATTCACTTGCCCCATTTAAGATAGTAGGTTTGGCTGTAGATAGGGAAGAACAAAGCGGGCTGTTAAAATCTGTTGTAAGAAACAAAGTAAAGTACGACATTCGAGTAGAAATGGAAGCACCAATTTCCTATTGTCCTTGGTGCGGTACACCTCTAGTTGAAATCGAAGCCAATGAGCTGTAAAACCCCTCACTCCTCAAATAGATGAAGTTACACATATCAGTAGGAAATGTAGTCGATAGTACTTCGGCCGCCCCATTGTTCGAGACCAATAATACGGGCTTGATTATTGTGTCGATTGCCCTTTGTCTTTTTGCCGTGGTATTGTCCTGTCTTGTGGCAATTTGGTTTTACAGGTTCATTAAGTATATGATACAGCTGTTTTTCGAATGACCCCCCTAGTCCTCGTTTGTAACGAGGATTGAAGGTGTGGAGCGTTTTGAACGCGTTTTGCGAGAAGTATAGAAGTATTGAGAGGCCCCTTCCGGAGACGGTGGGGGCTTTCTTTATTTAGAGGCTTTTCATCTTGACCGACCTTATCATCGCATCGATGGCAAACAGGATGTGCCCCTACCAGTTCGCCAGCAACAGCCCATTGGCCAATATCGATATCGATGGCTTGGAAAGGTATTATGTTGCAGATGGGAGATATGGTGGGAAATATGGTACTTCAAATGAGATGAGAATCATTTCCTCCAATGACAAGACCCTTAAAGATTTTTCGGCGTTCAGACAGGTACATAAAGATTCGGAATCCAAAGTCCCCATCTTTCAGGGCAGTGTCCCGTTTCATGAAGCGGACAGGGTTGCACAACAGAGTGTGACAAAAAAGATTTTCAGTGGCAACAAGTTCGGGGAACTGGACAAGGTGATCATTGAGAACAGCCCGGATAGTGACAAGGGAATGAGTGTACCCAAAAGCCATGAAATGGAACTGACCGTCAATGTAGGGCTGAACCGCAACGGGGAATTTCTGTTCGACAATTACTATAATTTCAAGAATGTTCTGTTTCACGAAAGAAAACACCTGGATGGTTTCGAGAATGATGGATTTAGCCATTTTGAAATTGCAATTGCCCAGACCAAAAGAATATCATTCAAAAAGAGTTCGGCTAATTTTAAGGAATACATGAAAGAGGTTACATTTGGTTATTTAGATCAGCAAGCAGCCCGTATCAAGGATGCTCTAGGAGTGGCAAAACTAGTCGGTAAAGGAAAGGAATATTTACAAAGTGAATCAGTAACTAAAGATATCAGAAAATACAATAGTAATGTTGAAAGATATAACAATGCGTTTGGGGAGAATGAGAAACCAGAGGTCTTTAAGTAACTTGATGCTGCTGTCCTTATTTATTGGCATGACGAACTGTATAGGCCCAATCGATAAAAAGAATGGGTTCCTTGAGGGCGAGGTCGTCGGGGCGGAACTGAGGCTTAAAAAATTCTACGATAGATGTGACTATGACCATATATCCCTTGTTCTGAGTGTATTCAATACCGGTGAGGACTCCGTTGTCGTATTTCCCCGGAGCTCGGGCCGAGATGGTCACTGTTTCCCCGATTCCCTCCCCGGCCCCATCAAATGGGTCCTGTCCGATACCACCTTTTACCTTAAAGAAGAAGAGAGGTATACGGCCATTGCCGGCGGAACAAGGAAACGGTTTGTCCTCAGGGGTTCCTTCGAGGCAAAAGGGGATTACCTGATGAGGATGAAGGACAACTATTCCCATTATCTGGACAGTGATTTTGCAATAGAGGTTCGGACGGGGGGGCACCATCTCAGGTTCCCAAAGTCGGATGGTTTTGAGATAGATTATTTCAACGGTAGTCAGAAGGTCGATAAAGGGGATTCCATTCTGTTGGACTTGTATAATGGCCCATCCATAATTGACATGGAAGAATCGAAAAGGATCATCGATTCCCTTGTAAGGGCCACTCCCGAGGTGGGGGAACCCGCCGTCGATCTGGACAGTATCTGAACCCAACCAGTGCAGTGCCGTTAGGTAAAAAACGCCCAAGTCATAGACTTGGGCGTTTTTTCATTTACTGATATTCTCTGAAAGAAATCGCTGAATTTTTGTTTGGTAAGCATGGTATCGATAATGCTCATTATAATCGAGCGGTCCTTATCGTTAAGCTGAGAGATCAATTTAAGCTGTTCAGAAGCTGCCTTATCTTCAAATATTACTTCTGAGGGTACTTCTCCTTCTAAATGAACGATCTGGTCAATGGTAACCCCCCCTAGTCCTCGTTTGTAACGAGGATTGGACGTGCACAGCGTTTTGAACGCGTTTTGCGAGAAGTATTCAGAGGCCCCTTCCGGAGACGGATGGGGCTTTTGTTATTGCAGTTTGTCCTGTGTTGACTTTGACTGTGCTTCCTTAAGGTAGGAATCCACTACTTTAAGAATGGTATTGCGGTCATCTTCGGGGATCTTCTCCAAGAGTTCCAAACGGTAGAGCATTTTTTTATCCTTCACGATCACGGAAGAAGACCCCACCAGATAATCTAGGCTTACTTCCAGGGCTTCGGCAATCCTTGCGGCAATCTCAATAGATGGCTTCATGTCCCCCCGTTCGTAACGTCCAATGATAGCACCCGACGTTCCGATAAGTTTACCAAGCTGCTCCCTGGAAAGGTTTTTATCCTTCCGAACCTGAACCATTTTATTGTTGAAATCTATACTCATACGTACCAAAAAGCCCTTATTGTGTGGTTTATTGGCAAATGTAAATTAATGATGGGTGATAAACAATTATTAAAAGTGTTGTTTATGTGGTATTGATAATTTACTTTTGTTACCGATACGTGACAGAAACATATTTTCTTATGCCATCAAAAAAGTTCAACCCTATTCTGTTGCTTGTGAAGTCTCTCTTCAACCCGGGGCATGCGCTGGAACTTCGTAACGAGGGTTTACATGTCCATAAATCAGGGGGGTATTGGATTTAGCATAGCACCACTATGGTGAAATCAAAAAACGTAGTGCAACGACCGGTTTGCAGCTATTTAGATCAGCAGTAGATTTTTCAATGCATGATCCGGGTTCAATACATTTTCCGCAGTTTTGCAATTATGGTCTGAGCCGGTTGTGGACACAAACCCCTTTTTCAATATACTTCGCAGTCCCATCAATCTTGCCATATAGCTCCTTGCATAAAACCGACCTTCCCTTTCAGGCATTTTTTGGATACGGGCAGAACCATGGACGGCCCTGTTCTTATAAAACAATGCCCTGATCTTTTCTTTAAGTTCTTTGTTATTAGGTGCTTTTACTAAATCTTTATTGACCGACCAGTGGTAATAGGAGTTCCTGCCCACTTTCATATATTTGCACATCTTCTCAACAGGCAGAACATTGTTATTGTCCTCAATAAACCGATACCTTACCTGTCGCTCAGAGAGAAGATGCCCACTGCCTTTTTTTAAGATACCCCGCTCTATTTGAACTTCCCTTAGCTCTTTCTTTAAACGCTTGATCTCTTGTTCTTCTTCTGTAAGTTCCTTTTTCTTGGTGAAGTCACTGGATTTAGAGGTGTATTACCTCCTTCACCTCCTTAACATTGAGTTGTTTGATCCGTATTCTTCACTAACTTCTTTTATTGATTGACCAGAGTTGGTCAACTCTACCATCGTCACTTTAAACTCATTTCCATATTTCTTCCTTACCATAATTACAATATCAACAATTACGGACTTAACTATTTTATCCTGACAAAGGTAGACACTCCAAGGCCGGAAAGACCCTCTTTTTAGGATAACCTATAGCTAATACAGATTTGGGTTTCAACTGTCGTATAAGATTCCTCGGGTCATTTTTTTTCAATCAAGGCGAGAACCGCAGTGATAGCAACGCTATCCCGAGGATTGTCAATGCAGAGTGAAGCAAAAAGAACAGGAAGATAGGCGATTTTAAAAGCTAAGTTTGTATAAGATACCTCTATTTGATTGTAGAAAGTAATGGCATAGGTCTAGGCGAGGTATGGATAAAGCCATGGACCTGGATGGGGCCGAGACGAAAATAGAATGGATAAGGCCATAAAACGTAAAGCCGGAAGCTGGATTTTCATTCGGAGAACAAAACGAAACAGTAAGGAAATAGGATTCAAAGCAAAATTTGCCCAAATAGAGCATGTAGGTTTTTTGTCAAAAAGAGCAAATTTTGATTTTTTGCACGCAGAGTAATAATCAATGAACAATCATATAATTGAAAAAATATTAATTGTAATATTTAATATGCAAATACTTATGTAAGTGCTTTTTGTCTACTATACCTTCCGGTTTACTGCTCGTCATAGAACAGCAATACATTCTTAAGATTTACGACTCATTTTGAATGATTTTCACTTAACTTACTGATATGCAGATTATTGTATTTTTTCATGAATGGCGTAAGAAAGATAACCGTAGCAAAAGAGGGTTCGGAGGTCATCGTAATTCGTTGAAATGCACAAAGAACCAGCAAGATACCGAACACGTAGTTTATGGAAAAAGTGATAAAAACGTTACTGAAGTTACACAGCCCCAACAATAGGGGCCTATTTTACAATAATTAGGAAAAACTCCACTGGCAAAAAAAAATCGCTACTTTGACTTTAAATAGAAAAATGCTTATTATTAATCAGCTAATATGCTGAATATATATATATTACTTGTAGAGGTAAGAGGTCTGCCCATCGATCTATTCCATGCATTGATAGTATAATGTCGATCGTATCTAAGGATATTTAGTACATTTGTAGTATAAGTCAACGGTTAAAGGTTCAATTTTTTAATTGCTAAGTTCAATTTTTACCATATTAATCGTGATTGATGCCTCAGTAGGTTACTTATGTAGGTTTTATTGTTATTAATGGTTGACTGATGTGATGTGTGCGGTGTTTTTCCATCGATCACAGTGGATTCTGAGTCCTTTCTCAACAGAACGGATTTTTTTACTCAGGATAGATTTTTTAAGTATTTCGTTTCAATTATTCATTTAAGCTTCAACGCTTAAAGGTTACTTTAATTTTTTCAGGTCATGAGGATTTGTTTTCGGTTCATTCCTATTAGTGTGATTTTCATTTTTATTCTTAGCGGATACACTAAGGTATTCGGTGGTCACCTCCCTTTGGGAGAAGGCCTAAGGTCGGCATATGAGTTGCCCAAGGATGTAGGGAAGAAGAACGGGTCCATAGCAAAACACGGCCTTATGGCTCCTACGCTCATGGGCAGGGAGATATATTTCAATACAGCAACTTCCGGTTTCTCTGAAGGGGCAGGTACCGTAGCGGTCTTTGTGGACATCAGCCCCTCCGAAGTCGACCCCGTCAACCCTACCACGGTGGACTACACCCTTTCGGGTACAGCGACGGACGGAAACGATTATGTGTTGGGTAACGGTACGGTGACCATCCCGGCCAACTTTATCTCCACGACCATCGATATCCCCATAACGGATGACATCACTGTGGAAGGGGACGAGACCATCGTCATCACACTGACCAATCCAGGTAATGCCGTACTTTCGGGGACCGAACCCATCGTACATACACTGACACTGGTGGACAATGACAATGCAGAAATACAATTCTCCACTTCGAGCTACGTAGGAACAGAAGCGATACCGAATGTCCCTGTAAGTGTGGTACTCTCGAATCCCATAACCACAGATGTAAGTGTGGACTACACACTGTCAGGAACGGCCACGGGAGGCGGTAGTGATTACATACTGAGCGACGGTACATTGACCGTACCCGCAGAACAACTGTCCGGCACTATCACTATCGCTGTCATAGAGGATATCGATATGGAAACTAACGAGACCATCGTCCTGACCTTGTCCAATCCCTCTGCCGGCCTAACACTGGGGACAACCACTGTTTTTACTTACACACTAGTGGACAATGACCTCAGCATGGGGTACCAAGGTCCGGGAGGCGTTGGTGCATTGGACGGTTCCTCACACCTGAAGTCATGGTTCAGTGCAGAAGATGGGCTGACCGTTGACGGAAGCGGCCGCGTTTCCGGTTGGAGCAACCAAGCGGGCATCGGTCAATTGGACCTTCTGGCCTCGGGAGCTGACCGGCCGACACTTATCAGCGGTGGACTTAATGGCAAAGCGGCCCTCAGCTTTGATGGCAGTAATGAACTGATATCCACAAACACATTGAGCACCGATTATTTTCCCGTAGATGAAACCACGGTATTTGTAGTGAGCAGGGCCGATGACCTGTCACAAAGCGCTAGCAGCTACGGCACGACGCCACTGACGGCGGACCGGTTCAGCGCCAGTCTACCCATCAATGCTACCTATGCCTTTGAGCAGGGCGAGTGCTGCGGTGCGGAAGCAAGGCTCAGTGGCACCTATGCCAGTGCCGGCGCTGGAGCAGGCACCTATGATATCTGGAGCTATAGCGCTGGAAGCGATCAGGGACGCTCCGTGTACCTGAACAATAGCTTGTTGCAGAACGTAGCGGGTACATCCTCCTACGGGAGCCATTCCTCACAGCGTTTCCGGTTGGGGAGCAATCTGCAAGGGGATATTGCCGAGATGATCATCTTTACCGAGAAAATAAACGAGACCAGAAGGATATTGGTGGACAATTACCTTGCCGCCAAGTATAACCTGACCTTGGGGAGCAACGACTTCTTCCGCTTCGATAGCGGTAATGGCGATGGACTGGCGGGTATAGGTCAGTTCGCTGCTGACGATAGCCATACCGATGCCGCTTCGGCCAGTATACTTAGGGTCAACAATGCCCAAGACCTCGATATAGGGGAGTACCTGCTTTTTGGACATAACGGAGAGGCCATGATATGGACGGCTGACGATGTACCGAATGCACGGACCCAACGTCTGGAAAGAGCATGGCGCTTTGACGAGACGGGCGAAGTCGGTGATGTGGACCTTATTTTGGCCCCTTCCTCACTTCCCGCTATTCCTTTGGGCTTTTCCGGTTATACTTTACTGGTCGATGATGATGGTAATTTTGCCAATGGAGGTACGACCGAGTATCCGATGCTACCATCAGGGAGTGATTACCTCATCAGCGCAGTGGACATCGAGGCAGGCGATTTTGTGGGGATTGCAGTGATTGCTGCCCAGGTAGAGTTCGCGATAACGACCAATAGCATTTCAGAGACGGTCAGTGATATAGATATAGAAGTAACACTCAGTAATGTCCTGGCAACGGATGCCGAGGTCATTTTCTCTGTAGATGCCTCCAGCACGGCCAGTGGTGCGGGAGTGGACTATACCTTGTCGGCAGTGAGTCCCTTGACCATCCCAGCGGGAAGTCAAACAATCAATATAAACCTGCTGATCAACAATGATACCGATATAGAACCTATTGAGACCATCATTATCAATATCGATGGAGCTACTAATGCAGATGTCGGTACCAATAACTCCTACACGCTGACCATCACGGATAACGACGGTATTCTCGATGGTTTTGCCGGCCCTGCGGGGGTCGGTGACCCTTCCAGCAACCCCATGTGGGTAAAAGCGGACGGTTTGGCAGGTTTTGCGGATAACGATCCCGTGGGAACATGGACAGATGATTCCGGTAATGGCACCAGTTTCCTTCAGACGGACCCTGCTGAGACACCATTGTACAGGACCAATGTCATCAATGGTCTTCCTGTAGTTCGTTTTGATGGTTCGGATGAGTTGACAGGGCCCAATATTCTCTCAGGAACAACGGGAAGGAGTATTTTCATAGTCGGAAAAGTAAATATAAATACTGCGGTCAGTGGCTTTCTTGAATTGAACAAAGGACGTGAGGGGGGCTTTGGGGCGAGTTACCTTGTACGGGGAGAGGTCGCGGTCAGGCCTTTTGGCAATATTACCTACAATCAAAGTATGGGAACAAGCAACTTTCGCCTGCTCAGTGTTCAAAATGCCGATGGTGATAGCATAGCGGATATCAGGGCTTTTCTCGAAGGGGTAGAGCTGGGGGTCAATTCCACCTTGAACGCCTATATAAATACACTTCCGGGAGAGACGATGATCGGTGGTTATTCGGATACCGATCTGGAGCTGAACGGTGACATAGCCGAAATCATCGTTTTCAGCCAAGAACTGAACGAAGCACAGAAAATCATTGTAGAAAACTATTTGGCGGCCAAGTATGACCTGGACATCTCCGCTTCGGGCAATGTCAGGTATACTTTTGAAGCAAGCCATAGTCACGACGTAGCCGGTATAGGAAGGGAAAATGCCGCCAATGAACACGGAGGAGCACAATCGGCAAAACTCTTTAGGATCAGCGATGCCGGTAACCTTGTGGACGGTGCTTATCTCATGTTCGGGCATGATGGTGGAGATGCCACACTATGGACCTCTACGGAAATCGCGGCAGCGAACGTACAAAGAATAGCCAGAGAGTGGAGAATCGATAAGTCGGGGACCGATCTGGGGACCACGACCTTATCCCTGGACCCTGCCATTCTTCCTACCTTGCCCAGTGGATTTGCATCTTATGAAATTTGGGTGGACAGTGATGGCGATTTTGCATCGGGGGCCCTGCGCTACCCGCTGGTATTCAATGGTACTGACTATTCGGTCAGTGGTGTCGATCTGAGCGATGGCGACTATGTGACCTTTGCCACGACACAACCGCCCGTGACTCCTGAGCTACAGTTTACGCAAGTAGTGTCAAGTGGGGAGGAATCGAACGGCACTGTGGCCATTGAAGTGAGCCTGAGTTCTTCCTCCTTGAACGATATTACCTTTGATTATACCTTCAATGGAGCCGGTACGGCGACCAACCCCGACGATTATACTACGGTAGGAGCTACGGTAACCATACCTGCGGGTAACCTCTCCGCAGACATTATGCTGACCATTGTAGATGACTTGGACGAGGAGGGTAGCGAGTCCATCATTATCGACCTGTCATCACCCACCAATGCCACATTGGGTGCCAATGTACAGCATACCTACACCATTAATGAGAGTGACCCACTGACGAACATAGCCTTTGCCACGGCCGCTTCTGCGGGTTCGGAAGGAAACTCTCCCATTACCATCGAGGTACGCTTATCGGAAGTACTCGGAGTAGATGCCACAGTGGACTATGCCATCACGGGAGGTACTGCGGCCAATGGTGCCGGACTGGACTATGAGCTACCCTCGGGTACGCTGACCATACCGGCGGGCGACCTTACCGCAAATATCACGGCATTCATAAACGATGATTCCGACTTGGAGCTGCCCGAAACCTTCATCTTGGAAATCAGTAATCCTACAGGAGTTGTCCTAGGTGCCAATACTACGCTGACCTACACCATATTTGACAATGATGACGATGGTTTCGTTGGCCCCGGCGGTGTGGGAAATGCCAGCAGCAATACCCTTTGGCTTAGGGCCGACCAAACAGGCTTTGCCTATGCTGATGGTGATAATGTTTCAGAATGGTCCGACAGGTCGGGAAACAGTCACCATGCACAGAACACAGAAGTGATCCGACAACCTGATTTTATCGCCAGTGGCCTTAACGGCAAGCCCGTTTTGAGGTTTGATGATAATGGAGGCACGAACGGAGACTTCTTGGGTGCCAATGTTTCTCTGGGAATCTCCGGGTCGGGTGCTGCTACCGTTTACTTCGTCGCCAATGCTACCAATACCGGTGAGGATGCCGCCGTATACATCGGCAGAACGACGGGAGGTAGTGGTCGTGTCAGGTATTATGGTATCGAAGGTAACCATACCGTACGCTTCGATAACGGTAACCAACGTTTTGTAGATGGGTTCGGAGTAGGTGAGTGGAAAATCGGCGGATTCAGGAACAACGACGGAGATAACTATGGAGCTTATGAAGGTTTCGTCAATGGTCAGGCCCAAACAATCGCCTCCACTTCCAATGGTACTCGTGTGCCGAATACCATAGATGAGCTGTATGCTATAGGAGCAGATGTTGCCAGAACTACTTCCAACCGCTTCTTCAATGGAGATATGGCAGAGGCCATTGTGTTCAATAGAGCGCTCAACGATGCACAGAGAATTATCGTGGAGAACTATTTAGCGGCCAAATATGCGATAGACATATCCGCATCGGGCAATGATATCTATGCTTACGAAGGCAGCCATGGAGAGGACGTGGCCGGTATAGGCCGGATCGATGCGGCCAACCTGCATACGGCAGCACAATCCGCTGGGATAATGAAAATAAGCAATGCCGATAACCTGATAGATAACAGTTACCTGCTTTTCGGTCACGATGGTGGTGACATCACAGCTTGGACCACTACAGAAACACCCGCTGCCGATCTGCAAAGGATAGCCAGAGAGTGGAGAGTGGACAAAAGTGGTACCGACCTGGGTACGACCAGTATTGCGCTGGCCTTCTCGGCACTGCCGACTTTGCCCGCTACTTTCAGTGAATACGTCGTTTGGGTAGATGCCGATGGTGATTTCTCCTCTGGAGCCATACAGCTTCCTCTGGCATTCAATGGTAGCGATTACGTAGTCAATACTGTCGATATACCCGATGGAGCCTTTATCACCTTTGGTGTTCTCAGTCCAAAAGTCCAGTTTGTACAGATGGAGAGCAGCGGAGACGAGTCCAATACCATCGTTGGTATAGCGGTCGAGCTGAACTCTCCCATAAGCACCGATATGACGGTGGACTATACTTTCGACATCGCGGGTACCGCGGATAATCCTGCCGATTATACCACTAGTGGAGGTACCTTGACCATTCCCGCAGGGACACGGACTTCCGATATAGCCCTATCCATTGTCAATGATACGGACATAGAGCCATCAGAGACCATACGTATCGATTTATCCTCTCCATCAGTAGGTGCATTGGGAGCAGTATCAAGCCACACCTATACCATTGAGGACAATGATAACACTACATTGATATCCTTTGATCGATCTACGGACGTTGTGGATGAAGCTGTAGGTACTTTCGGCCCAGTAATACAGATCAACGCGGTGAACGTGTCCGATCCCGTATCCGTAGACTACACCATTACAGGAGGTACGGCCACAGGAGGAGGTATCGATTATACCCTGGCCAGTGGTACGGCTACCATTTTGGCAGGTAATCTATCCATACCCTTGGATCTGGAGATTATCGATGACCTATTGGATGAGGTCGATGAGGACATCCTCATTGCACTGAGCAATCCCGTAAACGCTAACCTGGGAACAAAGACACAGTTTGCACTGACGGTTCAGGACAATGACAACGCGCCTACGGTACAATTTGCCCGATCCGGCCTACAGAACGATGAGTCGGTAACCACTGCCGGCATAGCGGTGACGCTTTCCTCTCCATCAGAGAAAGAAGTCACTGTGGACTACACGCTGACAGGCGGCACGGCCACGGGTGGAGGTATCGATTATACCTTTGCCAATGGTACGCTCACATTCTCCGCAGGAAGCACTTCGGAGAACATCTCCGTTACTGTCAATGAAGATGCCGATACAGAGACTCCGGAGACCATCCTACTACAGCTCAGCGCACCGAGCAATGCTACTTTGGGAACCACCGCCGACTTTACCTATACCATTTTTGATAATGATGATATCGGTTCCACAGGTCCCGGTGGCGTGGGCGATGCAGCGAACAATAGCTTATGGCTCAGGGCAGATCAGGGCGCCTTCCCGGGCAGTGATGGTGCCAATGTACCTACTTGGTCCGACCGGTCCGGTAATGGAAACGATGCCGCTAACGCTACACCGACCAGAAGGCCGAATTATATCGCTGACCAATTGAACGGTAAGCCTATCGTCAGGTTCGATGACAATAACAATAGCAATGGCGATTTCCTGGGAGCCAATACCTCTTTGGGGATATCGGGAGCAGGAGCCGCTACGGTGTACTTTGTAGCTAAAAATACCCGTGACAATGGTAGTACAGGTTTATCCATCGGTGATGCCGGCAGCTCGGCAGGCCTGATGAGACACTATGGACTGGAGTATGACCTTGCGGTACGCTTCAATAACGGTAACCGTATCTTCGACGATGGATTTACCTTGGACGATTGGACCATAGGAGGGTTTAGAAATCAAACAGGAGACGCCTATGGAGCCTATGAAGGCTTTGTCAATGGAGTCACCCTGTCAGAGATAAGTAATGGCAGCGCAACCGCCATACCGAACACCTCTGATGACTTTTTCCACATCGGTGCGGACATCAACAGTGGTGGTCGCTATTTCGAAGGAGACATGGCCGAAGTAGTGGTATACAATCGTGCACTGAACGAAACGCAGCGTATTATTGTGGAAAATTACCTCGCGGCAAAATACAACCTCCCTATTACTAACGATTTCTATGCCTACGAAGCAGAAAGTGGTGATGATGTCGCAGGAATCGGTCAGGTCAGTGCCACCGACTTCCACACAGCAGCTCGCTCGGCGGGCCTTTTCGAAATCGCCAATCCCAGTGCAATGGAGGATGGAGATTACCTGCTCTTCGGACATGATGGTGCCGATGCCACTACCTATACGACAACGGAGACTCCCGGTACAAACCTGGAGAGAATTGCCAGAGAATGGCGCATCAACAAAACCAATGATGTAGGTACAGTGACCCTAAGCTATCATACGGACGGTATTTCAGGTACTCCATCGTCCGGTTTCACACAATACATGGCCATGGTCACCAACGATGGAGACTTTACGAATAACGTTACCTTCATTCCACTGAGTACAATGGATAACATCATCTATAGTGCGGACAATATTGCGCTGACAGAAGGGGGCTATATCTCTTTTGCGGCAGTGCGGCCCGAAGTGCAGTTTGTGCTGACCGAGAGCAGTGGAAACGAGTCGTCCACCCCGGTCGCCCTACAGGTAGCACTCAACTATCCTATGCCCAATGAGCTGACCGTAGCCTATACCTTCAGTGGTAGTGCAACAGCGCCCGCCGACTATACCAATACCGATGGAATGCTGACCCTTGCGTCGGGTGATGTCAATGCTACGATCGATCTGGATATTATCGATGATAATGAAGTAGAGACCACGGAAACTGTGGTCGTCGAGCTTTCATCACCTTCTATAGGCAGTATAGGGACGAACATGACCCATACCTACACCATCGAGGATAATGATAACATAAGAACGATCGCTTTTGAAGAAACGAACATCCTGGGAGATGAAAGTATCGATATACCGGCCCCTAAAATAGAGATCAACGTTATCGATAACGCAAATCCCGTATCCGTAGACTACACCATCTTGGGCGGAACGGCCACAGGCGGAGGTACGGACTATACGCTGATCAGCGGTACAGCTACGGTTGTTCCCGGTCAGTTGTCCACTACGCTCGACCTGACGGTCATCGATGATGTACTGGACGAGATGGACGAAGACATTACCATCATGCTCAGTAATCCCATAAATGCTAACTTGGGAGCCAATACGACCCTCACTTATACCATTATGGACAATGACGATGCGCCGACAGTGCAATTTGCTCAGGCAAGACTCGAAAACGAAGAGTCCATAACCACCGCTACAGCGGAAGTGACATTATCGGCACTATCCGATAACGATGTTACCGTAGCTTATAGTGTAACGGGCGGCACGGCCACAGGTGGAGGGACGGATTATACACTGGCCGACGGTGTGCTGACCTTTGCTGCCGGCACCGATACACAGGATATTGTGCTGATGATCAACGATGATAGCGATACAGAAGCGACAGAGGATATCAGCCTGCAATTGAGCGCACCGACCCATGCCACCTTAGGTACCGTGAGTGAGTTCAACTATATTATCTATGATAATGACGGCATAGGTTCTACCGGTCCCGGTGGTGTAGGCGATGCCACTGACAACAGTTTGTGGCTAAGTGCGGACAGCGGCACGGGCGCAGCTACCAACGGAGACGATGTGCCCACTTGGGAAGACCGCTCCGGCAATAACAACAATGCCGCGAACACAACAGTGGCACAGACCCCCAATTATATCACCGGAGAACTCAATGGAAAACCTATCATAAGGTTTGATGACGACAATAATGCCAACGGAGACTACTTGGGAGCGAATACCTCTTTGGGCATCTCCGGTGGGGGAGCCGCTACGGTATACTTTGTGGCAAAGAGCACGAGGGACGATGCCGGTACCGGCCTTTATATAGGAGACATGGCGGGTACATCGAATAGAATACGGCATTACGGCTTGGAGATAGCCCATGCAGTACGCTTCAATGACGGTAACCGTATATTCGATGACGGTTTCACCATCAACGACTGGAAAATCGGTGGATTTAGGAATACCGCAGGTGCGGGCTATGGTGATTTTGAAGGGTTTGTCAATGGCACGACCCTAAACCAGACCGCTAGTACAAACCCGGTTTCCGTCCCCAATACATCAGATGATCTGTTCTACATAGGCGGCGATCGAAGTTTCGGATCTAGGTATTTTGAAGGAGACATCGCTGAGGTGGTCGTATACAGCCGTGCGCTGAACGAGACTCAGAGGATTATCGTAGAGAACTACTTGGCCGCGAAGTATGCGCTGCCCATCACCAATGATCGATATGCCTACGAGCTGGGTCATGGAGAGGATGTCGCCGGTATAGGACAGGTAGGAGCCGCTGATTTCCATACGGCTGCCCGCTCGGCAGGACTGTTCGAAGTGTCGGCCCCCAATGCCCTGGACAATGGAGACTACCTGCTCTTTGGACACGATGGTGCCGATGCATCGGCCTATGTGACCACGGAAGTACCCGGTACAAACCTGGAACGCATCGCGAGAGAGTGGCGTATCCATAAAACCAACGAAGTAGGTACAGTGAACCTCAGTTTCCACACAGACGGTACAACGGCTGTCCCTACGGCAGGCTTCACCAACTACATCGCCATGGTCACCACAGATGGGGACTTCACCCGTAACGTGACCTATATTTCCCTATCCACAATGGACAACATCGTCTATTCAGCGAACAACATCAGTCTGAACGAGGGCGATTACGTAACTTTTGCGACCATTAGGCCCGAGCTACAGTTTGCCTTGAGCGAAAGTACAGGTGACGAGTCGGTCACACCCGTGGCCATAGAAGTCAGTCTGGGCTATCCCGTTGCTACTGATGTCACCGTAGACTATGATTTCAACGTATCCGGTACGGCCGGTGCACCCGCGGATTATACGACGACTTCCGGTACTTTGACCCTTGCCTCGGGCAGTACCTCTGCTACCATGCTACTGACCATCATCAACGATACCGAAGTAGAGGCATCGGAGACTATCGTCATCGACCTATCCAATCCTTCACTGGGGACCATCGGTGCACAGGCCACACATACCTATAGCATTATCGATAACGATAACCCACGCGAAGTAGAATTCGTGACTGCCTCGGCAGAGGGAGTGGAGGACGAGAGTCCCGTTACTGCCACTATCAGAACAAGCGATGTAGATATGACGAACCCTATCACGGTAGACTATGCGGTCACGGGCGGTGATGCCACAGGCGGTGGTGTAGACTATACCCTCGCTGCCGGTACGGCCACTATAGCTCCAGGTAACACCTCTACTTTTATCAGCATCGGCATCGTCGATGACATACTTGATGAAGTGGACGAAGAGCTCATCGTCACATTGAGTAACCCTATCAATGCCAATCTGGGCAGTAGTACTACCTTTAGCTACACAATCCAGGACAATGATAACCCACCTTCGGTACAGTTCGCAAGTGCAGCATCACAAGGAGATGAGTCCAATACGAACGTATTTATAGCAGTGGAGCTTTCCTCACCTGCGGACAACACCATTACAGTTGACTATACGGTGACAGGAGGCTCAGCTACCGGTGGTGGTACCGATTATACACTGGCCAGTGGCACACTGACCTTCGCCTCCGGAAGCGTATTGGAAAACATAGCCCTTCTGGTCAATGACGATATCCTAGTGGAACTTCCCGAAGACATTACCATCGAACTGAGTGCGCCTACCAATACATTCCTGGGTGCACGATCAGCCTTTACCTATACGGTATATGATAACGACGAAATCGGATCTACAGGACCCGGTGGTGTAGGTAATGCCATCGCCAATAGCCTATGGCTCAGAAGTGACAAAGACTTTGTTCTTGGAGGAGCCAATGAAGTGCTCAGCTGGAACGACTTCTCCGGCAACACGCATAACGGACAGGCCCTCATCTCCGGGCAGGAACCCGAATTTGTAGATAGCGAACTGAACGGAAAGCCTATAGTACGCTTTAACGATAATGGCGGTACCAATGGCGACTACTTGAGAGGCGATGTCTCTTTGGGAATCTCCGGTGCCGGAGCATCTACCGTATTCATCGTGGCCAAGTCCACGATAAATGCCGGGCAGGATAATGTAGGACTGTATCTAGGTGATGAAGCCCGAACAGCAGGTGCACAAAGAAGGTACGGCATCGAGTCCGACCTTTCGATACGCTTTGGCAATGGCAATCGTCTTTTCGATGATGGCTTTGACCTCGACGAGTGGACCATAGGAGCTTATAGGAACGGGTCCAGTGACACTTATGGTGATTTCGAAGGTTTTGTAGACGGAGTTACACTCGGGGAGATATCCAATAGTAATCCTACTTCTGTACCGAACACTATAGATGATCTCTATTATATCGGTACGGACATCGATATGTCCACTGATAACAACAATTATTTCGGTGGAGATATGGCAGAAGTTATTGCCTACAACCGTGCCATCAATGAAACCCAAAGAATACTAGTGGAGAACTACCTGGCAGCGAAATATGCCTTGCCGATTGCGAACGACTTCTATGCCCATGAACTCAACCACGGGGAGGATGTGGCCGGTATCGGTCAGGTCGCCTCAGGTGACTTCCACACTGCGGCACGTTCGGCGGGACTTTTCTCCCTGGCCAACCCCAACGCCCTGGAAGATGGCGACTACCTCCTTTTCGGACATAACGGTAGTAGCAGTGATACCTACACGGCCACCGAAGTACCCGGAGACAACCTAGAGCGTATTGCCAGAGAGTGGCGCATCAGCAAGACCAACGAGGTAGGTAAGGTCACGCTGACCTATCATACCGACGGTACCACAGCTACACCGAGTGCAGGCTTCACCCAATATGTGGCCATGATCACCAACGATGGCGATTTCACGAACGGAGTCACCTTCATCCCACTGGGCAGTATGGACAACATCGCCTTTTCCGCAGAGAACGTAAGCCTCAGCGACGGTGACTACGTGACCTTTGCCGCTATCGCTGCTCAGGTAGCGTTCAGTTCGGCTACCTCTAATGGTCTGGAAGACATTAGCCCTGCCGAGGTAGAAGTCGCTCTGAACTTCCCATTATCTTTTGAGGTCACTTTTGACGTAGCACAAACCGGAGGCACGGCCACAGAGGCTTCTGACTATACTTTTACGGATGGTAACTTTACCATACCCGCAGGAACAACTACTGCCCAGGTGCCCATCTTGCCCATAGATGATTTTGAAGTAGAAGTAGATGAGACCGTTGTCCTGGAGCTTTCCAATATAGTAGGGGCCGTAGCAGGAGCAGAAACGGTCAACACCTTTACCATTAATGATGACGATGTATTTATCAAAGCTGACTTTGCCCTAACGGTGGCCACAGGCGCAGAGAACCTCACACCCGCAACCGTAGACGTAAACTTAAGTAATCCCAGTACATTGGATACGGAGGTATACTACGAAATCACGGGAGGCACCGCAGTAGATGGAGGAGAAGATTACGACCTGACTTCGGGAACACTCAGCTATACCGCAGGAGACGTTACGGAAACATTGTCCATACCTATCACGGATGATCTGTTGAACGAGGACGATGAAACCATAGAAATATCACTCACTGGAGGTAATGGTGTTACTATCGGTACCGCGACCACGTTTACCTATACGATCCAGGACAACGATCTGGAACCCACGATTGCTTTTGAAGAAGCTTCCATCAGTGGTTCGGAGACTTTCCAGACGGTAGATGTGATTGTGACACTGTCGAATCCCTCTTCGAAAAGTATCTCTGTCAACTATGCCCTGACAGGCGGAACGGCGACGGACGATACGGACTTTGTGTTCTCCGATGGCTTGATCGTTATACCTCCGGGAAGTACCCGCGATAGCCTGAGGTTTACCGTTATTGATGACACGGACTTCGAGTCGGACGAAGACATAGTACTATCACTTTCCTCACCGGTCAACGCCGGCTTGGGAACAAATGTCGATTTGACCTACACTATTCTGGATAATGATGGACTCGGTTTCGAAGGTGCCGGCGGTGTTGCCGATCTGGAAACTCAGACCGCGATGTGGTTGAAGTCGACAAAAGCAATGGGCAATACCGATGGTACTTTTATGAATGTATGGCCCGATATTTCAAAGAACGGTAACGATGCAACACAGACAGGTGACCAGCGACCCACTTTCTTTGACAATGCCTCCAGTAACTGGAACGAGAGACCTGTAGTACAGTTTGACAACGGTTTCGACCAGCGATTGGGCGTAGCCGACTCCAGAGATATCAATATCGGAGGTCCATACGATAAGAAGACCATTCTGGTAGCCTTCAGAACCTCCGCAGACGTGACTACCCGTCAGGTCATCTACGAAGAAGGTGGTGGAGTAAGAGGATTGAACATCTATCTGGATGCCGGACAGTTGTACATCGGCGGTTACAATCAGAGAGATGATGATGCCGGACAAACAACACCATGGCCCCTGACAGGATTTATATCCAGTGTCAACACGCCCGTAAATCCGAACTCGAACTACTACGCGATGCTACAGTTTGACTTTGATACCACAGCGGTACTGGGTTTCAACGGAGAAGTAAGCGGATACCTGAACGGTGACTTCCTCGGAGTATTGCCCGATGCGGGAAGATTGTTCAACCACCCGGACAATATCGGTGTCGGTGGTCTCGAAGGAGGTACCATCTTCCACGATGGTCCAAGTGGCGGAAGTGGCAGAAGCTTTACGGGTAATATAGGAGAAGTCATTGTCAACAACATCGTTTATAATGATGCCCAGCGAAGGATTGTCAACAACTACTTCGGAAACAAATACAATATTACAGTAGCGGATGATATGTACGATCATCAGGATACGCACGGCTGGGAAATTATCGGGATAGGCCGTGAGGACCTGACCAATAGCCATGCCAAGGCCAAAGGTTGTGGAGTGGTTACCTTAGAGAACCCCACTAGTCTGGACGATGGGGACTACCTGCTCATCGGTCATGATAACGGTAGCATCAACGAGGTGATACCGGGAGATAATCAAGGCTGGGTCAACAGCGAAGTACCCAACGATGACCCCAATATATTAAGAGTCAGTAGGGAATGGCGCGCCGATGAGATAGGGGACATTGGACGTCTGGATATCACACTGAACACGGCCGACCTCGACCCTATACCCTTCGGGTTCGGAACGGCGGTATATGCCTTCCTGATGGATGATGATGGAGACTTTAGCGAAGGGGCAACGGTTACCGAAATGGCAGTCCTTGGAAGCGATTTTGTATTGACAGGCGTGGATTTGACGGGTGATAAGTACTTTACCTTTGCATTGATCAACCCTGCGGTACAGTTTGATGTAGCCGCAGGTAATGGGCCGGAGACGGTCTCTCCTATAGGTATCAGTGCTTCGCTGAACTATATCCCTTCCACAGATTTCACTGTTGATTATGGAGTAACGGGAGGTACGGCGACGGCCACAGATGATTTCGTCCTAGCGGATGGCACACTGGTCATTCCGGCAGGCACTACCACAGCGGATATCGACCTGACCATAGTCAATGATACCGAAGTAGAGCTGGACGAAACAGTGATCATCGGACTTTCCAACCCTGATGTAGGGGCAATTATCGGTGTCAATGGAACCCATACCTACACCATCAATGACGATGATAACAGCCGAAACATTCAATTTACGGCCAACAGTGCCAATGGAGATGAAGCAGTAACCTCGGTAACGCTGGAAGTGACCTTGAATACTACAGATGCTGTCAATGTCAGTACTGTGGACTATACAGTGACGGGAGGAAGTGCCATCGAAGGTACGGACTTCGTTTTGGCCACAGGTACGGTCAATATTCCAGCGGGCGATTTGACGAATACGTTCAACATAGCCATAACGGATGATCTATTGGATGAAGATGATGAAACGATAGAGGTAACCCTATCCAATCCCGTCAATGCCAACTTAGGAGCAGGGACCGGGTTTGTCTACACCATTTTTGATAACGATGCCATGCCCAGTGTACAGTTTGCCACCACAAGTGGTAACGGTTCGGAAAGTTTCTCTCCCCTGGACTTGGGTATAGAACTCTCCTCGGCATCCGGTAAGGATATTGTCCTGAGCTATGAGGTCAGCGGTGCTACGGCTATCAATGGAGGTATTGATTTTACCTTGGCAACGCCGGGAACCCTGACGATACCCGCCGGTTCGGAAACGGACAGCTTGCGGTTCAGCGTATTCAACGATCAGATCGAAGAAGTGGACGAGACCATAGAAATTACCATTACAGGAGCCGATTTTGCTTCTTTGGGAGCAAATACTACCTATACCGTAACCATCATCGATGACGACGGATTGGGCATCTTAGGACCTGGCGGTGTAGGTGATGATGGCGATTACAGCACTTGGCTGAAATCTGAAAATGCAGTTTACAACGATGCAGGGATAACACTGGCCAGTGACAATGATGCTGTCGTACGCTGGGACGATGTGTCCGGTAATGACCTGAATTTGGATACCTTGGTCACGGGTAGTGAGGCACGCTATAGGGATGCCATGAGTGCCGCCGCGGTCAATGGCCGCCCGGTACTGGTATTTGATGGGACAAGCTCGATACTCGAATTCCCAGGTTCCAACCTACTGAACAGTGGTGGGCCGTTTACGAAAAAGACGATTGTGATGGCTTTTCAGGCAGGGGCCGACGTCACCACGCGACAGGCCATCTTCCAGCAAGGAGGAGGAACAAGGGGTATCTTGATGTATATCGAAGCCGGTAACCTATACTATGGCATATACAACAATACCGACGATGGAGACGGTACCACTCCTTATAATTCCATAGAAGTATCTACGGGCATCACGCCCAATGAGGTCGTCTATGCCGTCTTGGAGTATGACTTTGACAATACCAGTATCTCCGGGTATAAAAACGGAGCACTGGTGGGTACGCAGACGGGGGTCGGTAGACTGTTCAGCCATAACAACACCAAGATAGGTGGTAACGTGGACAGAGCTCGTTTTGCCGGTAGCTCCAGCGATGCCAATAACGAATTCTTTGAAGGCAGTATTATGGAGTTCCTTTCATTCAATGTCCTCTGGAACGACGCACAACGTAAGCTGAGCAATAACTATTTTGCGGCTAAGTATGGCATCGCCATTGCGGATGATATCTATGACTATCAGGCGACACATGATGATGAGGTCTTTGGTATCGGTCGGGAAGATGCGACCAACTCCCACGTAGTCGCTCAAGGTTCCGGGCTGTTGCGATTCGATAATCCTACCGATCTGGATAATGGAGACTTCATCCTATCCGGACATGACAGGGGAGATATCACTACTTGGAGTACGACAGAATCGCCCATCGCGCCTTTCATAGAGAGGGTAGAGCGAGAGTGGATCATCGATGAAGAAGGAGATATCGGAACAATCAGAATCGCTGTGGATACCACAAGATTTGCCAGCCCGAATGCCGGCTTCGATGTATTCTTTATGTTGGTCGATACGGATGGAGATGGTGACTTTACCGACAACAATGTTGACTTTGTGAAGCTGGACAACCGGTTCGGTAACTTCCTCAGGGCAGAATACGACTTCAAGGCAGGAGATGTATACACCTTCGCCGCAGCGAAGAACGTCAGTATCAATAATGGAAACTGGGATGATCCCGCTACCTGGCTGATCAATGTACCCGGACCGACGGAAACCGTAACCGTTCTGGACGATGTAGTGCTCATTGCGGATGTGTCCGTCGGAGGTGTTACCGTAGAGTCAGGGGGTAACCTGAATTTGGATACGCATGTACTGACCCTGACCGAAGGTTCGCTGGAGGTGAGCGGTACGGGAGTGTTCGAAGCAGCTACAGGTACGGTCAATTACTCGGGAGCGAACATTGCTTGTGTACAACCATTGACCTATTACAACCTGACCGTGTCGGGAGGAGTAAAAACACTCTGTGGTGATATCGTTGTACTGAATGACCTGGTACTGACAGGTAACCCTACACTGGATACCGATGGGGCCAACGATTACAATATCGAACTCTACGGTAACTGGAACAGTAGTACGGCGGCTTCCTTTAATGTCAATCAAGGCACCGTTACCTTTGCAGGTACCGAAGAGCAGAATATCGATAAAGAAGGAAATACGGAGGTATTTTACAACCTCGTCATCGACAAGGCCTCCAATAAGGTGAACATGATCGATGGAGATGTACAGGTAGTAGAACAATTGATTTTGAACAATGGATTGCTGAACATCGGGGCCTTCGACCTTATGGTGGAGAATACGGCGGCCTCGGCCATTGTCAACGGCTCTACCGCCAGCTATATCCAAGCGGATGCGACAGGTAATGTGGTCTGGAAAGTAGTCAACGCTACAACGTATGCATTCCCACTGGGAGATGCGGTGGAGTATACTCCTTTTGCAGTGACATTGAACAACGGTAACTTTGCCAGCTCTAGCCTGACCATGAACCTGAAAGATGTTCGGCATCCGGCGTTGAGATTGGAAGAGACCAATAACTATATCACTCGGTACTGGACCTTGAACCCTACAGGGATTTTGAATCCGGACTATAATGTAGAGTACACCTATGCCGATAGCGATATCGTGGGCGATGAGGGTACCTATCTCGGTGGTAAATACGATGGGACTTTCCCTTTCACCATCGGACCCGCAGTGGATGTGGCATCAAACACCGTCACTTGGCCCGGCCTCACTTCCTTCAGTGACTTCACCGCAGCGGGTATCAAGGTACTGCCGATACAGTTGATTCGCTTTGCCGGAGAACTTGTCGATGAGCAGGTCGCTCTGGAGTGGGCTACAGCCTCCGAAGAGGATAACGACTTCTTTACCATAGAAAGGTCGGCCGATGGGATACACTTTGAGGTCCTCGACACGCTACAAGGTGCAGGCAATAGCAGTAGGACACTGATATACGACTATAGGGACGAAAATCCGCTTATCGGTAACAATTATTACCGACTGAAGCAGACCGATTACAACGGTAAGTTCGCTTATGTTGGCATTATACTGGTGCAAAATGTATCCGACTACCCGCTACAATTAGAGGTCTACCCTAACCCTAACGATGGTACACGGTTCCACGTTCTGGTTGAGGGAGTGGTAAACGAACAAGCGGTGGACTTGGAACTCATGGACATGTTGGGCAAGCCCTTATACTCCGGTAATCTATCCGGAACCAGAGCGGGAAGGGCATTGGCCATCATCGAACCCCTAAGGCCGATGACACCAGGAGTATACATCCTGAAAATCAATACACTAGGTGAAACGAAAATACAGCGTGTTATCGTGAGGTAAGTACCGAGATGGATAGACGCGGATAGGTAGTGATAATGTCGGGCCCTGTGAAGATACCTCATAAGTCCGGCATTATTTTTTTATCCCAAAATAATCGATAGAAATCGTGATGAGCGTATCAATAGCAAAATACCGGCCATTTGTATTCGTTCGGCATAGCACCGCTATGGTGAATGAAGGCAGGTGGGCAAAGCTTCCGGTATGAAGCTATTTATGCGCGGAATAGGTTCTCTATTGATCATTTTGGGTTAAACTCAAAATGTCCGTTGGAACTTCGTCATGAGGACTTAAATGGCAATACATCAGTGCGTTTTCTTGGGTTCAGCGTAGCACCGCTACGGTGAATTCAAAAAACGCATTCAGTTACTGATTTGAAGTCAGTTAAGTCCGGAATAGATTTTCTAATGGATATTTTGGGTTAAGACTGAGGGCCTACTGTTTTCGGGAAGTTTTGAAAGCCAACTAAATAACTTATATTGTAGTATAGTTATTTGATAATGAGTTTGTTATGATTTTATACGTAAGAATTTGGCCTTTTTTTACCAATCTTTAATTTCATGCCACTTTGATATACTTTCTCATGGGCGAATTCGTTCAAAAACAGGTAGTTAAGGATAGGATAATAAAGACGAATTTTGAAAGGAGTTGATTTTTTAGAAAGTAAGGTGGCAAAAATGGGCAAGCACCTCATATTATGTTGTGCGACCTTTTTTGCTTTACAGCGATGTACACCGAAAGAAGAAGCGATAAGTACGCTGAACGTAGTGGAGCGGAAACCGCTATCCTATACCGAGCTTCAGGAAAAGTATTCGGACCTAGATCCTATGGAGCTTGAAAAAGCACTACAATACGATAGGCCCGACCTTCGAAGATTGCATGAGCTGGACATGACCGTCAATACCAAAGGGGTTATCCCCGACCATGTCCGTAGGGAATCTTACCTATATGTCCAGCAGATGATACGGGACAGGAAAGCCTACCGTGCTATCGACGGGGTGAGCTGGGAAGAGCGGGGCCCCAATAACATCGGAGGAAGAACCCGTGCGCTGATGTTCGACCCTAACGATGCCAGCGCTCAAAAAGTATGGGCAGGTGGAGTTACGGGAGGACTCTGGTACAACAATAATATCAAGGATGCCCGTACAGAATGGGTGGCTGTCGATGACTTTTGGTCCAACTTGGCCATTAGCTGTATTACCTATGACCCCGGTAATCCGAAGACGTTCTATCTCGGTACGGGAGAAACTTACGGTGGTGCACGAGGGCTAGGGATTTGGAAGACCACTGATGGCGGCGCTACATGGAGCCAATTGTCCGGTACCAATGATAGGCGCTTCTACTATACACAGAAAATAGCCGTCACCACTTCGGGAGCAGTACTGGCCGCCACGACCTCAGGGCTATACCGCTCGACCGATGGGGGTATGGCTTGGGTCCGTACACAGACAGGCCTCATCGACGATATTGAGATTGCGTCCAATGGAGCTATATACATCAGTGCCAGGAATCGTGGACAGGGAGTAGTGTACAGATCCTTGGACGATGGCAGCACATTTAACGATATCAGTCCTGCCCCTGGCGGCAAAAGAATCGAAATTGCTTCCTCTCCATCCTCCCCGAACAGCGTCTATGCCATAGCCTCTGATGGAAGTAATGTGGCTTGGTTTTTCAAAACGACCGATGGGGGTAATAACTGGAGCAGTATCACTACACCTAAGTACTTCGCCCAAAATGACTGTACGACCCCGGGCACCGAGGACTTTACCAGAGGACAGGCATGGTACAATCTGATCCTGAAAGTACACCCTACCAATCCCGATATACTGCTCGCCGGAGGTATAGATGTATATAAAACCACTGATGGGGGCGCTACATGGGGCTTGATGGCCTACTGGACAGGAACCTGCGCACCCTATCTGCACGCAGACCAGCATGCTATGGACTTTGACCCAAGTAATGCAAACGGTCTTATCTTTGGTAATGATGGTGGGGTGGCTTACTCACCGAATATGGCCGATGCTGCTATCACCGGATTCACGGTCGATGTAGCACCAAGGAACAATGGATATAATGTCACCCAGTTTTACGCCACGGCAATGACCAATGTCAGCGATGATAATTTTTTCCTCGCCGGTGCACAGGATAACGGTACCCAGCGTTTTGAATCAATAGGGGTCAATGCCACTACCGAAGCTACCGGAGGGGATGGTTCCTTCTGTCATATCGATCAGGACAATCCCGATCTTCAGCTGACCTCTTACGTATTCAATACACACTTTCGCTCCACCAGAAGAGGGGTAAGGTTGAGCTTTGACGAAATCAGCGATGAAAATTCGGGCCGTTTCATCAATCCTACCGATTATGACAATAAGGCCAATGTCTTATATGCTGCCGCCAATGAAAATCAATTTTTCAGGATTTCCGATATCGATAAAACTACGGTTGTTAAAAACACACTGTCCATCCCTATCAACAATCGAAAAGTATCGGCACTAACGGTGTCGCCCTACACGGATAACCGTGTCTTTTTTGCTAATGACCTTGGAGACGTCTATATCGTGGACGATGCCCATGGCAGTTCGCCCAGTACAACGAATATCACCACACCGGCACTGCCCAATGCCTATATCTCCAGTATAGCCATAGGTAACTCCGATCGGCAATTATTGATAACCTACTCCAGCTATGGGGTCAACTCGGTGTGGGAGACCCGAGACGGCGGCAGTACTTGGCTGAGCCGTGAAGGCAACCTGCCCGATATGCCCATTCGCTGGGCTTTGTACAATCCCGATGATACCGATCAGGTACTTCTGGCCACTGAGATGGGGGTCTGGTCGATAGACAATATAGCTGTAGCTTCGCCCGTCTGGGGCATCACCAGTACGGGGCTGGCCAATGTGCGCTGCGATATGCTCCAATACAGAGAGGCCGATGGCCTGGTTGCGGTCGCTACCCATGGTCGCGGCCTTTTTACGGCAAAGCCCTTTGCCAAGAGCAGTCCTACCTGTGAGGAACCCATAGGCCTGATCGCTTCCAATATCAGTACCGATGGATTTGAGCTGAACTGGAAATCAAGTGCAGGGGCCGTAAATTATACCATTGATATCAACGGTACACCCGTAAACGTAACTGGGGAAAACCATATCGCCAGTGGATTGACCCCAAGGACCGAATATACGGTGACGGTAAAGGCCAATTGCGGTTCTGCCGGCAGTGCCGTTGGTAAAGAAATCAAAGTGAAGACCTTGGCCCCTGTTACTTGTGATGTTCCTACAGCACTGAACGTTTCCGGAGTGGGTACCAGCGGTTTCGTGTTGATGTGGGATGCGGTCAGCGGAGTGAAAGTCTACGATGTGGAAATCAACGGTGTCATCACTACGGTAAATGAGGCCACTTACACGGCTACGGGGCTGAAGGAGAACACTACCTACCGATGTCGGGTCAGGGCCGATTGTGGTGGAGGCCTTTTCAGTGCTTACACTACAACTGTCGATATCACAACGAACGGCAAGGATTTCTGTAATGTCCCGAGCGGCCTACAGGCTACTCGTATATCCTCCGATACCTTCACCCTAAGCTGGAAAGCGGTACCAGGGGCAGTTTCCTATGCAGTACGGATAGGAGCAGAGGAGTTTACCGTTATGGAAGCGGAATTGGAGGTGACAGGGCGTACCGCCGGAACCTCCTATACCTGTAGGGTATCGGCCAATTGTGCTAGCGGTTCGAGTACTTTCTCAGGACCTTTTGAAGTAAAGACTATCATAGAGGACTGCGCTATCCCCGAAGGACTAAGGTCCACGGATATCAGTGACGTATCATTTTTACTGACTTGGAAGGAAGTACCCTTGGCCGTATCCTATGAGGTGGATATCAATGGCGAACTCTTTAAGACCAATGACACCCAACTGTTACTGACCCTTCGAGAACCAAGTACTTTATACCTCTGTAAGGTCAGAACTCTCTGTAGCCCGGCCAATAGTGACTACAGCGATATGTTGGAAGTCAATACTTTTGGTGAAAAAGTAAAGGAGGTAGTATTGGTCATCCCCAAACTGTTCACACCGAATGGTGATGGTAACAATGATCTTTGGACGATTGAAAATGTGGAGCAGATCAGCGATCATTCCATGTCCATTTACGATCAATCAGGAAATAGAGTATATGAGGCGCCGTATTACAAAAATGATTGGAATGGGATTTTCAACGGAAAACCTTTGAGTGAGGGAGCCTATTATTATATCATTTCCAAAGATGGGGAAGTGTTTCGTTCGGGAGGGGTACGTATAGTGCGTTAAGATTTTGGATATGAAGTATTTATTGAATGGGATTTTTGTTTTTATAGTGATAATCTGTACGGTAGGCAGTCTCCGGGCGCAGCAGTCGCCCGCCTATTCGCAGTCGTATTTCAACCCCTCCCTGTACAACCCTTCCTATTTCGGGGCGAATGACAGAATGGAGCTTTTTCTGACACATCGTAGGCAGTGGGTCGGGATAGAGGATGCACCGACCGTATCGAACCTTGATTTTCACTATCCCGTAGCCCCAAAACTTTCTTTGGGACTTACCGCAGCTTCAGGGACCAGCGTATTGCTGACCTCTTCGAGGATCTTGGGCAATGTGGTATACCATTTGGATCTGGGTAAAGGACAGCGCTTCAACTTTGGCATCTCGGCAGGCATCAACGGGAACCGATTGGATTTGGGAGATGCGGTACCCTTGGACGATCCCGCACTGCTGGAGGCTACGGGCAGGAGCACCTTCATCGATGGAAGATTCGGTATCAACTACCACTACAAAGGCTTTGACCTAGGCTTTGCACTGCCAAAACTGTTCAGAACCAAGGTCAATACGACCACTGCTTTCGGTTCACCGGAAATCGATGCGCTGGAAGAAAAAATAGTTGCCCTGAGCTATAGGTCTCCACAGGGAGAGGATAGCGGCCTGAGCTTTCAGCCATTTCTACTATACCGTGCTGGGGGGGATGCACGTCGACAATTGGAGGTAAGTCTTCTCACTTATTTTAAAGATGTTCTCTGGGCGGGGGCCAGCTTTCGGAAGGGCGACGGCATCGCAGCGCTGTTCGGGACAAAAGTGAAAGACCGCTACCGTATCGCCTATGCCTACGAATTCGGAGCTTTAGCATCAAAGGGTGTTCCCAGCGGTACCCATGAGATACAGGTCCATGTCATTATAGGAAAACACCACAGGCCCGAGCGAAGCCTCAAAGAGAGAAAAGACGATGCCCTGATTCCCGACCGCTACCTAGAGGATTTGGAAGCGGAAGAGGCCGCCGATATGGATCTATACCAAGAATCCGATGAAAATCCTATCGTCGATGAGCCATCGCTGCCGACAGATGAGGAAGCGCAAGAGATACAGTCGGCCAGTTCAAAAAGAGAGAAAAAGAGAAAAAGAAACGAATCTGGAAAAAGAAAAAAAGATAAAAGGACCAAAGAAAAGAGGACTTCTTCTAAAAACGAAACCGATGCAGAGCACCAAAGTGTCAGCGATGATTTTGAGTTCAGTGAAGGCAATCAGGCCGATGATGGCATACTCAGTGATGACAGTACCAAAAAGAAGGATACCAAGGCCGAGGACAACAGTAAGCGTTGGTCAGGATTCAATGATAGGGGCCGGAATAGGGCCGCCCCTGCTGAGATAGACCGGTACCGTACCTTTGAACATCGCGGTAGTTTAAAAATAGACCCATCGGGCATCCCCTATTTACGGATGGGATTTTACATAGTGGTCGGAGCTTTTGACAAGTTGGAAAATGCTCAAAAGTATGCGGGCCGAATGAAAGAAGCCGGATACGATGTATCGGTAGGCACCAAAGAGGAGACGGGCATGTACTACCTGTACACCTATGACTCGGGTTCGGAAAAAGAGGCAAGGGAGCGTATCCGCAAAGTGAGAAAGAGAAACGGATTCCAGTTTGCTATGGCCTGGCTGTTGATCATCGGGAACTGAGCAGACTATGCCCATGGTAGATAAAATCCCAAATAATCAATAACTTTCTAAGTCTGCTCCCTCTATTGCAAGCGCAAACTACTGAAAAGTCAGTAGGTGACAAGCATTGTCCAGTCACCTTGAATAATACAAAAGCCTCCTCACTTGGACCACTGATTTTATTGCAATTATCTCAAAATGTCCATTAGAAAATCTATTCCGGACTTAACTGGCTTCAAATCAGTAAATGAATGCGTCTTTTGAATTCACCGTAGCGGTGCTACGCTGAATCCAAGAAAACTCATTGATTTATTGCTATTTAAACCCTCGCTACGAAGTTCTGACGCATGATCCGGGTTAAACGGCTTTTGTCCACGATGGCAACACAGAGGGGATCGACGGTATCAATTGTGTTTTTCAGTGGTGAGGTCTGGAACACTACGATTAGATCAGGGTTGTTCTTATTGCCAAATTCGTCGGATATACAAGGCTTTACTATTTATTTCCATTTTTTTTGATTGTCATTCCAACCTTTTGCCGGAGCTTACTTACTTATAATTGTATGCGCATCACTAAAACACTTAAACCAAAATCTTAAAATTATAAATAAAATGAAAAGTTTTGAAATAAATACCCGCATGAAGAATCTAGCATTGGCAATCGCTTTGGGTGGCGCACTGTTTTCCTGTGATAACCTGAATGAAGACGTAACCCCTATCGAAGAAACCAATACAGCACAGGAAATAGGCGTTAGCCTGAGTTCCAGGGAAGTCAAAGGTCCCGTAGTCGTGGACATGCTGAAGGCTTCTTCTCTCAGTGGCACAGTTCAGTTGAGTATTGCCGAAGCTCCCCAGAAAGGAGAAGTGGAAATACTGGAGAAAGCACTTTTGAAATACACTCCCAACGCAGATTTCAAGCAAGGTACTGACAAATTGACCTACCGTATCTGTCAGGGAGATGACTGTAACAGTGGGGAAATCAGTTTCAGTGTCGCCGACAACGATAACGCTTGTCAGGTAGGGGCCGAATTCGATGAGGTGACCATGCAAGCGGGACAGGATGAAGTTGAAATTCATGTGCTGCAAAACGACCAGATTTGCAACGACAGAGTGGATGCTTCCTCATTGACTATTGTTGCCGGTCCGGCCAACGGTCCGGCGGAGATGAAAAATAATGTCATCTATTATTCCCCTGCCTTTGGGTTCTCGGGTACGGACGAGCTGCTGTATAGTGTTAGCGGTACGGATAACCCTCAGGAAGTAACGTACGCAACGGTTCGTATAAAAGTATCCGGTAATGATAACGGTAACTGCACGGTGGCCGCCAACGACGATACCTTCACCTTTACCAACGCGGAGTTTGAAGATGAATTGAGCGGCACGGGTACGGTATACTTTGATCTCGGTCAGGAAATACTGAAAAATGATGAGCTGTGCAATGGCAGTATCACTGACTTCACCATCGAAGTAATGGACGATGCACAGTTCGGTGAGGTAAGCTACGCTGTTTTACAGGCCTTCGGATATAAGCCCAGCCAGGGTTTCAACGGTACGGATTCCTTCACCTACAAGATCTGTGATGCCAACGGAGGTAACTGTGTCGAAGCTAAGGTCACCCTACAGGTTGCAAACTAAACACACACACAGAGTAAACAGATAGTATAATTTATTAAGACTGCCTGTTGAAGGACCGGCGGTCTTCGGCGGTTTTCTTTCTATGAAAGAGGTGATAAAAGCATGTAGAAAAGGAAATAGAGCCGCACAAGAGCGGGTCTATTATGAATGTGCCCCGAAGGTTATGGGGATTTGTCGGCGCTATTCCATTGATGCAGAAAGTGCCAAAGACGTGATGCAGGATGCTTTTATCAATATATTTACTTCTTTGAAGAAACAAAAAGGCATCCAATCTTTGGATGCCTGGATATCCAGAGTTACCGTCAATACCGCCATAAACCATTTCAAAAAGAATAAATGATACCTTCATTACCTAAGTACAGAAGAGGATATCGCCGTGGCTGACCGGGACCACGATCATATCCTCAATAATCTGGGAATGCAGGAACGGATGATATTGATAGACCTTTTGCCACTGGGGTGCAAGATGGTGTTCAGTTTATATGTCATTGAAGGTTTCGACCATAAAGAAATAGCCGAAAAATTGGATGTATCAGAAGGGATTTCCAAATCACAATTGTCACGGGCGAAGCAAATATTGCATACTCAATTAATACCGCAAACTTATTCGAGTTATGAAAAATCGACCACCTGAGGATTTTCTCGAATCCAAATTCTCGAAAGAGATGCGCCACTATCACGAGCAGCCTGATTTTGATGCTTGGAAGAATATTTCGAATGAACTGGACCGCCGAAAACGATATAAAGTTTATCGCTTCACAGTCGTTGTACTCATCCTGTTACTGGGAACTGCGGGTATTCTACTACTGCCTAAGTATCCGACTCAGTCTCGGGACTCCTCCGAGCGAGTCCTCGTACAATCGCAGGAAAAGACCGGAAACAAACAGCTCCCGAAAACTGAAATCAATAGCAGACCGGAAGAAGAGGCTCAAGGGCATGTACAGCCGGATACCGCATCCACTATCTCCACGGACACAAAAAGTTTACCACAGGAACCACAGGCCAAGAAAAACGAACGGACAATCGAAGGCAAAGGTCATTCTGCCCATGATATAGAGACCTCCCATCGCCCATTCCCAAACTACTCAAAAGGAGTTACCGCGATGGAAAATAAGGGGGCATGCCAAAATTACCGGGCCGATATCCCACGATGAGACACTAAAGTGTCCTGATTCGGACATAGCCCCAGAGCAGAAAAGGGAAGAGGGAAGAGGGGAGTAGGGCCGACAGGCTACCATCAAATCCCATATTGGCATCAGCGTACGGGGAAGAAGAAAGTAGGGAAGTCAAGTATACGCTTGTGGACGATCACAGAGCCGAAGGATTGGATAAAACAATGAATAGCCCGGATGCGAATACCGAGGAAAGGGAAAGTCCTGCGACCGTCGCCTATGACCGAAAGGAAGGAACACCCACAGACTCCCGTGATACCAATGCCCGGAAAGAGAATAAAGAAGAGGGCGAAGGTAAATCGGGCAATAATGGAACCCATCATGCTGTAGATGGAGGGACAAATACCACTGAGGAATCCCGTAAAGATACCGAAGCCTACCCCTCATTGCAGAACAGGGCCATGGAAGGTACGTCCATCAAAGAAAAGCGGACATCCGACGCAGACGGGGCACCGGCCAAAGAGAATGCCGGGGACCACCGGGAAAAGAAAGAGCAGAAAAAGCGTATATACAGAGATATGAGGGATAAGGACAAAGAAAAAGCGACAAAAGAGAAATCGGGCTGGGCCATCAACCTCACAGCAGGTCCAAGATACCTTTTCAAAAGACTGAACCCCACAAAGGATCTGTATTTCCTGAAAAAACGGAACAACAAGAATGACCTCAGGGGAAAGAATTCCTCCTTCGCGGTCCAATTGCACCTAGAGAAAAAACTCAGTGATAGAGTAGGGATTTATGGAACCATGGGCTATACCACCTTCAATTCCACAGCCGAATACACCTACAGTAATATCCTTTCCGATAGGCATGAAGTCCGGCGTATCGACAAAACCAGTGTGGAAGTGATCGGTTTCAGCGAAGATCGGCAGAATACCATCGAAAGCAGTACCAGGACACTGGCCCTCGGTTTTGGAGGAAATTATATGCTCTCCGATAGGGCACATGTTCAGCGATTGGGACTGGGAGTTTCCATAGGTCACCTGAAGCAGGTCCATTTTACAAGCGATGTAGAAACCCATATACTGCAGAATACTCCCTACGTACTTTCCTTGAATTTCCAATGGGAGCATCTTTACCAAGTATCCCCACATTGGGAACTCAGCGTAGGGCCCTATATTTCGTATACTATGAGTTCTATCTATAATGAATCGTCCATATACCGTCTTCGCCCCATGCTCATAGGGCTGAACATCGGACTAAGAAAGGAGCTGTTCAAGAAGACAGGAAAAATGAGGGAAAAGAGATAAAGCACAATGATATACCCTAACCTGAACATCGTTTGAATGAGATACCGGGTCGATGGGAGAGGCTTTCATTTCCGATGGAAAAACGCTCCGATCCTTTGGAACACTTGAGGGAAATATCCCATTTTCGGGACACCGTATCCTCGGTATAATTTGCCCTGAGTATATACTCAAGAAAAAAGTGAAATGGGAAGTTTGGGAATCGGCAAAAATTGAAAAATCCCGCATTGGGACAATAGTCAATGCATGATCCGGGTTGATTGGTCATTAGGATCGTTCTGGGTGGAACAGCACTTTCTCAATAGTCGGTAGTCTGTCCCAAAACAATTGCATTTGGTGTAAACGATGAAACCATGGAAACCGCCGGCATTCGCTGACCTGTGGGATGACCGCCGGTTTTGGATTTGGCTCAAAATGAGGGATAGGATTTCGTAATGAGTTCATATCCTGCAATACGATCGGCAATCAAGGGTAGAGGGCCAATCATTAAAGTGTAATTCGGTACCATGCTCGCCCGTCGCTTGGAAAGCCTCTGTTCACGGTTACCATTTCAGGATTCTTTTCACTTGTAGGCTATTGCTCTTCAGGCCTGTGCCGTGAACAATATTTTCGGGCATTGTCTCACGAAAGTACTCCTCGGGAATGCCCAGGCTTCTTTCGATAAGGGTAATGGTGGGAACCGCGTTCTTTTCCACTACCCATTGCAGTTGAAGGGACCTTCGCCCTTTTCGGGGGATGCCCGAATAGCGGAGCTGCCGTAGGGGCATGCCTTTGTCCGTCGAGGCCAAGAAGCGTTCATTGATGGCCCTGAGGCGGACCGTATGGGAAAACCGAAGGTCCAGGCTCAGCGTGCCCGCCGCCGGGAAGAGCACAATATCCACAAAGCGCCCCTGAGCAGTAAGGCTGTCCCGCAGTACTTCCACATGACCGATAGTGTAGGGCTTCATCTCAGCCTCGCCCAACCAGGCTTTATGGACATCATTGGTCCCGAACATCCCAAAAGGCCTACGTTCATCCGGGGCAACATGCGCCCGGGCCCAAGGCGGAAGATAGGCATCGGAACAGACCCACAGTGCCCGTTGTGCATCATGGTCCACGGCGTACATCAACGCTACCTGTAGCGGGCGCTCCCGGGTAGGGGCAGCGTGATACTGTCCCAATAGCAGGCCCGCTCCCAAGAAAAAAAGTGCTACAAAGGAAAAACTATAGTGATGGAGCTGCGCGAGCATAGCCATCAAAGGAATGAGAAGGGGGAAAAACAGGAGGATAAAAAAGACGGCAGCATAGGGCAGTGCCAGACTGAACACGATGAACAGGTTCACCACAAAAGTAATCCACAACCCCAGAGCGGGCAGTAGGGCAAGGGCCTGACCGATACCGTAAAGCCAAGGGTCCTTTTCCCATTGTATTCCACTCAGGAAATAGATCAGGTACACGGCCGAAAAAAACACCATGGGAACATATACAATAAAGGCTCCCGTGCCCAGGGTGCTTTTGAGTACAATGGCCAAGGGCACCATCAGGGCAAAGGCCCCAAGGCTGAGGGACTCCGGTTCGCAATACCGGATCGCACGATGGAACACGATACCCAGACCCAATAGGCAACAGCCCAGAAATGCAGGCAGGTAATCGCCCGCATTGTAAAAATTATGGTTGTAGAAATTGGAGTAATGCGGATAGGCCCAAAGTATGATAAAGCGAAGCAGCCAAGCAAACAACAGTGCGACCATGATACTCGATAGAAACAGCCCCGCTCCGATGAACAGCTGCTTCGGTTGGAGACGACCGTGGAACAGTCCCATGCCCAGAGCAGTCAGAAAGAGTCCTATGGAAAGAAGTAGAAAGGGCAGGTCCCATGCATAGGGATAGCTCAACAGCCAGCTTCCCACCGGATTGAAAAATATACGATCCCCTTGTGTACCCTGAACCAATGTCCTATGTCCGAAGTGCAATAGCATGCCCAGCATGAGGCTGCCATGGTGCTGCACACTGCCCAGATCAATATTCTCCGGACTATCGGTCATACTATGGTAGTGACTGTACCCATCGATAAAGGCCGAGTTCAGCCCCGGAGCCTTCAAGTCCCTGAACATGGTGAAATCAGAGTCATTGGGCATCCTTTTGTAGATTTCATAGGCCAGGGAATTGGCATAGGGATATTCTACAGCCTTGGCAAACTCCCCGATGAGCCATCCATTGTCCGGGGACACCTCGAAGGTAAAGGCCGCACCACTATTGCCCCGGCTCTCGAAGTTGAGGACCAGCCCAATATCCTCTATAGTGCCATACTGTGCACGGAAGGACTCGGCACCCAAGAGTCCCACCTCTTCCAGGTCGGTAAAGAGAAAGACCACATCGTTTTTCAAGGGGCCATGGTGTTTCAGCGCGCGGATGCTCTCCATCATGGCGGCCACTGCCGCTCCATTGTCGGCTGCTCCGGGAGTATTCGGCTGGGAGTCGTAGTGGCCCATGACCAGTATGGACTTTCGGTTCCTGTCCGTACCGGGAAGAACTGCCATGACATTGCGACTGTGCCCTGCATTCACATAAGCACCCACTGCCCGTAGGCCCGTACCCTCCATCACCTTGGTATCCAGTCCCATATGACGGCAATAGGCCACAATGTATTCCCGCACTTTGGCGTGGGCAGAAGTGCCAGAACTGTGCGGTGCGCTCGCAATGACCCGGAGATGTTCCCGTGCCCGTACTGCCGAAAACTTTCCAGGCCCTACCGATGCGTCCAATGGGGCAGGGGGGCGGAGCAGCAGCAGACAGCCCGTAACACAGGCCACGACACAGAATAACAAAAATAAAGGGGCGAGTCGATGTTGGTCCACGGTCATAATGCTCTGTCTCGGGATTATTGTCTTTCCTACCGCTACGACAAGCTGGGCAGTAGGGGGATACAGCGATGTGCAGTGAGAGGTGAAGTATATAAATGTCAGGAATATTTCTTCAACTTCCAAAGAAGTCCGATCTACCTACGGACATGGCAGTGAATTTTTTCTATTTTTTTTCTATCGATTCCAATTAAGGTCACGGTTTGGGATATGAATACTCAACAATATGATAATCAGGATATTGAGATTGTTTTAGGGTCAGTGGGCCTAAAAGAAGAAGAATGAGTACGAAGTACATCGGAGCAAAATTTCCTGTTTCCCCATTAAGTACTGCAACCCTTTCTATCATAATGTTTACATGTAACTGTATGCGGCGCTACAACAGTACAATTTAATCTTAGTAAGACCACTTTTATAAAAATTAGATATGAAAAATCTCAAAGTATACCCTCGACTCAAAACCCTGGCCTTGGCCGTGGGTATAAGCAGCATGCTCTACGCCTGTGATAACCTTAGCGAAGATGTGGTCCCGGTCGAAGAGACCAATAAGGCCAAGCAAAAAAACGTGAGCCTGAGTGCAGAAGTACAGGGACCTGTTATCGTCGATCTGCTCAAGGGACTGCCCATCAGCGGAAAGGTGCAGTTGAATATTACCGAAGTCCCTCAAAAAGGAGCGATCGAAGTTCTGGAAGATGCATTGCTGAAATATGTTCCCAATGCAGATTTCAAGGAAGGTACCGATAAAGTAGTCTATAATATCTGCCAAGGAGAAAACTGCAATCAAGGAGAGATCGTTTTCAACATCGTGCAGGATGTCGACCCCTGCGATACGGACCAAAGGTTCGAAACGATGACCACAGTATCGGGACAACAGGTTACCTTGAATGCCCATGCCATGGCCACTTTCTGCGACGATGAACCCGATGTGAGCACACTGAGTATAATAGTACAACCCGCCCATGGTCAGGCCTATGCCGATGATGGTATTGTTTTCTATGATCCCGCTACCAGTTTTGTGGGTAAGGATGCACTGATATACCGTATCGCTGCCAAGGGCAATCCCAAGGTAGTGCACTATGTGACCGTGGGTATTCTCGTAAGCAGTGATGCTACGGGAAACTGTGTGCTATCTGCCGGAGGTGACCTCTTTAACTACTCTGAGGTAGAATTCGAGGATGAACTGAACCTGTATGGGCATCTATTGTTAGACTTGGGAAAGATGCTCGGCAATGATGAGCTGTGCAGTGTCCCCGTAACCCAACTCGAAATCGCTATAGACAGCGAACCCAATGCAGGAACGGTAAGGTATTCTCCACTGGAAACGTTTATATATGCCCCGGGTGCCCGGTTTTTTGGAGAGGACTCCTTCACCTATACCATTTGCCATAACGATGTATGCGCCACGGGTCGAGTAGATATCGCTGTCAGTGACTTCGGATGCGAAGAGCTGTTCATTGAGGATACATTTACCTACACCAAGGAGGAATTTGATCCTATTAAGAGTAACGGCGGTACCCTTTCCTTCAATCTATTGGAGGAGATTTATTCAAATGACATTTTCTGTAATGATTCAGGACCGTTTGAGTATACGGTAGGAGTAACTGCACAACCCTTGTACGGTACTGTAGAAGTGGATTTTGAGAAGCTAAGGTACAAACCCAATTCGGATTTTACACAGAGCGACTCTTTCATGCTCGCTTTCTGCAACAATACAACCGCAGAGTGTTCATTCAGTACGGTCACTATCAATGTGACAGAGTAATACCCTCCGACCCGACTGATCCAAGTCGATTCCCGCAATAGAAAGAGGATCAGTACACTGGAGATGGCCCATGGTAAATGGAATACAGGGGACCGCTTGACCATAGGGCAAGCGGTCCTTTATAGCTTCGAAGTCGGATAGACCTACTTAGCTTGATGCTTGGTGAAGTTGACCATGCCATGTAATACAAACTTAGCTTTTAAAATCGCCTATCTTCCTGTTCATTATGCTTCACTCTGCGTTGACAATCCTCGGGATAGCGCTGCTATCCCTGCGGTTCTCGCCTTGATTGAAAAAAAATGAACCGCGGAATCTTATACGACACTTGAAACCCCAAATTTGTATAAGACAGAGCGAGAACACCGATCTGGTGACTCGGGAAGAAAATGAAAAAGGTCTCATTTTTTATTTTACTCTAAAATAGTGTTTAAATACCTGTTAATATTTAAATAATAAATAGCATTGCGCTTTATTATAATTTCATGGACGTATGATGAAGTCTTTGCCCTTCAAATGCATACCTATAGTTGTAGGCAATGTGCCGAACCTTTTTTAACGATAAGAACAAACCCAAAAAGATGAAATTGAACTATCTCCGGAATATTCACATCAGGTATTTGACATGTACCATGGGTGTCGGTGCCGAATTTTTCCCCCATTTGGAGGAAGTGATTCCCTGTGAAGGTACTTACGGTACACTTACCGGTACCCATCATGTGGACCTCATCCACAAAGCGGGCCGTTTTTTTAACAGCACGGGTGATTTGTGTGCCAATCATGAGGAGGTCAGGGAATGGTCATAAATCAGGACAGGTCATCAAATGATGGCCATTTACCGCAAAGTAGACAGACCCCATCTATGAAGGAAGAATGGATAGAGAATTGTATAAGAGGGGATAGAAATGCGCAAGAGCAGTTCTATCGCCATTATGCCCCAAAGGTCATGGGTATCTGTAGGCGTTATGCTTCCGATAAGGAAAATGCCAAAGACGTCATGCAAGAGGCCTTTGTCAGTATATTCCTCTCCATGAAGACACAAAAGGACATACAGAACATGGACGCTTGGGTAGCACGGGTCACGGTCAATACCGCCATCAACTATTTCAAAAAGCACAAAAAGCACTTCTATGGACTCAGTACGGAAGAGGTATCCGTAGCCAACCGGGACCATGACCATATCCTCAATGACCTTGGGATGCAAGAGATGATGGCGCTCATCGACGGGTTGCCCCTAGGGTACAAAATGGTGTTCAGCATGTATGTCATAGAAGGGTTCAACCACCGGGAGATAGCCGATAAACTGGGAATCTCCGAGGGTACATCCAAGTCGCAGCTATCGAGAGCGAAACAGCTATTAAGAAATCAGTTAAAGTCAAAAGCACATTCGAGTTATGAAAAATCGATCATCTGAGGATTTCCTCGAATCCAAGTTCTCGAAAGAGATGCCGCATTACAATGAGCCGCCCGAGTTTGATGCTTGGCAGGATATCTCAAGGGAACTGGACCGGCGAAAGCAGCGTGAAATATACCGCTACCGCTATGCGGCCATAGCGCTCATAGTGTTATTGGGGACCACCACAGCCCTGTTACTGCCCGAGTATACCACCGCTCTACTATGGAGACCGGCGAAGTATGCCCACCAGGAAGACACAGGACAAGTAGGGCTGGATGAAGTCCACGGCCAAATGTTCCCGAAGTCGAGGTATCCCGCACTGGAGGATGCCCAAGTCCCCGGGCGAGCAGAGGAGGCCCATGGACCTTCTTTAACAAACGTAGAACCCACTTACATGTTCAGGGACAGCAATGGGGAGTGGAAAGAGAAAGACGATGCCGTAAACCATGGAAATACACCTCAGTACAGGGCTACAGAGTCCGGCGGAGCTTCCATGGAAAAGAAGAACGGTACACGCTCCGAAGACAGGAAGTTACAGGACTATAGGGAACCATCGCACCTTGCCTCTGACCGTAAGCCGGAAAGAAAACAACGACTTGGCAAAACAGCACTTCCGAAAGACTCCGGTACAGGACAAAAAACAGTACCTGTGGCCGATGGGAATACCCTCTCGGGAATCCCGTCTTCTGGAAAAGGAGCCATCGAACCCACAACTACAAATGTTCAGAAACAGAAAACCAGATACCCGTATACCAAACCGGAGAGAAATAGGGAAAGAGTAGCCTCCGACCAATCCGCTGTACCACTTCTTTGGGATAAGTCAGGTACGAAGGCTTCACCCACAGGAGTAACCACAGGTTTAGGCCTTGTGGATGGAGAAAATGTCGAGGGCAAAGAAACTACTACCGTTATGGGAGAGTCTATGGACGACAGAACGGAAACCTTGTTTGCCAATAGGGCAGTTGCCAAAGAAAGACAGGGGATGAACCGCCACGGCGAAGAACCATCGTTCCCAAAGACTTCGGAGGCATCGGAAATATCCGAGGAAAGTACTTTTCATGACATCATAATCCGTCAAGGCAACGATACACCAAACGCTACGCTGACCAAGAACGGGAACATATCCACAAGGGCAAAGGATGCTAAAATTACCGAGTCCAAGAGTGAAGGCAGTAAAAGGGAAACCGCCACAGACACCCATGAAGGGCCACTTCCTTTGGAAACAATGGCAAGTACCCCTGTTCCCGACCAACATGCAAAAGAAGAGACGATGCCCGATGCCCGATGGGCAGGGACAGCAGATATTCCGTCCAAGGAAGCCCAAGGTACCCTTCCCATCGGGGAAAACCGGAAAGCGACAGCGAGCACCGACTCGGAGGAAGTGGTTACTTTACCGAAAAATGAAAGGGACATCCTAAAAGTACCTCATGGCAAAGCCGTTCAACGGTCGAAGCAGGAATCCGGGCGGCTGCAAGCTACGCCTTCCCCTGCGTCCCCTGAAGTACAGACCGATAGTGCTATAAAGGGGAAGACCGGTACTCTCAATAGGCTTCCCCCTGAGGAGTGGGACCGGGCAAGTGAAGCATCACATGGGGCAGTGGCAGGGAATGGCGGTAGCAGCCCTATATCCGCTCCGAAAAAAGCGAAAGATAACACAAAAGTCATCCCACAAAAAGCAAAAAGAACGAACCAGGGACCCTTGGTGGCCGATACTGTCGAAGAGAAGATGGCCAAGATAGAGAAGCCCGAGAAAGAGGAGGAGACGATACCCAAAGGTCTTCGTGAGCGCGATGAAAAAGGAGAAACCGAAGAGACAGGCTGGGCCATAGGTCTGACAGTAGGTCCAAGATACCTTTTCAAAAGGCTGAATCCTGAAGAAGACCTTATTTACCTGAAGCGATTGAACAATAAGAATGAAATCTCAAGGAGAAATTCTTCTTTTTCCGCCCAAGTGTACCTAGAGAAAAAGCTTGGTGATAAGTTATCGCTCTTTGGTAAGCTCAGCTACACTGCTTACAATTCCTATGTCGAATACACCTATAGCAACATTCTGTCCGACCGATTGGAAGTAAAGCGTACCGACAAGTACAGTTTGGAAGTGGTCGGATTCAGTGAGGACCAAGACAACCGTATGGAAAGTAGAAGCAGGGCACTGGGCATCAGTGTTGGGGGGACGTATATCCTCAGCGACATAGGACATGTGCAGCGATTGGGATTGGGGGCCTCCGTAGGTCATCTGAAGCAGGACCGTTTCACGACTGGTGTAGAAGGCCACCTATTGGAGAATGCCCCCTATACGCTCTCCGTGGACCTGCACTGGGAGCACCTATACTCACTGTCCGCAGGATGGCAACTTAGCGCAGGACCCTATGTTTCCTATTCCCTGAACTCATTCTACAATAAATCATCGGTATACGGTTTTCGGCCCTTTCTGATAGGGCTGAACCTGGGGCTGAGAAAGGGACTAAGGAAAAAACAGCGAAAATGAAGAAAAAGAGTTAGCAAAATCCGTAAATGGCAATAGAAGTGATTTGGGTTTTTATTTTGGGTTGAGGCGAAAATAAAAGATTTTTTACCCTGGAACAGCCTTTTTTGAATGGCATGGCCAAGGTTACGTCAGTAGAAAAAGTCAAAATCAGGGCAGAACAAGACTGATCTGTACCCGGAAGAAAAGGCCCAATTTACTTTATCCCAAATTGATCAATAGGATTTCGTGACGATGGAATAATTGCAATAAAAGCAGCGGTCTAGTTGAGGAGGCTTACATCGAAGATTCGACGAATGCCTTTGAAACCGCAGGTTCATGAACACCATTAAAAATCAATCCAATGAGCGAACTAGATCAATCGATATAATGAGTCAAACCTGGGCAGCATAAAACTACTGATTTTGAAGTAATTTACGCTCGTAATAGGAAGACTATTGATTATTTTGGGTTTATAGCGATTTGTTTCATGAAAAGCCGGCCCTCCCGAATCAGTGGAAGGATCGGTTTTTCTTGAGATGATGGAAATATCGATGCCTTGGTTTGGACTTTCAAAGAGTATTGATTATAATAAGACTTACTTTTTTGTAGGATATGAAAAAAGAACTTAAGGAAAAATTATTGAGCGGTAAATATAAAATCACCAAATCCGGTACATTCAAAACCGATTCCATAAACGTGATCCGATCGGACAAAGTGCAGGCCTTGTTGAAAAATCTAGAACCGATACCAAAAAATAGTTGAGCTGGAGCATATTGTTGATGCCTATCCTGGGAGGGTACTATTACCTGACAAGATGCATAGGAGTCAAACATCACTATAAAAGAACAGAGCGACAAAGGCTGATTTTTGATTCCGCAATCAAGGGTTTTATATTCATTCTCCCAACGTATCTGTCCAGTATTTTTTTGAAAAGTTACTTCCCCGGTCCAGTAGCCCGCCTGAAATTCATTCCTGTGACTGTTCCTTTTTTTCATACTTTTCTCTTTGCTTGCCTATTTTCAGTGATTTCGACCCATGTTTTCAATTTCCTATATAGGAAAAGGGAGGGCCTATACTTGGCCAAGGCCATCAAAATGGCAGGAAATTCCATGCAACAGGACCTGATGAAAAGTTTTTTCGATGAGGAACTACTTATGATTACCCTGAGAAATGGAAAGGTATACGTAGGTATAGTGGTGGAACTGAACGAGCCGCAAGGCCAATCCTACATCAGGATACTTCCTTTTTATAGTGGATACAGAACAGATACGATGGATGTCGACCTGAATACGGATTACCTCAGTGTTTACCAAGGACTGGAAAATGAAAGTAGTGATTCCAAAGCTATGGAAACGGTCATTTGTGAGGATGACATTATAACGACTACTTTTTATCGGCAGAAGATCTTCAACCGTTTTCGAGAAAATCCGACAGTATAGGAATACGGGGAAGTCTATCGATTGGGAATGTGCTAAGCTCTTGGGAGTAGGGCCGAAGAGAATTGTGGGATGATTTGAAAAATATACATTAAACCTGCGCAGCATAAAACTACTGATTTTGAAGTAATTTACGCTCGTAATAGGAAGGCTATTGATTATTTTGAGTTAAAATAGCTATATTCAAATTTTGGTATACAGGACAGTGCTATGAACAGAAAAAGTAGTGAAGGAACTTCGGGCCGGCCGGACATCTATTCATTGGATAAAGGTTGTACGTTCAAATACGGTTACTCCACTTGGACAGTACTTGAAAACTACGAATACGATTGGGGAGAGGGAGCTTTTTCAAAGGAGTACAAGGTGTCCGATGGTCAGGCGATGCGTTACTTGGCTGTTGAAGAGGAGGAAGGAGAACCCGAAGTCGTTTTTTACGAAGAGATTCCGCGAGAAGAGTTTGAGAAAAGTCTTCCCAAACCATTGCATGATGGGCAGGAAATGCCCAAGAGCCTATTTTTCAATGGGCGGGGATATTTTTTCGATGAAGAAAGTCTTGGCTATTTTTGTGACTTGAGTCAACAGCCGGAAAACTGGGAAGAGTTCATTGCTTGGGATTTTTATGACAAGACAGAAAAGTATGTGCTCAGTATCGAACAATGGGACGAAGACGAATTCGAAGTTTTTTACGGTGAGGTAGTGGAGGCGTACGAAATCCGCGATATTATACAAATTTAGGTTTTAAATGTCGTATAAGATTCCGCGGGTCATTTTGTTTCAATCAAGGCGAGAACCGCAGGGATAGCAGCGCTATCCCGAGGATTGTCAACGCAGAGTGAAGCAAAATGAACAGGAAGATAGGCGATATTTGAAAGCTAAGTTTGTATTACTCTTGGGTAACGGTTGAAGGAGTTTTGATGAGATAGGGATTTCGCTTTGTTACTTCTAAAATCAGTTCAGCCATAGATTAAAAATTTATACGATGGAAAAAATAAGATATCATCATTGTATACTCGGTATAGCCTTGCTAATGGCCCTTACGGCCTGTTCGAGCAATGACCCACTGGAGTATAACCACGCAGCCAAAGCTGCCAAGGAAATGGGCATAGCTACCGATAACTATTCTGTCCTCTTACAGGATATGGACTATAACGAGGCCAAAGACCAGTACCTACACAAGTATAGTGTCGTATACCGTCCCAAGGACAACAAAGACACCCTTATACAACAGGTCTCCAAATGGTATGCCGTTAACGAGGTATATTTCGATGACCATAAGAACGACATGGGCATGTCCATATTGAGAATGGAAGACGGTAAGCCGAATACCTCAGCAGCACCGCCCGGCTTTGCCGGCTTTGTGGGCAATGAGCAATACGGAGAATGGAGAAAAGTAGAAAATACCACAGCCTCGGCAGACAGTATTGGCAACACCACTGGTAAAGACAGTACGGCAACAAATACGAGCCATACCTCTCACAGGAGACATAGTTTCTTGGGGCCGGGCCTATTGTGGTTTTTCCTGCCTCGGTTCGGCTATATGGGCGGCATGTTCGGGACCCGACACAGAAGCCCCTCTTATGGGAGCTGGAACAACTATAACACCAATTATAAGCCCAGAAACTCCAGTTACTACGGTCAGGTAGGACAAAACGGCAAATACAATTATGGTACTCAGAGTGAGTTCAACCAAAGGGCGAACCCCAGCGCGAAATGGAGCAATAAAGACAGCGGCTTTCGCTCTAGGGTAAGGACCCGAGTGGCCCGTAGTGCCAGCGTTTCCCGCTCCAGCGGACGCTATGGCTCTTCTGGTAGTCTGAGGTCAAGGGGTGGTGGTTTCGGTAAGTAATCTGGATGGGTAGCGTATAATGCACAATATACAGGAACTTTTTACCGATGATGACGAATCGTTAAGAATGGGGGGACGAATATAGGAGCCATGGCATTGAAATCACCCATTCTGAAACTATCTCTTTTTGCTACGGGACTATCCGGTATCGTCGCGGAATACATGCTGTCCACACTCGCGACCTATTTTTTGGGAGACTCTGTCTTTCAGTGGACCATGATCGTTTCGGTCATGCTCTTTTCCATGGGATTGGGCAGTCGGTTCAGCCGACTATTGGAAGGGGACCTTTTGGTCAAGTTCATTTACATCGAGTTTATCCTGTCCTTCTTTGTATCCTTTTCTTCTTTGATGTCCTATATCTCTTCGGGTTATACGGTATATACGGGTTTTATCATCTATACCTTGAGTATAATCATCGGCATGCTGATAGGACTGGAGATACCACTCGTCATCCGATTGAACAAGCACTTCGAATCGTTGAAGGTAAATGTATCCTCCGTTATGGAGAAGGACTATCTGGGGAGTCTCGTAGGAGGTATATTCTATGCCTTCGTTGGCCTTCCGTTATTGGGCCTGACCTATACGCCTTTCCTGCTCGGAGCCATTAACTTTCTGGTAGCGGTTGTTCTTTTTGTTTCTGTCAGGAAAAATCTGCTCCGCGCACAGCGAAGAGGGATAACGATGGCTATCGCCGGGACGCTGTCTCTGCTGGTCGTAGGACCCTCTTTTGCGGAACCCATTATTCTTTTCGGAGAACAGAAGCGCTACAAGGACAAAATCGTTTATGCCCGGCAGACCAAGTATCAGCGTATTGTCATCACTCAGTGGAAAGAGCATCACTGGCTCTTCATCAATGGCAACCAGCAACTCAGCAGCTTGGATGAGAAGATGTACCATGAGCCACTGGTGCATCCTGCCATGAGCTTATCCAGAACACCTTATAACATACTCATACTTGGTGGTGGTGACGGCTGCGCGGTCAGGGAAGTACTGAAATATCCTCAAGTGAAAAAAGTGACCGTGGTTGACCTTGACCCCGCTATGACCGAACTGGCAAGGACACATCCCGTACTGACCCGGCTGAACCAAGGAGCACTTGACAAAGCAAAAGTAACAGTAGTGAACGAAGACGGCTATCACTTTTTAGAACAGGGTACGGACTATTACGATGTCATTCTCATCGATTTGCCCGACCCTAAATCGGTAGAGCTGAACCGACTGTATACCTATGAGTTCTACCGCCTCTGTTCAAAGCATCTTAGGCCACAAGGGATTCTGGTCACGCAGGCAGGAAGCCCCTATTATGCTACTAAAGCTTTTCACTGCATCGATACCACCATGGCAGCGGCGGGCTTCGAGACCGCAAAGCTGCACAATCAAGTACTTACCCTAGGAGAGTGGGGGTGGATCATTGGGGTCAATAGGCAAAAGAAAGCCAAAAAAACGACGTTGAAGGCCCAACTGCAACAGCTGGACTTTAAAGGCCTTCAAACCGACTGGATCAATCGCGAAGCCATGCAGTTGATGACCTCTTTTGGAAAAGACACCTACTTTACCCAAGGTAGTGTGCCCGAGGTAAATAAAATACATCACCCCGTGCTCTACCGTTATTATTTGAAAGGAAACTGGGACCTATACTGATATGAAGCCGCAGGAAGACATCACTATATACAACTTCAGAGACTGGATAGAGGAAACAGCTCCGGCAACCTTGGTGCCAAAACTCAAGAATTTACTGGACCTATCAGGATATACGGTAGTCAATTTTACAGAACATCACTTTCAACCACAAGGCTATACCTGTATCTGGTTATTGGCCGAAAGCCACCTGGCTTTGCACACCTTTCCAGAAAAAGGCCAAAGTTATGTAGAGCTGAGTGGATGCCGAAAAGAGATGAACACTATTTTCGTCAGGGGATTTCAAGCTTGGAAGGCCCTGCTTTGACCCGGGTTCACTGTATTTTAAACCCATAATGTTCGTTGGAACTTCGTCATTAGGACTTAAATGGCTATACATCAGTGCATTATGAAAATGGGAAATCAAGGTTAAGCCCCCGAGTTATCCATCAGTCCATCCAACACGGAATAAACTCCTCCATATCAGTGAAATTACATGTTTGTCAAATCGTACCCAAGCACAATTGTCTTGGGATAGACTGAAGGTTATTGCGAAAGCACTATTTCCCCTGAACGACCCTAATAATCTCTATCCCAATACAGGATTTATTCTATTTTTATTGAGTCCCCAATTTCCCACTTCATTTTTCTTAAGTATAAGACTGTTTTTGAACCTATAATTCAAATGGATTGCCGCTGATAGAAGTACGGATCAAGACCGATTACTAAGCTGTAACAGCTAGCTCACACTCCTACGGTCTCTCCCTCCGTAGCACTTACCTCTTCGTTATAGACTTCCAGTGGTAAGCAACTGCACATCAGGTTTCTGTCTCCATAAGCACTATCGATACGGCTTACCGATGGCCAGAACTTATTTTCCTGTACAAAAGGCAAAGGAAAAGCTGCTTTCTGCCGCGAATAAGGGTATTCCCAGGCATCGCTCATCATCACCGCTGCCGTATGCGGAGCATTTTTCAATACATTGTTCTTATCATCTGCTGTTTCAGTTTCGATTTCCTCGATTTCCTTTCGAATAGCGATGAGGGCATCACAAAAACGGTCCAGTTCCTGCTGGCTTTCACTTTCGGTGGGTTCTATCATCATGGTTCCCGCTACAGGAAAGGATACGGTAGGAGCATGAAATCCATAGTCCATTAATCGTTTGGCGATATCCTCTACCTCTATACCGGCACTTTTGAAGCCCCTACAATCGATGATCATCTCATGCGCACATCGACCATGCTTACCTGTATATAGAACGGGGTAATGCCCTTCAATCCTTGATTTGATATAGTTGGCATTCAATATGGCCACTTCCGTAGCTCGGGTCAGGCCCTCGGCACCCATCAGTGCGATATAGGCATAAGAGATGGCCAGTATGCTGGCACTTCCCCATGGCGCTGCCGAGATTGAAGTAATGGCCTGTTCTCCGCCCGTATCGATCATGACATTGCCGGGCAGGAAAGGCTTCAACTGCTCCGCCACGCCGATGGGCCCCATGCCCGGTCCACCGCCGCCGTGGGGGATACAAAACGTTTTGTGCAGGTTCAGGTGACAGACATCCGCACCGATATTGGCGGGACTGGTCAGTCCTACCTGCGCGTTCATATTGGCACCGTCCATATAGACCTGTCCTCCGTAGTGATGGATGGTGTCGCAGATTTCCTTGATGCTTTCTTCAAACACACCGTGCGTAGAGGGGTAGGTCACCATGAGTGCCGCGAGATTGTCTTTGTGAAGTGCTGCTTTTTCCTTTAGGTCTTCCATGTCGATATTGCCCCTGTCGTCACAATTGACGATAACCACCTTAGAGCCCGCCATGACCGCACTGGCAGGGTTCGTACCATGGGCCGACGAAGGGATCAAAGTGATATTGCGATGACTCTCACCACGGCTTTCATGATAGGCGCGGATGACCATGAGTCCGGCATACTCTCCCTGTGCCCCACTGTTCGGTTGCAACGATACGGCGGCAAAGCCCGTAATCTCCATCAGCCAGGCCTCTAGCTCAGTAAAAAGCTGTTGATAGCCCGAAGCCTGCTCTACAGGCACAAAAGGGTGAAGGTTGCCCAGTTCCGGCCATGTGACAGGGACCATCTCGGTAGTAGCATTTAGCTTCATGGTACAGGAACCTAAGGCAATCATCGAATGGACCAGTGACAGGTCTTTGTTCTCCAGTTTTTTAATGTACCGCAACATCTCATGTTCGGAATGATGCGCATTGAAAACGGGATGTGTCAGGAAATCGGACTTGCGGCAAAGGCCATCGGGCAGCTCTAGGTCGACGTTGGTATCTTTGCCATAATACAGTGGGTCTTTTCCTGCCAGTGTGGAAAATACGGATAGGATAGCATTGACATCTTCCAGAGTGGTCGTTTCATCCAAAGCGATACTCACTGCACTGTCATCGTAATAACGGAAATTAATGGATTGCTCTTCGGCGAAAGTGCGCAGCTTTGCAGCGTCTTCTATACCGACTTTCAAGGTGTCGAAATAATGTGTATTGTTCTGGACAAACCCCAACTTTTGAAGGCCCTTATCCAGCAATTTCGTTAGGCCATGGATACGTAGGGCTATTGATTTTAAACCCTGAGGACCGTGGTACACAGCATACATTCCTGACATGACAGCGAGTAGGACCTGAGCGGTACAGATATTGGAAGTGGCCTTTTCTCTGCGGATATGCTGTTCGCGTGTCTGTAGCGCCATGCGGTAGGCCGCATTTCCTTTGCTGTCTATAGAAGCACCTATAATACGTCCGGGAACATTTCTTTTGAAGCTCTCCTTTGTGGCGAAATATGCCGCGTGGGGGCCTCCATAGCCCATAGGTACTCCCAGTCGCTGAGAAGTACCGACAACCACATCGGCACCCATTTCCCCTGGAGGGGTCAGTAGTGCCAAGCTCATCAGATCGGCCGCTACGGCGACGAATACCCCCTGCTCCTTTGCTGTAGCTATCAGGGTACTGGGGTCGCTAAGGGCACCATCACTATTGGGGTACTGGAAAAAAACGCCATAAAGATCGGCATCACTTAGATCGACCTTGGAAATATCGCCTATCACTAAATGGATACCGACAGGCAAGGCCCGCGTTCGGAGAATGTCCAGCGTCTGGGGAAAGACCCGCTGGTCCACAAAAAAAGTATTGGCTTTCTTTTTGGCTCCTTTTTTGACACTGGCCAGCATGGTCATGGCTTCTGCTGCGGCAGTACCTTCGTCCAATAGGGAAGCATTGGCTATTTCCATACCCGTTAGGTCGATGACCATGGTCTGAAAATTGATAAGTGCTTCCAATCTACCTTGAGCTATCTCGGCCTGATAGGGCGTATAGGCCGTGTACCAGCCCGGGTTCTCCAGTATGTTTCTCTGGATTACCCCAGGAACATGACAGTTGTAGTATCCTGTACCGATATAACTCTTGAACAAGCGGTTTTTTCCGGCGATTTCTTTGAAGTCGCGAAGAAAATCAGGCTCGTTTTTTGGCTCGGGCAAGTTCATTTTGCGGTTCAAGCGAATGCTGGCAGGGACAGTTTCTCCTATCAGCTCCTCCATAGTCTCGGAGTTGATATATCTTAGCATGGAAAGAACTTCATCGGCACTGAGTCCATTATGTCTGGACTCGAACTTCTCATCAGGGTGTAGATCGATCTTCATAAAATGGGTAGGTATAGCAATTGCAATTCATCGCAGTAATTAAAAATACTGCACTCTTCTTGAGTACAAAGGTATAATATATTTAGTAGAAAAAATGTTCAGGAATAACATAAAAAGTGGCCTGAAACAGTCTGTTGAAATGATTAATACATAGCTGTTCATTATAATTTCACAACAAGAGGCCATTCCTTTGAAGAATTCGTTTATTTTTACGCCTTAACTAAATACTAACCTGATCCATAAAGCCGCGGCTTTATGAAAAAAGTATACAGATGAAACGAACCTTATATATACTTTTACTTATAGGATGTAGCCTATCGGTAAACGCCCAACAAGATGAGTCTGCGGTCAAATATGCCGAGAGTATCACCAAAGAAGACCTAAAAGACCACCTTTCCATCTTGGCCTCCGATGTACTTGAAGGTAGGGAAACAGGAGAGCGCGGGCAAAAGATGGCGGCGGCCTTTATTGAAGACCATTTTACCAAACTAGAGCTAGAAGCTACTGTGCCTTTCGGAAATAGGAAAGTATACCAGCAGAAATTTCCCTTGTACCGTGCCGTTCCCGGAGAGATACTTATTCAAAAAAGGAGCCTGAAGTTCAAAAACTTCACAAAGATCATCTATTATGGAAGCCACAACAGTGAAGGGCTACAGGAAAGTGAGCTGGTCCTCATAGGCAATGCCAGCGAAGCAGCCATGAACGAAATAGAGGTCAAGGACAAGGCAGTACTGCTCTATCCTGATTCGACAGGTGACTGGCGTACACCTTATGCGGCCTTAGTGGAAAAAGGAGCCAAAATGGCCCTCATCGTCAACAAAGGTACAGAAGAAGAATTCAAAGCCTTGGTAGGTCAGTTGCAGGGAGCCTTCGAAAAAGGGAGTCTGGCCGCCAAAAAACCGGAACAAGGAGAAGGTAGTGATATTGGAGTGTTTTTTGTATCTCCCAATGCGGCGACGATGCTCCTTGGAACCGCAAAAGAGGATGTGGACAAAGCACTGGAAGCAGAACGGAAAGGAAAAATCAATGCATTGAAAAAAATAAAACCAACGGTCTTTTCCTACCAAACTGAAATCAAGGTCGATAGCGTTTATACGGAAAACGTACTGGGCTATCTGGAAGGTACCGATAAGAAAGACGAACTCGTCGTACTTACGGCACATTATGACCATATCGGAGTGCATGATGGAGAGATCAACAATGGTGCCGATGATGATGGGTCGGGTACCACAGCCGTTATGGAAATCGCCGAAGCCTTTGCACTGGCCAAGGCCGATGGTAAAGGCCCGAGAAGAAGCATGCTGTTCATGACCGTTACGGGAGAGGAAAAAGGGCTTTTGGGCTCGGCCCATTATGCTTCTAACCCCGTTTTTCCTTTGGCCAATACGATAGTCGATCTGAACATCGATATGATAGGAAGGATCGATCCAGAGCATGAGGGCAATCCCGATTATGTGTACTTGGTAGGAAGCGATCGACTATCTACCCAATTGCATGAAATCAGCGAAGCCACTAATAGTACCTATACCCAATTGGAACTGGACTACAAGTACAATGACGAAGCGCATCCCGATAGGATCTATTATCGGTCGGACCACTGGAACTTTGCCAAGAACAATGTTCCCATCATTTTCTATTTTAACGGAGTCCATCCCGATTACCACAAGCCTACGGATACAATAGAAAAAATCAATTTCGATGTACTGAAAAAACGCACCGACCTGGTTTTCCATACTGCATGGGAGCTGGCCAATAGGGAAGAACGAATCACTGTGGATAAGAAATCAGAATAATTCACCTTTCGGTCCCCACTGTTGCTATAGCATACTGCTTCCTCCTTGGAAGCAAAGGCCTGTCCATGACGGGCCTTTTTTTGTTACTCTGCGGTAGCCCTGTTCTGAGAAACCTACTCGTGGAGCTTTTTCTGTATATATATATATTCAACCCAGATCATGCGTTGGAACTTCGTCACGAGGGTTTATACTCAAGAGAAAGTATTTTGGGAAAATGTTGTCCAGAGACAAAAGGATGACCATTTGCAAGTTTGATGGATAAGTCATTAGTAGAATGGTCATTAGGGTCCATGCCTCGAAGATTCTCGGAATTTTCATGTATCCGATTGTGGCCCCATATCAATTGCGTTTGGGTATAAATGTCAATACATCAGGGAGATTTATTGGATCTGGCAGGGCACCGCTATGGTGACTTCAAAAAACGTAGTGCAACGACCGTTTGCAGCTATTGAGATCCGCAGTAGGTTTTCCGATGCATGATCCGGGTTCAACTATTTGGGGCGTGGCAAATTTCCTGGAGCATGGCCTGTGTTTAAAGCTGTATCTTTGGTAATGGTTTTTTAATCAATGGCCTACGGAAAAAAGAAGGTAGGGGTTAACTGTTCGTTTTCGTTCATTCTGTTTAAAAAAACTGGACAGTACCTTGGATGTTTACACTTGGAAAACGCACCCAAGCGTCGATTTTGGGCGATTTGAGCGATTTCCATTTCTTGGCATGACCTTGGCAAAGGGTAAGTCGTACTACATTCGAAACTTAGAACATTTATACCATGAAAAAATTCACATCCATACACCACATTGTTTTCAGTACCTGTTTGACACTGGCCATCGTTTTTGCCCCCTTCCTATCCCAGGCGGCCGATAGAGATAAAAGCCTGGAAAAAATCAAGACCGAAGTGAGGGAAGCGGCTTCCGATGACTGGGAGACCCTGGCTCTGGCCGCAGAAAAATGCATCAACAAGGGCATCAACCTGAAAGAGGCCAAATCCTGGTTGGAACGCTCCCTTGAAATCAAGGAAACAGGCACCAATCTTGAGATTATGGGCGACTATTACCTGATGAACAAACTGCCGAAAAAAGCACTGGTATATTATGTGAACGGTAAGAGCAAGGTCTTGGAAGGAGAAGAAAATTTCAACCAGCATCGTTTGGACAAAAAGATCGCCAAGGCCAATGCACTCCGCAAAAAGATAGGCTGATCTTCCTCTGATCACATTCCCTAAAGGGCTCGCATATCCACTTAGCTCCTCCCGTACAACAAATCCCTATCCATGGACTTTCCGTAGATAGGGATGTTTTTTTCCTTAAGGGCCATCCATAGATGATTGGATATCCGTTGAATCCAAAATTGCCCTTGGCGTTTTGTTATCGCAGATTTTATAAATGAGCCGATGATAATTGTCCTAGTATTCTCTGTTTTCTATAACCGGCACTGAAATTGTTACCAACAGCTACAAAATAACCTTAATTAAAACAAAAAAATGAAACTTAAATTTAATTTATCTTTACTTCTGCTTAGCTTCTGTATTTTTTTGACGATGGGAGCCTGTAGCGAAGACGAAACCCAAGTACCCGCTACTAACGGAGGAAATGGTACCGGTAGCGGAGGAGGTACTGGCAGTGGTGGCAATGGGACTAATCAAGACGAGCCATTGAAAGGAGCGCTTATAGAAAGCGGTAGCTCATTGACCCTTAGGGATATACTATTTACGGATGAGGCTACTGCTACGATTATTGGAGGTGCCTTCAATCGTAATGGAAATACCTATAGCAATGTCAAGGGAGAAGTTCTGAGGTCTGTGGATAAAGGAGAGACTTGGGAGACTGTCTTCCATATGGAGGATGACTATCCCGAAGAGATATTCTACCTCGACAGTACCACAGGCTATATCATTGGTGGACTGGGATCTTTACTGAAAACCAGTGATGGAGGAGTTTCATGGGAGACTATCCGCTACAGTGTTTTTGTCAACAGAGGGGCGACGCTTTGTTCTACTTGCCCGCAAGCCTTTGGGAAGGTCTTTTTCGTAAACGATATTATAGGTTATGCTTACAGCAAAGGAGCCGTTGACCGAAGAGATAGTGATTTTACTATATCGGGGTTGAGAACTCTTCTCAAGACTGTCGATGCCGGCAAAACATGGAAACCCGTGGACCGTCCGGGCATGGACGTATTCGCGATGCACTTCTTTGACGAATCGAAGGGGCTGGTTGCGGGTCAGGTACCCTTTGGAAACTTTCAGGCCGTTATCGCATCGACAAGTACGGGAGGCTTTCAGGAGATAAGATCAGCGGACGATGTTGTAGAAGCCTGGACGAGGACACTTGATTTTATTGGAAATAGTTCAGCTTGGATAGAAGACCTCTATTTTACAGATGAGAATACGGGCTACGCAGTGGGCAAAGGTGGACTCATCTTTAAGACTACGAATGCCGGGGCCAGCTGGACCGAACAAAGTTATGTAGGAAAGGACAATTTGTATTTCAGTACTGTCCAGTTCTTGGATGAGAAAAAAGGGATGATACTGAACGACAACACCTTTCCTGCCAGACTTCTGACTACCGACAATGGTGGAGACCTGTGGAAGGTCACTGAATTGTTCCACTTGGGAGGTAAGGCCTACCTCTATGATGAAAATACACTGTTTACTGTAGGGGTAGAAGGCAAAATCAACAAATTCGATATTTCCGGAATCTAAGTGTAACGGACTTTCAAGTGCATGGCTTGGGCGAAACCCGGACCATGCACTTTTTCACTATTCTATAGATTGCTATAGAAGTTCTCGAAATGATAATTCGATAACTTCTTAGAAAACAGGCAAAGTGTTGTCAAATACAAATTCGCTGATTCCAACGAAAATCAATCAAAGTATCCTTCCCTTGCGCAAGCGTCCGCTTGTGCCTCTCCATGTTTTCCGTTCCATTGATCCACCATTTCACCTCTGGCGCAAGCGTCCGCTTGTGCCTTAGCACAGCCTAATCGCACCGATAATCATCTCTATCTCGTTGTGACTAGCTTTCATTTTGTACCTTAGCACAGCTACGGAAACTGGAACAAATGTAAGAAAGTAGTTGTGACTAGCTTTCATTTTGTACCTTAGCACAGCGTTCGTGACCGGGCAGCTCGGGTACTGTCAGTTGTGACTAGCTTTCATTTTGTACCTTAGCACAGCGAAAAAGAGAACCTTGAGGGAGCAGTTGCCAGTTGTGACTAGCTTTCATTTTGTACCTTAGCACAGCGTTCGTGACCGGGCAGCTCGGGTACTGTCAGTTGTGACTAGCTTTCATTTTGTACCTTAGCACAGCGAAAAAGAGAACCTTGAGGGAGCAGTTGCCAGTTGTGACTAGCTTTCATTTTGTACCTTAGCACAGCTACCGTGGCGGCCGTCGGTTACTATGTATGGTTGTGACTAGCTTTCATTTTGTACCTTAGCACAGCACACTTTCTTTTCCCCACGTCCTCTTTCATTGTTGTGACTAGCTTTCATTTTGTACCTTAGCACAGCCATTGTAATGGGGGCAGGCGGCGACCGACCGTTGTGACTAGCTTTCATTTTGTACCTTAGCACAGCAAACAAGTAATAAAAGTTGGATGGATTAAGTTGTGACTAGCTTTCATTTTGTACCTTTGGAATTGCAATAAAAAACTGGACAATAAGTTAAGCACATTTTGAATAATTGATTTTACTAAACTCTTCTGGA
>CANLOE010000034.1 GCA_947492745.1 uncultured Cyclobacteriaceae bacterium | reverse complement strand
ATCCCGAGGATTGTCAACGCAGAGTGAAGCAAAATGAACAGGAAGATAGGCGATATTTGAAAGCTAAGTTTGTATTATACGCTCATCACGATTTCTATCCATCATTTTGGGTTAAACCCTCGTTACGAAGTTCTAACGCATAATCCTGGTTTATGCTATTGGCATAATTTTTCGGACACTCGGTTCTTTCTATTACTATGGGGCCTGAGATTAGATGAACTCGGGCCTAAAGGATACCGTATAAAGTGGATGGGTATAGGTTTTTGCTGAGGTCATAGGGTGTTAACTGGCTTATTTGTAGTGTATTATTCTATCTGTAAACGTAAGGTTACCTTTTCTTATTGAAGTATTTTCGCTAATTTGAATTTGAAGATTATACTTATGGGTTAGGGCTATTCTGATATTCGGAAATAAGTACGGTCAGATTTTTCGATAGGGTAGGATTTGAGGGCTCTTTTAAGTGTGCCTTTTATATTTTGTGAAATATTTTAGGTATAACTTTGTCAAAATTTCCGCAGACGGTGCTACTATCTTTATCAGTGATACTGGACTCAAAATTAGTAGTAATAAATTGTTCATATAATTTCAAAATAGTCTCCCGTTCTGAGATTTTCACCTAAAATAACAGTTGGCAATTTTTTGATTACCCGTAAAAAATCATTTGAGAGTGCTTTGTTCGGCATGGGCTGTATTGTGAAGTGATAGGGCAACACTCTCTTTATTAATGGTCATTTTTCGTTTTTATGGATGTGTATCCAATTCGAATAACCTCTATAATCCTGCATGAAAAAACTATTTCGTATTATTATATTGCTCTTGTTGTCGGTAGTTGTTTTTTTTCAGTACCAAGGGTACAGGCGATTTCACCCACCGGAGGATTATGATTATCAAACAGCCGAGGAGATAGATACGGACTATTACGATGTGTTATTTTTACAACAATATTATGAAAACGTATACAACATAGGCACTTTTGCTCGGTCGCAATGGTATAATCACGGTTTGGATGTGAAGTTTCCGGAAGAAAGTGAAGAGGCCGATAGAGCTACCGAGCATTATGCACGGTTGGTAGCAGTGACCCGAGTTATGGAGGCAAAACTAATACGCTCAGCCGAACTTAAAGAACAAGGCTATGATAATACTGACATTCGGTTTATGATAGAGAAGCATATAAGCCCCCAAACCTACGCACAGAAAGATTATGAATACCTTTTGGGGACAAAAAAAGGAGACATCGGTCCTAAAGTACGGTTTTTACAGGCATTACTGGTGGACAAAGGTTATACTACTCCCGTCGATGGTAAATTTATGGTCAGTACTGAAGTTCAGATGATATTGTTTCAGAAAGAACAAGGGCTGCTGGCTTCGGGTATATTGGATACCTCCACCTTGCGGGCCTTATTGAAGGATAGAATCAATGTAAAATAGAATAAAGGATGAACGAAGTGAAGAAAAGTGAGGTGCCTGAAAAAAACGATCAGGCCCACAAACTTGATGCGATAAAAGAAATCATTTTCGGAGATCAGATCAAAGAATATGCCTCGGAGTTCAAGGAGATAAAAGAGCTGATACGTATACAAAGGGAGGAACTGCTACAGGATATCCAAAGTATGAGGAATGATCTGGAAGATCTAATGTTCCAGTCCAAGCTAGATGTAGAAAAGGCCATCGAAAAGTTCGAAAACGAGACGAGCGAAAAGCTAAGTGCCATGGAGCAGGGTAAAACCAACCGAACAGCTCTGGCGGATATGCTCGAAGACCTCGCCCATAAACTGAGAGCCTAAGGGGCTGGGCATATTACATGGGTTTGATGTCCTTAGCGCTGCTATGGTTGTCTATGGTTCTGTACTCGGAATAAGCTCAAAGTAGTCTTTGGGTATAAAAAAGGCCACTTCGAACAAGTGGCCCAAAAAACTTATTTTTGGCTACTACTACAGTCCTTTAAGGCCGTAATGTAGTTTTCCTTTACATTTTGTAACTGTTGTATCTGTCTTTATGGGAACTCGTGAAATGTAAGTTCATTGGTACCGCTCACAAAAACATATAAAGCACTGGCAAACGTGAGTTCGATGATACTCAAAAAGAAGTATATCCTATCGACAATCTTCGTTTGACTCATTATATCAATCGATTTCAAAGGTATTCGCCGAACCTGCGGTTTTTACCCCATTCTATGTTGGTCACTTCTTGCGATGGTGCTGCTATCAAACGATTTGGGCCGAAACATGATGATCTGCAAAATCTTCTACGGCACGAACACCTAGATCGATATAACTTACTTTTTCTTTTTCTTATCGCCTACACTGTAGGTGAGTCCTATACCGAAAATCTGCTTGAACTGTATTCTTGATTTTTTACCCTCAATGGTTATATCGTCATCGTAAATCAACTGTGTGATGAAATTCGTAGTCAACCAATCGTTTATTTTCATGATCAGGAAATTTTCCCAGTTCACATCGATATTGCCAAAAGACTCATTGTAAGCGGTAAACAGTTCAAGTCTTGATTCCAAACTGACATTTTTGACCAATTCTTTTTTGAACTTTGAGCGTAGATAGGTACCGACTTCCGACCGGACACTTTTGTCCAGTTCCACGTTGAAAAGTGGTTTTAACGAATTGGCATTGACGAAAGTGAACTTTCCCGACAGTGGGGAGTAGAACAATGAAAAGTGCTTGGAAGGCTTCCATTCCAATCCCGTGGAGACCACCAAAAAGGCCGGCGCAAAGATGTCCGATATCTTGGTCTGTGTCTCTACTCCGGCAGCATCATTGGAAAAATCAAATCCTGGGGCAAACTGTGTTTTGTAATCGATCAAAGTACTCCAGAAAAGGTCTTTCTTTATTCTATGACCGAATTTGGAACTGAGGGCAATTCGGTCATCGCTCTTTCGGAAACCCGTCCCTTCTTGGTCCACTAGGCCATAACCTAAGTCGAGATTGTTTTCCCATGTAGTTTTGTTCTTAGCATAGTCCGCGAACACATTGAGGTAAGCGTTGAAGGCGATAGAGTTGGCACCACCACCCGCCCAATTGGAAAAGCTGGTCTGTGTAAAAGTAAGGGCGCCAGTGGTACCCTTACGCCAATAGGTAGTATCCGTTTGTGCATGAGAATGGAATACAAAAGTCAGCACCATGGCAAAGACAAGTGTCGAAGTAATGACTCCTTTGCGGTGTTTCCCAATTGTGGTCTTAGTTTCAATCATAATTTTGGAGGTTAAAAATATCTGTTGTTAAATGGGCATATTTCGGCATGCTCGTATAGTCCGCTCATCAAGCGTTCCGGTTTTTTCGCTGCCTTAAACTTTAAGTTTATACTGCAAAGAAAAGCATACTGTCAAATAGTTCCCCATACTGGCATAAAAAAAAACAATTGTGCGATTGGTTTTCGATAAGAGAGGTCTTTGGCCTGTTAAATACTGATGTATGCTAGCTTACCATCGTCTACTTATCGCATCCGTAGGGAATGACTTCTAAAGCCCTGTATCAATGCGATATATACCTTTTTTACTTCTATGGCATACTCAATGATCATCTGGACAAACCTTATTGCTTCTTTTATTGTGTTTTTTAATATAAAAACTTCTATATTTTATCATAAACTCGGAATTCTTACTAGATTTCTGTTGTGAAAATAGAATTAGAATAAAATCGGCTTTAAGGGCTTGCTATGAAATTATTTCGACAATTTGCTATCGCTTATTCAGGAGGCAACATCGTTAATAAAGATAGCTTGCTATCCGAGTAGATCTCGATGAAATGGTGCGTCCTAAGAAGTACGGATAGAAATAAAAGATACAACTTTAGAAAGTCCCTAAGGGTGGTTGATTTACAGTTTCGAGATGTGAGACAAATACGACCGACAGCCGATTTTGGTATACTTTATGCTCGGGATAGTAGTATCAATGATCGATTGGGGATAAATAATAGCATATGGCCAAAGACTATTTGTTAGAGAAGTTAAAGGAGCTCCTTTTTGAAGAACAGGATGCCAAGACAAAAGAACTTCTCAAGCGCGTGGATAAAGTGGAGCAGGGGCTTAATGTCCGTCAGGAACTCGAGTCCAAGATAGCCCCTATATTAGAGGACAATACTCATTACCTACAGCAAAACTTCAATATACTTTTCGGTAAAACCGTTACCAAAACCATGAAGAGACAGATTGAAGAATCAAAAGATGAAGTTGTGGAGGCGCTATATCCCATCATAGGTAGGATGATAAAGAAATATGTCATCAAAGAGTTTGAACTTTTATCAGAGCGTGTAGATCGACAGATGGAACAGGTTTTTTCTTGGGACAATTGGATAATACGCGTCAAGTCTTGGTTCGGAGGGCCATCCCTGGCCCACGTTATGGCATCACGCTTCGTAGAACCTGCTTTGGAAGAAATCTTTGTGATAGAGCAGCTTTCGGGGCTGCTATTGGGAAGTTACTCCAAAGAAAGTGCCTTTGATCAAGACATGATGGCAGGCATGATGACTGCTATCAAAAGCTTTGCACAGGATGCCTTGTCCAAGGAGACACAACAATTGGAAATCGTCGAATATGAGACCTACAAGCTTATCATTAAAGACTTCTCTTCCTTTTATGTTGTTGCGGCTGTATCCGGTCCTTTAAACCCCCATTTTAAAAATAAATTGGACGATACCATTTTGGCTTTTGTCAATCGTATTATCAATACACCTACAATGAAACAGGGTTTGGTATCCTTGGACAAGCAAGTAATTGTGGGTAATCTCGAAACATATTTTTCTCAAATCAACGATAGTGAACAGTAAAAAGGTAATCCTTCTAGGGAAATACGGTGTGGGCAAAACTTCGCTTATCCGTCAGTTTATGCACAAAGAGTTTTCCGATGCGTACCTGACGACCATCGGGGTAAAAATAGAGAAAAAGATAGTTACTACTAACGAGGGGCCTTTAGCGATGATCATCTGGGATATCGCGGGAGAGTCCTCACATAGGAAGATACCACCCTCTTATAAATTAGGTTCTCAGGGTATAATATATGTCTTCGACCTGAGCAGATTGAGTACTTACGAAGCATTGGATAGGGAGCTATCCGACCTAAAAACATTATTGCCCAACGTGCCAATAAGTCTGGTGGGCAATAAAAAAGACCTCCTGAACGAAAAAGACCTGGATACTATCGCTGCCAAATTACCTTTGGTAGACGTGACCTTCATCAGTGCCAGAACGGGTGAAAACGTAGAAAAACTATTTCATGACCTTGCCCTAGCTATGGTGCGATGAATATCCAGACACTCAAACAATCGTATATCAATAAAAACACCCAATTTGTCGTCTTTTCGATAGAAGGTCAACTGTTGGGTTCCTGTGATACTTTGTTCAAGGTAAAGATGGAGAAGGATACATTGTTCGAGGAAGTGCCTTTTTTGGCGAGTATGGTAGAAGCACTATTCGATATGGCAGAAGGGGAGGAGCTGACCTTTCCCTGTATTGGCGAAGACCTATATGGAAACGAGGGCTATTTTGACTTTGTGTTCAACAAGCAAAAATACCAAGGTAAAGAGGCGATGTTGTGGATTATCCATGATTTTTCCGAGCATTACGAACACCTCATATCTTTACAACAACAACGTAACGAGTCAGAAATCAAAGGAGAGTTCCTAGAAACGGAAAAAAAGAACATTCAGCTCGAGAATGAACTTTTAGAATACAAAAATGCTGAACTGGAGCGGCTACAGCAAATCAAGAGCAGGTTTTTTTCCAATATTAGCCATGAACTGAGGACACCGCTCAATGGTATCTATGGACTCGCTAACCTGATAGACGGGACAGGCGATAAACATAAGCTGAAAGAATATACAGAAGCGCTGAACGCTACGGTTGTCCACTTGACGACTATGGTAAATGATATCCTCGATCATTCGAAAATAGAAGCCGGTAAGATTACCTTTGTCAAGGAGCCTTTTGACCTGAGGGCAACCCTTAGGACCGTAAGCAATTCTTTCCTCTTTGCCTGTAGAGAGAAGGGAATAGACCTACAGGTCAACCTTTCTTTCGATCTTCCAAGAGTAATTGTCGGGGATGCCACTAAGCTATCTCAGATATTGTATAATTTGCTGGGTAATGCCGTGAAGTTCACCGACAAAGGCAGTATTCGACTAGAGGTATCCTTATTATCAATGCAAGAGAGCTGTACTGAACTGCAATTCTCCATATCGGATACAGGTATCGGTATTGCCAAAGAGAAACTGGAAAAGATATTTGCTCCTTACGAACAGGCTACCGATCATACAAGCCGTTTGTTCGGAGGTACGGGTCTGGGACTGAACATTGTCAAGCAGCTGGTAGAACTTCAAGGAGGAAGTATCAGGGTGGACAGTAGTCTAGGCCATGGTACAGAATTTGTACTGAGCATTCGGTACGAGGGAGCGTTGAAAGAGAAAAACCCTGAACCTTATGTGTCTTCAGAGGCATCTTCCTCTTCCGACCCTACCGGGAAGATACTCATCGGCGAAGACGATACTCTTCAACAAAAAATGCTCCATGACCTGCTCCTCAAATGGGGCTATGAGGTCAGTACAGTAGGGACAGGCAAGCAGGTAATGGAGGTTTTAGCGAATACGGAGCTGGATGTGCTATTACTGGACTATCATATGCCCGAAATGGATGGGTATCAAGTCGCCAGTGCCATAAGAGCATCCTCAGAAAGCTATGCCCATATCCCTATAATAATACTTACAGGAGAGCAGCCCACCTATACGGAAGGTAAATTCCAAGAACTGAATATCCAGAGCTTTGTCACCAAACCTGTACTCCCGGATGAACTTCATAAAATGATACGCCGAGTATTGACCGATATCCAGAAGGACCGAAAGGGTAGGGTACTATCCATGGGAAAAATGGAAGTCGATCTGAGTTACCTCATCGATGTCATGGACGGAGATATGCTAAAAATAAAAGAACTCGTCGAAATATTCTTATCCTCTGCTCCACAGCAAATTAGTAAAATGCATGATTTGTATGACAAGAAAGATTGGCACTCCCTACAAAGTTTAGTACATCAGTCTAAGTCAAATTATAAATATATAGGTATATTGTCAGTAGGTGAGTTATTGGATGAATTGGAGCAGGATTTGAAAAAGGAAAGAAATCAAGAGGGGTATCTTTCCAAAATAGAACAAGTCGAAAAAGCCACGCATCAGGCGGTCACCCATTTAAAACAGATGAGGTGGTCCTCCTAAACTTAAGTAAGAATCCAAGCAGGAGAGGAGCTTTATCTCACCAAATTGAAAAAATTACTGTTATTGACTGTTCGGAAATTATAGAGGCAATTTGTTATTACGTATTCTGGATACAAAGGAGTCAGCATCGGGTCGTTGAGCAGACGTCCCATGGATAGTCTCGGCAAAGAGATATGTATAGCGACGTTATCCACGAAGATTTCCATGGAATTATTTTCCCGAAAGAGTATATCACCGGCCAAAAGTATATTTCAGAACAGTCTTAGCCTATCTATTGAACCCTATGTACGAAAAGTATAAGTGTATCATCGTAGATGATGATATCATGTCACTGAAGATATTGGAAGCCTTGGTCGCCAAAACCGATTTTCTGGAACTTATTGGAGCCTATAGCAGTTCGATAGAGGCAGCCAATGTAGCTAGAGAACAACCTATAGATTTGATTTTTTTGGATATTGAGATGCCCAATATGACAGGGCTGGAGTTTATCAAAACCTTGGATAAGAAGCCGCAGATCATCATTGCCAGTAGCAAGAAAGAATATGCACTGGATGCCTTCGAATACGATGTGGTCGATTACTTACTTAAGCCCATCGAGGATTATTCCCGGTTTTTGAAAGCAGTGTTGAAAGCTAAGGATAAAATAATGGCAGAACCGAAAGAACCCATTATCGATAGACCTCAGGAGAATATATTTATCAAGGTAGATTCCCTTTTGGTAAATTTTGACCTAAAGGATATCTACTGGGTAGAGGCCTACGGTGACTATGTCAAAATACATACCTTGGACAAAACCCACACCGTTTACTCCACACTCAAGGCGATAGAAGAAAAGCTCCCATCTTATGACTTCGTCAGAATTCACCGCTCCTATATCGTCCGTATCGATAAGATAAAAAATATCGATCAGAATAACCTTGAGATAACGGGTAAAGTACTGCCCGTAAGCAACTCCTATAAACAGGACTTGATAAAAAGAATCAAGACACTATAGATGAAGTTTGACCTCTAGATCATACGGTGTTTATCGGACTAACTGATAATCGGTAAGAGTTATAACGTGATATCCATCCATAGGCAAGTATCCAAGCTTCGACATTATCGATAAGGTCAGGGTTCGGTCAGCGAACGACTGGTATACATCAAATGTAGCCTACTTTCTGATTGTTGTAAGTGATTATACATCAGGTGAATAATCTTCCGGTTGCAGAAAAAAGACTATCGATGAGGTGTTCTAGGGCCGACTAATGCTATTCGTCTTCTTATCCCGTCGACTGAACTAATCGGGGGTAGGGTGGATTCCTTTTTGATTATCTTTGTAAAACTATAAAGAAATGAGAAGTTCATTGATAGTATAGAGGTTAGTTGTTTTAAGGTAATCAACCTCTTGTTTGCTAATGACTTAAGTGAGGCGTGTTTGCTATCTTCAGTTTATGAATCGTTAAATTATGCTACGATTGAACTGTTCTGTAAAGCCAAACCAAATGTCTTCCGTCGGTCTCTGATATTATTGAATTTCTCTTGAATCACCTTTTTAACTATTTAATATACTGCTATATGTTAATGGTTTTTTCTATATTATTCGTCTCCTCTATTGTAGGCCTAAAAATACTTAAGCAACGCATTAAAAATAACAATGCTTGGTTATAGTATCCGACTTGTATCTTAATCAGGCGACGTTCATCTAATTCAGATGGTATACTGGATATCGTCATGAGGATTTGAAATGCGATAGACTTTAGGGTTTTACGGCGTTCAGTCTGGCACTGCTACAATCAATTGAAAAAATACAGTAGCTTCCCGGTCAACAGTTTTTGATGCTGTAATGAAAGAAGCTAACGCATGATTCGTATTGAGAGACAAGACAATGGATTTCAATGATTGTCTTAAGAATGCTTGGATACAACGCACTGTATTTGAAGTACCGCATCTCCCTATTCTAGGCTTATCGGGTCGAAATGGGATGAACTTTTTCCTATTGCCGTAAGTTTAGCTTGTTTCTTTTTGAACATCAGACCTCAGTACCTCTCTTTTGATATAGAAGGGATTTAGGTTTTTTGTTCGGCATCGAGAATTTTGACTTTTTCTGCCCTGATAAGGCCCTATCCCTTTGTATAGCCGAAGCTGCGGAACTTAAACCCAAAATGTCCATTAGAAAATCTATTCCGGACTTAACTGGCTTCAAATCAGTAAATGAATGCGTTTTTTGAATTCACCGTAGCGGTGCTACGCTGAACCCAAGAAAACGCACTGATGTATTGCCATTTAAGTCCTCATAACGAAGTTCCAACGAACATTCTGGGTTAAAAAGACAAAATCAGGAGACTAAATGTAAAATATGGGTCCGGAAGACCGATTATGTGTCCAATTACCATTGGTAAACGGCTTTATCCCAAAATGGTCAATGGGGTTTCGTTATTAGAGCATAATTTCCATAAAATCAGTGGTTTAGGTGGTGAGGCCTAGTATGTCATTAGAGGGACGAACCTGCGCAGCGTAGAACAGCTGATTTTGAAGCAATTTATACTCGTAATAGGAAGGCTATTGATTATTTTGGGTTTATACGATTATTACCTCATTTCAGGTTTCGTATCGTCGGGCACGAGTACAGTGAAAGTACCCACTAGCGAATGCTCCCATAAACGGAATTGGAAGCGCTATGAGGTTCTTTCTGAAATTTGCTCTCATCAATTTCATAAAATTCTACGGCTTACCCTTATCTTTGTTATTTCAAAATCAAAAATAATCAATGGCATGAAACAATACCTGGAGTTGATGCGTGATATCATGGACAATGGCGCGACCAAAGGAGACCGGACGGGGACAGGCACCAAAGCAGTCTTTGGAAGACAGCTAAGATTCGATTTATCGGAAGGTTTCCCGCTCGTGACCACTAAAAAATTGCACTTGAGGTCCATCATTCACGAATTGCTCTGGTTTTTGAGTGGAGATACCAATATAGGTTATTTGAAGGCCAATGGGGTAAGTATATGGGATGAGTGGGCCGATGAAAACGGTGACTTGGGTCCCGTTTACGGGCAGCAATGGCGTAGCTGGCCTTCTCCCGATGGGAGGAAGATCGATCAGATAGCCCAAGTGCTGGAACAGATAAAGAAAAACCCGGATTCCAGAAGGCATATCGTCAGTGCCTGGAATCCCGCAGAAGTCGACCACATGGCCTTGCCACCTTGCCATGCGCTCTTTCAGTTTTTCGTGGCAGAAGGCAAGCTGTCCTGCCAACTGTACCAAAGAAGTGCTGATTATTTTTTAGGGGTGCCTTTTAACATCGCCTCCTATGCCTTACTGGTCTATATGTTTGCTCAACAATGCGATTTGCTCCCTGGAGAATTTGTATGGACAGGTGGAGATGTGCATCTGTATGCGAATCACATGGAGCAGGCCGAACGGCAACTGGCGAGAAGCCCTAGGCCCCTACCGAAGCTGAACATAATGCGACGCCCCGATACCCTTTTCGACTATAAGTTCGAAGACTTTGATATTATAGATTACGATCCACATCCCGGTATCAAGGCCCCCATTGCTGTATAAGGCCCAGATGATCTTCAAAATTGTATCCATCAATATGGGTTATGGGCTGTATGCCAAGGGTATTGGTGGAAAATACCTGATGGGCCTTTAGCAGTTCTTCGGGGCTGGCCTTAACTTCTTTGATGGAGAGTCCCGAGGCCACTAATTGTTGTAGGATGTGTTCGCGCATCACACCGGCAATACAACCGGTATCCAAGGAGGGCGTGAAAAAACAATCGTCGTAGCGCCAAAATAGATTGGCGGCACAGCACTCTGATACATGACCATAATTGTCCAGTAGGATGAGGTCATCCATTTCTTTGATTGCCCGTTCTCTTCCTGCGATGATATAGGGTAGGGCATTGGACGTTTTGAGCGATGAGCAAGGTCCCTCGGCCAAGCGCACCTCTTCGGAGAAGGTCACCTTGCTCTTGGCAGCCCTATATGGATTTAGCGGACCTGCCTCAAGCAGAAAGTCCACAGTGTCATTCTGTGGAGTGTAGAGTCCACCGTCCTTCCTCCATACCTGTAAGCGGACACGGGCCTCTTTTCGGATGCCACTGCTGTGCAACAGCTCTTCTATAGCGGTTTCCAATATATCCGATCGGAGAAAAATATCGGGCAGAAGCATGCCGAGAATATCGGCCCCTTTTTGAAGTCGCTTTAGGTGAAGGCCCAGTAAGCAGGCCCTGTTCTCACGGTAGGCGATGGTCTCGAACAGTGCGTCCCCATAGCGAAAAGACCTATTGGAAGCAGGTATACTGAATTTATCATAAGACATTACCCGACCATTATAATTGAGATACTGCTCCATAGCTATCAGCCCGCCGTTTCCGTAAACTCGATATTCAGCTCTTTGGAAAACTGATCTATCCTTTTTACCTCCTGTTGTGTCAATATACTGAAGGAAAGCCCTTTCTTTCCAGCGCGGGCGGTTCTGCCACTACGATGTGTGTAATAGTCGATTTGATCGGGCAGTTGGAAGTGGATGACATAACCCAGTCCCTCTACATCGATGCCTCTGGCCGATATATCCGTAGCGACGAGGACCTTCAAGTTCTGTTTTCGAAAAGCCCGCATGACCTTATCTCTTTCTTTTTGGGTCAGATCACCGTGGATAGCGCCCGTAGCTACATTTTTACTTTGCAGTTGTAACGAAAGGTTCTGGGTAGCTGCTTTGGTCCTACAGAAGATAATGCCCATTTTATCACCCTGAGAGCTGAGAAAATGCAATAGAATGTCCAACTTCTGGGATTGTTCGCAGACGACATACTGGTGTTGTATCGATTTGTTGACCACATCCTCTTTTTTGACTTCTATCCTCTGAGCATCGGGAGCCATATACGTTTTGATGATCTGGTGGATACCACTGGGCATGGTCGCAGAGAATAACCAGGTATGTCGATCACCGGCCGTAAACTTCAAGATGGCATCCAGCTCTTTTTTGAATCCCATGCTCAGCATCTCATCAGCTTCGTCCAAGACCAAAGTTTGAATATGGGCGAGGTCAATGGCTTTTTTCTCCAACAGGTCCAGTAGTCTACCGGGAGTGGCCACAACGATTTGTGTGGGGCGCTTCAGAGCTCGGATCTGAATGTCTATTTTCTCCCCACCGTAGACTGATTCGGCAAATATTTTTGCTGAATATTTAGTGAAACGAAAGAGCTGTTTCGCAATCTGCTGGCACAGTTCTCTGGTAGGCGCCAGTACCAAGGCCTGTACTTGCTTGTTCTTCGGATTGACCCTATGTAGTAGTGGTAGGCCGAAAGCAGCCGTCTTTCCTGTCCCTGTCTGTGCCTGACCTATAAAATCCTTGCCTTCCTTCAGCAGGTAGGGAATGGATTTTTTCTGTATTTCCGAAGGTTCGAATATATTGTTTTCTTTCAGGGCTTTGATAAAATCAGCATGTACGCCGAGGTCTTTGAATGTGCTCAAAACTGTAATTTTAATGTGTGTTAAAGGATAGATGCAAGGAAATTGAAATCCCTCAAGGTAATGCCTTAAAAAGCCGACCCCAAGAGGTGAAGGTCTTTGTTTTTTTCAGTGGCAGAACTTCTGTATACAAAGTTTACCATGTTTCATACCTACTAGGTTAGGTTTTCCATGAAAGCAGTAGTACTTCCTTTGTCAACGGCTTTATTCTTTATAAACAATGCCCTCTTTCATGACAAAGGTCACTTTTTCCAATGCCTTTATGTTGTTTATGGGATTTTCATCTACGGCTATAATATCGGCAAGTTTCCCCACTTCAATGCTGCCCCTCTCCTTGTCCGCTTTGAGTACTTTAGCGGCCACAGAGGTGGCGGAGCGTATGGCTTCCATAGCGGGCATGCCGGCTTCGACCATATAGGCAAACTCTTTTCCATTTTCACCATGAGGATATACACCGGCATCGGTACCAAAAGCGATGGGGACCCCCGCTTTATAGGCCTTGGCAAAGGTACGTTGGATCTGTGGGCCGATTTCCAGCGCTTTGGGGACGACCATTGTGGGATAGTATCCCGGTATCGTGGCCAGCTCAGCGACAGCCTTGCCAGCGGTGATGGTCGGTACATAATAGGTGCCGTGCTTTTTCATCAGGTCCATTACCTCAGCTGTCATTTTGGTGCCATGTTCTATCGTCGTTATACCCGCTTTTATGGCTCGGGCCATTCCTTCTGCACCATGTGCATGGGCAGCGGTAATCATACCATAGTCTTTGGAGGTAGCTATAATGGCTTTTAGTTCTTCATCGGTAAACTGTGGACCCTGTCCATCCTTGGCCACACTGAGTACGCCTCCCGTCGCCGTTATCTTGATAACATCCGCACCATTTTTATAGCGCTGCCTTACGGCCTTACGGGCTTCGTCCGGTCCATTGATGACACCTTCCTTTGGCCCTGGATCACCGACCAGGTCGCGGCGGTAGCCATTGGTCGGGTCGGCATGTCCGCCCGTCGTAGCGATGGACTTGCCCGCAGAGTATATTCTGGGACCGATGACCCAGCCACGGCTTATCGCATTGCGCAGCGAAGTATTGACTCCCGAACCTCCCAGGTCTCGTACCGTAGTGAAGCCCGCCATTAAAGTACGTTCCGCGAATACCGTTGATTGAAAAGCTACATCCGTCTCGTTCATGGTAAAGCGTTTGATGTAACTGTCCTTGGCCGTTTCGGTTTCCAGATGCACATGGAGGTCTATCAGGCCCGGTAGCACTGTCTTTGCACTCAGGTCGATGAGCATGTCCTTTTTTCCCGCTTTTTGATAGCCTTTGTTCACAGCCACGATTTTATTGGCTTCAATGACCACGCTCATCGCTTTTTTTACCTCATCTTGTTTGCCATCGATCAGCTGTCCACAGTGTACTATTGTTTTTTGAGCCCAGACCGTGGACGCTATCAGTATCAGCAGTAAAGACGGAGTGATTTTCATAAGTCCTGTTAGTGTTAAATGGTAGTTACGATGATACCCATTGAATCCATGTTTTTTTGATCCCCACATAGAGAACCATGGCAGGTGCAGTGCTTGTCCATTATTTGAAGTCCGAGAAGGGGAGATTACTTCTCACAGAAGTATATGACCTCATCCTTTGGCAATGCATAGCGCTTCACTTCTTCTTCTTTCAGCTCTTGGATGAAATTATCTTCTTTGACGCGAAATCCAGCTTGCCGTAAGCGTTCGGGATAATCTTTTCCGTACATTCTGACATGGTCGTCTTGGCCGAAAGCTATTTCCCTTTCTTTAGGGTCTGTAATGGACGTGTCCTCATAAGTCGTCTCTTTCAATGGATAAAAGAGGGGAATCTGCAGGATGGCCCATCCTCCAGGACGTAAAACTCTTCTTATCTCGGACATCGCTTTAATATCGTCTGTCACATGTTCCATGACATGATTGCAGAAAACAACATCGAAGGTGTTCTCCTCGAATGGGATCCGATGTACATCCATTTTTACTTTGGCCAGTGGAGATTCCAAATCAGCGGTAATATAAGCTTCTCCATGCAGTTCCTCAAATTTTTTCATGAAACACAGCTCTGGAGCAATATGTAGGACCTCCTTTTTCGCAGTGAAAAAATCTGTTTTTGCTCGGAGATACAGCCATAGCAAACGGTGACGCTCCAGCGAAAGGGAGTCGGGACACAGGGCATTGGGTCTGGGCCGGAGGCGACCGTAGGGCAAGAACTTACGATAGCTTTTGCCATTAATGGGGCAGGTTACATTGTTACCCTGGTAGAAAACACCTACCATCTTCAATACAATATGACTGAAATGCTGAAGGTATTTTCGGGGAACTTTCCTTAAAAAAAAGCTGATAATTTTTTTCATAATAGAGTAAGCAAATATAAGGATAATATTACTCTCAAAACGATATGGTATAATGAGAATAATAAAAATGACGGTGAGAGAAGCTCAAGTGACAGCAGGTCTTGACTTGATTAGTGGCCGAAAAGAATTATAGAAAAAATAGGAAAGTAGAAGTATTGTCTCTGGGGTATAGGGGCAATAACTAAATATTCAGAGAATTTTTGAGTCTGCAAATGTATTTAGCGCACTATGCTATTTATTTCCATAGATATTCGTGAAATGTAGGTGTTTTTTGAATTTATTATAGTAGTAATGAGCTGAATTTCATAAATATTGCTTGTTTATTGCATTTTTAAGTCCTCATAATAAAATATAAAATACAGTTTTATACAAACTTAGCTTTCAAATATCGCCTATCTTCCTGTTCATTTTGCTTCACTCTGCGTTGACAATCCTCGGGATAGCGCTGCTATTCCTGCGGTTCCCGCCTTGATTGAAACAAAATGACCCGCGGAATCTTATACGACATTTAAAACCTAAATTTGTATTACTCACGAAACCATTATAAGAGCATGTTTAAAAATGATTGGCATATATTTAATTCATTTCTCCATGTATAATTTTGCTTTACTCTTAAAAACCGGATATTATCTACTTTAGGTTGGTCTGGTGGTCAGGCCAAGCCTATCAAGATAGGTCAGCTTCTTCATTTTTGGCTTGACCCAAAAACGAAGCAAAAAAGTCAAGACTGTGAACAAATAGGCTAAAAATCGATCCATTCCGCTAAAATCCACCAAACTCCCTACGGTCAAACAGGGTGGATTTCTTTACGCTACATTTCTTGATTTTTTTAACGCAATTTGTTCAAGGTCAAACATATTTATTATTAGTTAAATCTATTATTGTACTAGAGTAATTTAAACCCACATTATTAAGTATATATTATATGTTTATTTAAATTATAATTATTGAAAATTTGTTTTTGAACAAGCTCTTATACGACCATGAAGATGAACCGGTACATGATTCAGGTTTTAAGTATAATTTCGAAGCAGTCTCTAAGAGACTGTTTTAAAATGTATCTTTTCCTTTATTATGTACTTCTTGATTTCGTTGAAATTTCCGCTAGCTAGCGCGACAGGCTATCTTTGTCAATAGCTCACGCGGCAGACCGGTCCCTTCACTAATAATGCCCCCGGGGCATTATTTTAACGCTCGGTCCTATCCAAAATAAGTGATAACAAATTTTAACCCGGATCATACATTGAATAATCTACTGCGGATCTAAATAGCTGCAAACCTGTCGTTGCACTACGTTTTTTGAATTCACCATAGTGGTGCTATATCAAATCCAATAAAAATTCCTGATTTATTGCTGTTTAAACCCTCGTTTACGAAGTTCCAACGCATAATTCAGGTTTAAATATAATTTCAAAACAGTCTCTAAGAAAAAAAAAATATTTTGTAAGTATTAGGCGCTTGAGTATACTTATGATAAAATCCGGTACCGGAACTACCGTTATACTAAAGCAAATACCCTTGAATACTTCTGAAAAAACATTTCTGAGCTTGATAGAGCAGCACCAGGGCATTTTGCACAAGGTATGTTCGCTGTATACCGATGATGATGAAGCGCATAAAGACCTCTTTCAGGAAGTAATGTTGCAGTTGTGGAGGGGGTTCCCGCGATTTCGCAACGAATCCAAGGTCACCACTTGGATGTACAGAGTCGCCTTGCATACGGCTATCAGTGCCCTGAAAAAAAAGAAACGGAGCGAAAAATACCTTCAACAGCAGCAAGACAAATCAAAAGACCCTCTAGAAGACCCTCATCTAAAACAGGACAATCATGAGCTATTACACTATGCTATGAACCGTCTGAATACCAATGAAAAAGCACTGATTATGCTATATCTAGAGGGGAAAAACTATAGGGAGATTGCAGAAATCATCGGTATATCGGAAAATAATGTAGGTGTACGGCTCAATAGGGTAAAAAAAAAATTGAAACAGTTAATGACAGTATAAGGATATGGAACTGGAGTTTTTGAAAAAAGAATGGGAAGAACATACGCTGCAAAAAGAGGGAAATCTCAGCTATGATTATGACGGCCTGCACCAACTGTTCACTTCCAAGGTAAAGGATACCGTGAAGTCTGTCCGACGGAATATGTGGATTGATAATGGGATAATGATGATACTTACACTGGTATTTATTGGTATCGTGTTTTGGTTTCAGTTTCAGCTACGGTTCGTAACAGCGGCCGTTATTACAGGTACTGCACTCTTGCTTGTTTTTCATTTCTACTCAAGATATAGAACACTGAGTCCCTTAAATCTCTCAGAGGACAGTATCGTCCCTGCTGTAGAGCGTTTGATCAACCAGCTGACCTTGTACATCCGGGTTTATCTCTGGGGTATCCCTATACTGACCGTAATGACATACGTATCAGTAAAAAGTTATTTGTTTCATTATGTTTATCATGACTTTGAGTTCGATGTGTTTTTTTGGTGGGATATGATTTATACGATTCCACTGGCAGTGATTTCCTATGGACTGGCCCGATGGTTGGCAAAACAGCTGTACGAAAAGCATTTAATTGCACTGAGAACGGACTACAATGATTTCCTCACTACTAAAAACTGACCTTTATACCCTAGAGAAAATGAATAGGGAAAAGTTCGGAGGAGCGGTCAGATGTAATGAAGTATATTCACCATTGTAACAATGGTGAGCGGGTCAAGGGAATGTTTCCTAAAGATACAGTAATACAAATTTGGGTTTCAACTGTCGTATAAGATTCCACGGGTCATTTTAGGATCAATCAAGGAGAGAACCGCAGGGATAGCAGCGCTATCCCGAGGATTGTCAACGCAGAGTGAAGCTAAATAAACAGAAAGGTATGTGATATTATAAAAGCTAAGTTTGTATTACTTCCTAAAAGACACCCTGTCCCAAACCATTTGCGCTAAAGTTGTAAGTGATATTTGTATGATCGGCAGATAGAGGTTCTTCGGTTTTGAAGGATATCTGTTTTCTGTTTTCCTACGTATTTCTTTTGGCGCATATTTTCGTCGAGGTCATCGCAGATCGTGCTGCTGCCATTTATCCTAGATAATGCATTGGAAAATCTACTGCGGATCTAAATAGCTGCAAACCAGTCGTTGCACTACGTTTTTTGAATTCACCATAGCGGTACCCTGCTAAATCCAATAAAACTCCCTGATCTATGGATATGTAAACCCTCGTTACGAAGTTCCAACGCATGATCCGGGTTTATCAATGGTTTTCAAGAGGCGTGCTGGCCCTTCGTTAATCATGTCTTTAAGGATATTTTCTTAACGCACGTTCCTACTTAAGATAAGTGATAATAGGTTTTTGAAAATAAACTTAAACCCAAATTGATCGATAGAAATCGTGATGAGCGTATGAATAGCAAAATACCGGCCATTTGTATTCGTTCGGCATAGCACCGCTATGGTGAATGAAGACCGGTGGGCAAAGCTTCCGGTAGGAAGCTATTTATGCGCGGAATAGGTTCTCTATTGATCATTTTGGGTTAAAACAGTCTCTAGGTTATTTATTGTCAGCAAGCTGAAGAGATACCCATAAAATTTGCGGAGGCATGGAACAGAAAAGGCACAGGGGCTATTGTAGGTCTATTTGTTGCTGATGCTGAATTTGTCGATGTAGTAGGCCTGTGGTGGCATAACCGCCAAGCTATATGGAAAGCTCATGACTATGGCCTAAAGAGGTTTTTCTCAGTTTACGCTCCAGATCCGTGGTAAAAAACTACGCTTGTTGTCCGCTGATATCGCTCCGGTACACTGTGAGATGATCCTGTCGGGCCAATCGGGAGTACCAGAAAGGACACAGCAGCGACAGAACCTATTTTCATTTGTTTGCCAGCGCTTTGAAGATGGGTGGGCCTGCGTCTCTGCGCATAATACAGATATCGTTCCCGGTAAAGAGATGCATATCATAGACAAATCCCTTTTCCAATATCCTATCCAGAGTCCCATAGGGCAGAACCATACTTACCTTATCAGTAGAAGCGTTGGGTACCGGATCAATACACTCAAAGGTCAATTTTCGGAAGTGAACCTTTGCTGTTTGTACTTATAACTTAGATAGGACAGCAGTTCTCCGAATGCATCTATACTTTCCATGAGTTTATCGGGTATTTTTTTACCGTTCATACGCAAAAGCAGGAGACCATAGACTCCGTTCAGGCAAATCTGTACCTCATCGTCGATACTGCCTTTGGCCAGTTCCATGTGATGGTCGATATGCACTTTTGCCTTTTGATATATCTTTTGGAAAGCATCATCGTCCGAGAGTAGGTCCTCCATGATCTGCTTGAGGTGCTGGACCTCTAGTTGAATTTCCATCAAATGTCCCTTCTGTTGCAGTCCCTCTGCTTGCATTTGTTGTTGTGTTTTTTCGTACCACTTGAGCAGGTCTACTTTCTCGGACTCAGAAGTAGGGATATGCTGGATGACGTAGCGCTGGATATCATCGGTATTGAATTGATATGCACGTATCAGGTCCTCTGTCTGGTACATATGTACAATATACTCTGCGATGTTGTGTTCCTTTTTTTTCGTAGCAATGTTCATGACCTATCATTTGAGGATGCAAATATTCAGAAATATAATTTGAATTGGAACGAAGAGAAGTTTTGAAATGTGAATTTATTTTCCCCAGTACTTTTTTTGAGGCATAATTTTGTGGAAATTTCATCTAATAGCGCTGTTATCCTTTAAATGGCGCTGAGCGGGTCCTTTCTTCAACTATCCACGGGACATATTCTTTGTGTTCGGTCCTATCTCATTTTGACTAGGGAATAAGCGATAACAAATTGTAAATATAATTCCAAAACAGTCTCTAAATCTTAAATATTGACTAGTTTTGCAGACTTTATAGCTTTTGGAATATTTTTGTTTTGGACACCATTGGCTGCTACATTACACGACTAATATTGGGATATGGATAATATCAGGAATTTCTGCATCATCGCGCATATTGACCATGGTAAGAGTACTTTGGCCGATCGCCTTCTGGAATTTACCCAGACCGTTTCCGACCGGCAGATGCAGAATCAACTCTTGGATAATATGGATCTGGAACGTGAGCGTGGTATTACCATTAAAAGTCACGCGATACAGATGGACTATGTGCAGGACGGTAGTCAGTATGTGTTGAACCTGATAGACACTCCCGGCCACGTCGATTTTTCTTATGAAGTATCCCGTTCCATAGCAGCTTGTGAAGGCGCTTTACTGATTGTGGATGCCTCTCAGGGTATTGAAGCGCAGACCATTTCCAATCTCTATTTAGCGCTGGAGCATGATCTGGAGATCATTCCCGTACTGAATAAAATCGATTTGCCCGGGGCCATGCCGGAAGAGGTGACCGATCAGGTCGTAGACCTACTGGGCTGTGATCCCAGCGATGTGGTGCATGCCAGTGGAAAGGAGGGTATAGGAATAGAAGATATATTAAGAGCAATCGTAGCCCGAGTACCTGCACCCAAAGGTAATCCCGACGATCCGCTACAAGCGATGATCTTTGATTCGGTCTTCAACTCCTTTAGGGGTATAGAAGTATACTTCAGAGTGTTCAATGGTACCATTAAAAAAGGAGATAAGGTAAAATTCGTCAATACAGGAAAGACGTATGACGCCGATGAAATCGGAGCCTTGAAGCTGGACCAGGAACCCAGACAGGCCATTGGTACGGGGGATGTAGGTTATCTTATTTCGGGAATAAAGGTGGCCAAAGAAGTGAAAGTAGGGGATACCATTACTCACGTAGAGCGTCCCTGCACGGAATTCGTCAAAGGATTTGAGGATGTCAAGCCCATGGTATTTGCAGGGATATACCCTGTGGAAACGTCAGAATACGAAGAATTAAGGGCCTCTATGGAAAAACTACAGCTCAATGATGCTTCGCTGGTATGGGAACCGGAGACCTCAGCCGCCCTTGGCTTTGGCTTTCGCTGTGGTTTTCTGGGGATGTTGCACATGGAGATTATCCAAGAACGTTTAGAGAGGGAGTTCGATATGACCGTTATCACCACGGTACCCTCTGTGCAGTTCCACGCGGTCAAGACCGATGGTACCATTAATACAATCAATGCGCCTTCCGAAATGCCGGAACCCAATACGATATCTCATGTAGAGGAGCCTTTTATCAGAGCACAGATCATCTCCAAGGCCGAGTATATCGGTGGTATCATGTCCCTATGTATGGACAAGAGAGGAGAAATCAAAAATCAGGTATACCTGACTTCCGACAGAATAGAACTGACCTTCGAATTACCACTTTCCGAAATTGTCTTTGACTTTTTCGATAAGTTGAAGACCATATCCAGGGGCTATGCTTCCCTCGATTATGAACTCATCGGTTTTCGTCAATCTACCATGGTTAAATTGGACATGATGCTCAATGGAGAGAAGGTCGATGCCCTATCTGCTATAGTCCATCGTGACAAAGCCTACGAATGGGGCAAACGACTTTGCGAAAAATTGAAGGAACTGATACCGAGGCAAATGTTCGAGATAGCGGTTCAGGCTTCTATCGGAACCAAAATCATAGCCAGAGAGACTGTCAAAGCCATGCGGAAGAATGTATTGGCAAAATGTTATGGTGGTGATATATCCAGAAAGCGTAAACTTCTTGAAAAACAGAAAAAAGGGAAAAAACGAATGCGCCAGGTCGGTAATGTAGAGATTCCTCAAGAGGCTTTCATGGCCGTACTGAAACTGGACTGATAGTATGGAATACCTCGTTTTACATGAAAAGAGGGTGTCCTAAAATAGAACTTATTGTCGGATCAGACCTTGGCAATAACGAAGCATAGACGACAGTTTCGAACTATATCCCTTATTTTGATTTCATGATCACTCAAGGTATATTATCACTCAAGTATACTTCTATCGAAATGATCATAAATGGCCGTTAATTTCTATCTACGGCCACGGTTATGCTATATTCAGATAAGATATCGATAACTATTGATATAACACTATAGAAATTCCCTAAAAGAAAGATACTAAAAAATTATAGCCCTTATGACCACAACTGCAGAAATCCTCAATGGAAAGGCAACATCTTCCCTTATCTTAGACGAAATCAAGGCCGAAGTAGCTGTAATAAAGCAGGAAGAAGAGAAAGTTCCCCATTTAGCAGCCGTATTGGTAGGTGATGATGGGGCTAGCCTTACCTATGTAAATGCTAAGGTAAAGGCCTGTGAACAAGTGGGTTTTGCGTCTACGCTCATCACGCTCCCCGAAGAGACCACCGAAGAGGAATTATTACGTGCAGTCGCCGATTTGAATGAGAACGAAGATATCGATGGTTTCATCGTTCAGGTTCCATTGCCCAAGCATATCGATGAACAGAAAGTCGTAGAGTCCATTCTACCGGATAAGGATGTAGATGGGTTTCACCCGGAAAACCTAGGTAGGATGTTACTTGACTTACCTACACTATTGCCTGCTACTCCAAAGGGTATATTGCTGTTATTAGAAAAAAACGGAATAAACACAGAGGGAAAGCACTGTGTCGTGATAGGTCGTAGTCATACAGTGGGCACTCCCGTGAGTGTACTGATGTCAAGAAACAAAAAGTCGGCCAACAGCACCGTCACGTTGTGCCATAGCCGTACCAAAGACCTATCTCAGATCACAAAATTGGCAGATATTCTTATTGTGGCTATTGGAAAGCCGGAGTTCGTTTCGGCAGATATGGTCAAATCGGGGGCTATTGTTGTGGATGTAGGTATACACAGAGTTACCGCGCCAGAGACCAAAAGAGGATTCCGGTTAAAGGGCGATGTGAAATTTGATGAAGTAGCCTCAAAGGCCTCTCATATTACCCCTGTACCTGGAGGTGTAGGGCCGATGACCATAGCCTCATTATTATCGAACACTTTACAGGCTGCAAAAAATCGGATAGAATAAGGAGTTATACCATGCGGTTGACTTGCTACGCCCTTGGCAAGTTAAAGTATCATGACCGTACGGTCCTCTCATATCAATTGGCTGTTTTTTTTTAGGTATGGAATACTCTTACATAGCCTTATGACTGCCGTGTGACTAATAAATACTCTTGAACCCAAAATGATCAATAGCCTTCCTATTGCGAGCATAAATCACTTCAAAGTCAGCGGTTTTACGCTGCGCAGGCTCGTCACCTTAGTGATACAAAAGCCTCCTCACCTAAACCGCTGATTTTATTGCACTTTATACGCTCATCACGAAATCCTATTGATAAATTTGGGTTTAAGGATAGAATGAGGTTGTTAAGAGGCTGTTTTTAAGTGTATTATTTTGATTTTAAATGAATACATGGAATTCGCTATAGAACTGTATTCATCTCAAGTTTTTGCTTTAACCCGGATCATGCATTGGAACTTCGTGACGAGGGTTTAAATAGCAATAAATCAGGGAGTTTTATTGGATTTAGCATAGCACCGCTATGGTGAATTCGAAAAATTTAGTGCAACGACTGATTTGCAGCTATTTAGACCCGCAGTAGATTTTTCAATGCATGATCCGGGTTTATCGATTAAGCTCTTTTATGGCATGCTTCTTTTGATGTGTAATCTAGTTGAACATTTTTACAAATAACGCTGCTATTCTTTGTCGGTTCCATAATTAAAATAAGCCGGAACATAGTATTGAAATGATTCAAAAACAGTTTCTGTTGTTATTATCGGTAATTGACATGTGAGGGAGGAGAACTGTTTTTATCCTATATTCGATTGACAGCGATGGACTTAATAGTACACGAAACTACCACGAAGTACGAAAGTGCATGGACGATTTGGAAAAACTCCTCTACAAGAAAAAAATGATTTTAATGGATTCCCGTAAGAAAACTACGATTTACATAAAAGATTATCTAAATTACGTTATACCTTAAGTGAATAATTCATTACTCGCTAGTAATTTGATCATAGCTCGATTACTGATAAGTGATTATTTTTTGCGTTCTGTTATGTAATATTGCAGTGTATTATTAGCTATTGAAATTGAACCTTACTACACCTCTGTATGTATTTGGTGTATTTTCGAAAAATATTATTTTACAGCATGAAGTTTGTGTTTTTATTGAAAAAATCATTTCCCATAAGATTTACTAATGCCACTCTGTTAATAACAACTTTTTTATGGCTAGGTCTTGGTTACAATAACGCTTTAGGACAGGCTAAATACAGTACAAAATCCAAAAAAGCGATTCAATATTACAATGAGTCGGATAATTTCCGGGTTAGAGGACAGTATGGCCAAGCGATTGGGCTTCTGAGCAAAGCCCTACAGAAGGATGACGAGTTTGTAGAAGCTTACATTCGCCTGGGAATTATCTATAAAGCGATGAAAGATACCGATGCAGCAGCAAAAAGCTTTGAAAAAGCCATAAGCTTGAAGCCCGATGATGTCCGTTATGGGATTGCCTATTTTTATGCCGGTGAGTTGTACCTTCAGCTCAACGACTATGAAAAAGCGCTGGACCGTCTTAAGAAGTTTACCGCTTACAAGGCAGGAAGTCGTGCCATACGGGAACATGCCAGAGAACTGGTAGGCAATGCCGAATTTGGATTGAAAAATGATAAGGTAGTCGCTGACTTTTCGCCAAGGAGGCTACCCGATGTAGTCAATGCTTTCCCTATGCAGTATTTTCCCGTACTGACCGTCGATCAAAAAACTTTGATTTATACGATGCGAAGAGGTACCACTTCCGAGTATGATGAGGATTTAGTGGTCTGTACCAAATCCGATGATGGCGAATGGAGCAGACCGGAAACCTTATCCAGAAATATCAACTCAAGGTTCAACGAAGGTACCTGTACGATATCCGCTGATGGAAGGACACTCATATTTACTTCCTGTTTTGGTAGAAAGGGCTATGGAAGTTGTGATCTTTATATCAGTCACAAAACAGGCAAAGAGTGGTCCAGTCCCGAGAACATGGGGAGGACCATTAACTCCAGTTCTTGGGATTCTCAACCTTCCCTATCTCCTGATGGGCGAACACTCTACTTCGTATCCAATAGGGCGGGAGGTAAAGGCGGCTCGCGGGATATATGGATGACCCAGTTACAGGAGGATAATACCTGGTCTGTTCCGGAAAGTCTGGACAGAAGCATTAATACAGAAAAAGATGAAGTTTCCCCTTTTATCCACGCGAACAATAAAACGCTTTACTTTTCTTCCAATGGTCGCCCGGGTTTTGGGGGCTTTGATATCTATCATTCTGAAAAGACGGAAGAAGGATGGAAAGAAGCCGTTAACCTTGGTAAACCTGTGAATACGGGAGAGGATCAAGTGTCGCTATTTATCACTGCCGATGGCAAAAAAGGATATTATTCGCTGGAAAACCTTCAAAAACCAACGGTTAAGGGAGAACTCTACGAGTTTGATGTGCCGGAAAGCATACAGGTGAAGTATAAAAGTAACTTCGTCATGGGAAATGTATACGATGCGGATACCAAAAAGCCCTTGAAGGCCATTATTGAGTTATTCGACCTGAACAATCAGGAGCTGGTCTCACTGGTATACTCTGACGAAATCGAGGGAGACTATAAGATGGTACTTACCGAAGGTTCGGAGTATGCATTGTATATCGACAAGAAAGGGTACCTGTTCAAAAGCCTCTCTTTCTCCTACTTGCAGCATAAACATCTTGATCCGATTCAGATCGATGTCTATCTTCGACCCGTTAAGAAAGGTACCAAAGTAGTGCTGGAAAACATCTTTTTTGATGTGGATAAGTACGATATCAAAGAAAAATCAAAAACAGAATTGAACAAAATGGTACGTTTTCTTAAGTCCAACCCCAGTGTAGAGGTAGAAATAGGTGGACATACGGATAATACAGGAAGTCCTACCTATAACCGCTCACTTTCCCTGAAGAGGGCCAAAGCGGTTTACGAGTATTTGATAAACAATGGCGTAACGGCCAAAAAACTGTCCTATAAAGGTTACGGTATGACACAGCCGCTCGTACCCAACGATTCGGAATCCAATAAAAAGCAGAACAGACGCATTGAATTCCAGATTGTTTATACAACAATGTAGCATAGACATAATAAAATTAAACTACAAGAGATGTAGAGAATGAAGAAGTGTATTTTGTGGTAAAAACATACTTGTGTAGTAGTGATGGACAAACTGCGTGATAAGCATTTATTTTTAGTTTATTCACTAAATAATCCTGCGAATTGTGACATAATTACTGGAGCATTGCATATTGAACGTAAAAGTAATGTCAAAAGGTTTGCATTTGACCAAAAAAACAACTTCCAAGCTTCAATTTTTAGTTATTTTGTTTTAAGTTTGGAATTGCAATCAGTATAATTTTAACCTAAACAAATCAATATGAAGAAGATTCTACTATTGAGCTTCTTGATGTTCGGAATAGTTGCTATCGGTAACTTGTACGCACAACAAGGAAGGAGCGTCACCGGTACGGTGACGGATGAAGAGGGCGAGGCACTACCCGGTGTCAATGTCGTTATCAAAGGTACCACCACAGGTACGATTACCGACGTAGATGGTAAATACAAACTAGATATTCCAGCTAATGAGACGGCAGCAGGAACGGCACTTGAGTTTTCTTTTATCGGATTGTCCCCACAAACCCTAACGGTAGGACAAAGAAGCGTTATTAATGTAACAATGGCAACCGATGTGACACAACTGACGGAAGTCGTCGTTGTAGGTTTCGGAACAGAGTCAAAAAGAAACCTGACAAGTTCCGTCACTTCTATTGGAGGAGAGAAATTAGCAGAATCCCCAGCTACGACTTTTCAAGGAGCCTTACAAGGTAGAGCAGCAGGTGTATCCATCACTGGAGGCTCAGGTGCACTGGGTGCACAGAATGCTATCCGTATTCGAGGAGCTTCCTCTATCAATGCCAGTAACCAGCCGCTAATTGTCGTTGACGGTATCCCTATATCCGTAGATAACGGAGCGGAAACGGATATTATAGGAGGTTCAGGTTTTGGAGGACAGGGAACCACTGCACTGGCCAATCTTAATCCCAACGATATCGAATCCGTAGAAGTACTCAAAGATGCAGGAGCTTCTGCCATTTATGGAGCTAGAGGTGCGAATGGTGTGATATTGATTACGACCAAGAGAGGAAAAGCAGGAAAAACAAAAGTCAATTTGAATTATTACGCGGGTACTTCGGAGCCTACCGCTACCTTGGACATGATGTCAGGACCGGAATACCAGCGGGTACAGAATTATGGAAGATTACAGACTTCCGGTTTGGATTGGTTCGACCCGAACAATACAACAGCTACCGGAGCACTTCGATTCAATGAAAATCCAAATGAATCCGTATCAACAGATCATATCGATTTAGTGACCGATCCCGCTTTTTTGCAGGAATTCAGTGCCAATGCCTCTGGTGGATCCGAGAAAACACAATTTTACACTGGCCTGACCTATAGAGATGAAGATGGGTGGATCAGAGAGACCAATTTCAAACGTTTCTCAGGACGTCTGAACATCAATCATAAAATTTCGGACAAAGTGAGCTTGGATTTTAGGATAAACCCAAGCAGAACAGTCAATAAAAGACAGGCGGAAGATAATGCGATAGCTTCTCCTTTTACCAATGGGGCACTGTCCCGTCCCGATTTACCTGGCCGAAATCCTGATGGTACTCCTTTTTTGGGGAATCTTTTTGGAGGGTCGCCTTTAGGTAATCTGGAAAATCAAACAAGGATACTGACCACGAACCAAGTATTTACCAACGTAAACTTAAGGTATCAGATTCTTCCGGGCTTATCTTTCCGAACGGAGTTCGGTAGCGATTTTCTCACCAATAGAGAAGTTGATAGAACACTTGCCGACCATACGGATACAGGTGCTCAAAATGGAGAAGGTTTGGTCAATACCGCTGAAATTCTCAATATCAATTGGAACAATATAGTCAATTATGATTTTTCGTTTGATGAACATAATTTTTCGGTTTTGGGAGGGATTACCTATCAAGATTCAGAGTCGAAGACCAGTGATGTTTCCGGAAATACATTTGCTTCGGCCCAGTTGAGAAATCTGGCCAGTGCTGCTGAGATTACTGCGGGTACGAGTACTGGTACTGAATTTACCTTTTTGAGTTACTTGGCAAAAGTGACCTACAATTATGATAATAAGTATTTATTTTCTGTTACCGGAAACTATAATGGCTCTTCCAGATTTGGGGTCAACAATCGTTTTGGTTTCTTCCCTGCGGTTTCGGCCGGTTGGGTACTCAGTGATGAGGAGTTCCTCAAATCGTCCAATGTGGTCAATTTCTTGAAATTAAGGGCCAGTTATGGTAGCACGGGAAATGCTGAAATTTCTAACTTTGCCTCTAGGGGACTGGTGGGCTTCGGTAGAGATTACAATGCTGTCCCTGGTTTTGAGCAGGTCAGTTTACAGAATGATGATTTGAGTTGGGAAAGAACCAATCAGCTGGATATCGCTTTTGACTTTGGTTTCTTGAACAACCGTTTTAATGGTTCCGTAGGTTATTACGACAAACGTACCAATGATTTGCTTTTGGATGTACCGCTTCCTAGAGAGGCAGGTATCGAAACATTGCCCATTTCTTCACTGACGAGTAATATTGGGGGATTGACCAATAGTGGTTTTGAGCTGGAGTTGAATGCAGAGATATTCCGTGGAGATTTCAATTGGACCGCAAGTTTTAATATCGCTACGCTGAACAATGAAATCACCAAACTGGTAGATAATGACGGTGATGGTAAGGATGACGATATCATTACTGCTCCTTTCGTGCATAGAGTTGGTGAAGCTGTAGGTTCATTTTTCTTGGTAAAATATGCCGGTGTAGACCCGGAGACAGGTGATGCTTTGTTTGAAAATGCAGATGGTGAGGTTTCCAATGTTTTTTCTTCCAGTGACGCTCAAATTGTCGGTGACCCATTCCCTGATTTTTATGGTGGTTTTACCAATAACCTCTCCTACAAAGGAATAGACCTGAATATTTTCTTTCAATACAATGTAGGTAATGATGTGTATCGTTCGGAGTCAGAGTTTACTGAGGTGAGCGGTAGTAGCGGTTTTAACCAAGCAAGAAGCCAACTCAATGCTTGGACACCTGAGAATAGAAATACGGATATTCCCGAAATACGAAGAGGAGCTGCTAACGGTAACCAAGAGTCTTCAAGATACCTTGAAGATGGTAGTTACTTGCGCTTGAAAAGTATTTCTTTGGGTTATACATTACCTCAGAGCTTGACCAAAGGGACAGAAGTAAGGGTTTATGCGCAAGGGTTCAATTTGCTGACATTTACAGATTACTCTGGGCCAGATCCTGAGGTTTCACGAAACGACGCGAATGGAGCTTTCCAAGGAGAAACTTTCTTTAGTAGACCTCAGTCTAAGCAGATTACCTTTGGTGTGAACATTGGCCTTTAAACAAAGAACTATGAATTTTAAGAATTATATATATTTAGTCGCATTGGGTTTTGGGTTGAATGCCTGTAGTGACGTATTGGAAACAGAACCCCAACAATCGCTACCCACGAATATTGCTATTGCTACCGAAGGGGATTTGGAAACGGCCACAGCAGGTGCTTATAATGCACTTCAGGATGCCGATCTAGGTGCTGGAGCATTGACGATATACCCTGATATATTTGCGGATAATGTAGAGTTTGTAGGTAGTTTCAACTCTGTTCAGGATATTGCCACACAAAATATTAATGCATTGAATGCAGAGGTGAACGGGATGTATTCGGATGGATATACCGTTGTCAATCAAACCAATATTATTTTCAATGCCTTGAATAACAACTTGGTCACGGGCCTAAGCGATGCTGTGGCTAGTAAAGCTCGGGGCGAGGCTGCCTTTATAAGAGGGGTTATTTATTTTGAAATGATACGATGGTTCGGAAAGCCTTTTGGTATTGGTTCCGATGAAGAACAAAGTGGACTGATTATCAGGACAGAACCGGTCTTAACAGCAAGTGATATTGATGTAGCACCGAGAAATACAGTGACACAGGTATATGACCAAATCATTGCTGATTTTCAGACGGCCATTGACAACTTGCCGGAAACCAATAGTGCCGGTCGCGCTACTAAATTCTCAGCTATGGGATATATGGCCAGGGTCAGGTTTCAGCGAGGAGAATATGTAGAAGCTGCCGAACTGGCAAAACAGATTATTGATGGACCTTTCTCATTGATGTCATCGGTAGATGGATTCTTTAGAAATGAATTTTCCGCAGAATCCGTATGGGAATTGGTCAGTACCTCACAGGATGTAACGGCAAATATCAATATTACTCAATTTACCAATAGAGTACTTAGAGATGGTGATGTAAGGGCTTCCGCAGATTTGATAGCCAACGGCTATCAAAAAATTATCACAGCAGATATGCGCGCCAGTCTTGCCGCTAATGGACTTTCCGCGGAAGATGATAGAGTCAGTTTGTTGATAGAAGGCCCTGGAGGTATAACGGCATCCGTAAATCAGGCAAATACGATTGTTCACCCTTTCAAGTATGAGGATACCTCTACAGAAGCGGATAACGGCATGCCCATGAGATTGGCTGAATTTATGTTGATGAGAGCAGAAGCTTTGTCCAGAACGAGCAGCGATATTCCGGATGAGGCATTGAAACTGTTGAATGATGTAAGGTTACGGTCTCTGAAAGTAAGTAATGCAACGGGTGATGTCGTTGACCCCGCAGCCTTCTTGGCTTATTCGAAAGATGATTTTGCTGATTTCCAGTCTTTTATTGAAACGGTTGTTACCGAGCGTAGAGTAGAATTGGCCTTTGAAGGAAATCGTTTTCATGATTTGATGCGCTTAAGGAGGCCCACTAGAGCAGGGGGACTATCTACAACTGACGATAGGATAGCATGGCCGATTCCTCAAGTGGCGCTTAATGCCAATGGCGCAATCAAACAAAACGATGGCTATTAATAACACAAATCGAAAAACATGAGAATTATAAAAAATATATATACACTGATGATTATTGCTACAGTAGCGCTCTTGTCTGCTTGTGGAGATGATGACGTCAATGATGCTGTACCTAGGATAGGACCTTTTGTAGGTTTTACGACGGGTTCTGAACTTACCTCAGTGGTAGAGGGTAATACAGCCTTTTTTGAGGTGGTTATCTTTTCTGATGTCAGCAATACTCAAGATGTAACGGTCAACTGGCAAGCTTCCGGGGGAGATACCAGAAGTGGTTCCATTACTATTCCTGCAAACTCGAAATCCGCTAAATTCGATCTTCCTTTTGCCGAGAATACTACTACTGCGGATTCTACGGATGTTACCGTAACACTGACATCGAATACCATACCATTGGCAACGGATAAGGGTACGCGATCAGCGATAACTTTTAAGCTAGTGGACGATAAGAAAATATTCTTAATAGGAAATGAGAATATGGGCAAAATCGATACAATTACAGTCTCCGAGAGTGATGGTAAGATATCCGTTCCTTTTATGGTACTGGAAGAGGAAACTATCGATGAAGATATTGCTGTCGAAATCGCTGTAGATGGAGCAAGTACTGCTGTGTCTGATATTGACTATAAACTGGAAAATACCTTTACATTATCCAAAACTGAACCAGCTGTTGTCATAGATCTGGTCAACAATACGAGCAAGCAAGAGGATAGGTTCTTAAAAATAGATCTAGTCTCACTGACAGGTTCCGACGAGGTGTCGGTAATCGATACTGTTGAAAACAGCTTTGTCCTTAAAATTGTTGACGATACGAAAGTGTTCAAACTGGATAGGATAGACCCTGCTGTACCCGTAGGTAACGATACACTTGAAATCACCGCTGCGGGAACTTTCAGCCTAGATGTTCTGGCAGAAGGTGGTAGCCTAACGGGAGGTGTTACCCTAGGGATGAGTGCTGATATGACCGAACCTTGGTTGCAGTACCCTTTTGGTGATGAGATTACCTTTGCTTTTGGAGAAAGCACCAAGTCCTTTCCTTTCACCATTACCAGTGATGCTTTTGACGGTCTGACGGATTCTATTTATATCAAACTGTCCATAAGTAGTATTACTAGTGTCAATGGTGATGAGGAAGTTGTGCTGGCTGAAGGTGTTGCAGGTGCAAATCCTCCGACAAGCCTGGTCATTGAAATCAAAGCACCTTAGAGGCTGATATCAAATAATAAAATTAGGAAGAAAGGGTCGCTGTAAAGCGACCCTTTTTTTGTTGCCAATAATCACATTTTTGATAGGGGTAAATATGAAGTGGTATTTTTCTAGTGTTGGGCGGGCTGTATCCCTAAGATCAAAGAACGGAGCGTTAAGCAACCCACAAGTTTGGTAAATAGTGTTGTAGGTTTAGCAGAATTACTCACAGTCCAATCCATCGTGTGGTCGCTTTAACCCAAATTGATGGATAGAAATCGTGATGAGCATATAAATAGCAAAATACCGGCCATTTGGATTCGTTCGGCATAGCACCGCTATGGTGAATGAAGACCGGAGGGAAAAGCTTCCGGTATGAAGCTATTTATGCGCGGAATAGGTTCTCTATTGATCATTTTGGGGTAAATCCCAGTTACGAAGCTCCAACGCATGATCCGGGTTAAAAAAGTATTGATAAGGACTGAAATCTTCGCAATAAGTAAAAATCAGATGCCTATACGCTATCCATATTCAACTAATAAACCTTCAAATCCTGCATCAGATACTTTTGTACATAATCCTCTACACCCTCTTCTAAAGTGTAGAAGTCTTTTTTGTAACCGATATCTTTCAGCTTGTCCATAGTTGCTTCCGTGAAGTATTGGTACTTGTCTCTGATATCTTTGGGAGTATCGATGAAGGATATCCGTTCTTCTTTATCCATCGCCTTAAAAGTAGCTCTGGTCAAGTCCAGAAAGGTACGGGCCTGACCACTGCCCAGATTGTAGATGCCGGCGTTCTTGCGGTGATGCATTAGGAAATAACAGACCTCGACTACATCCTTTACATACACAAAATCGCGCATCTGTTCACCGTCCTTAAAATCGGGATTATGAGAGCGGAAGAGTTTCATGGCATCGGTCTTACTTATCTGCTGGAAGGCATGCCAGATGACGGAGGCCATGCGGCCTTTGTGGTATTCGTTGGGACCATATACATTGAAAAATTTCAGACCGGCCCAGAAGAAAGGCTTTTGCTCCTGAGCTATTGCCCAGAGGTCGAAGTCCTGCTTGGATTGGCCATAGGGGTTCAAAGGCTTTAGTGCGGGTATTTTACTTTCAGTATCTTCATAACCGTGCTCACCTAATCCGTAGGTAGCTGCCGAGGAGGCATAGACCAGCGGAATCTGGTATTGGATACATCGGGTCCAGATATCCTTGGTATATTGGGTGTTCATCTTTTCCAAAAGCTCCGTATCAAATTCTGCCGTATCGGTCTTGGCTCCCATATGAAAGATGAACTCTACCTCTTCTTGATTTTTATCCAGCCAGTCCATGAACACATCGCGCTCGATGTATTCTTTTACTTTCTTTCCAGATAGATTACGTTTTTTCTCTTCGATACCGAACCTGTCAACAGCTATGATGGCATTGAAATTCTCTTGATTGAGTTTGGAAATAAGACAACTACCGATAAATCCTGCGGCTCCTGTGACGATGATCATAATATTGGATTGTTAATCAAAAATTTTGGCATTCGAATTTCTGATTAAGAGCTTGAAATAACAAGTTTTTTTTGTGTTTTGCCATTTTATAACCACTCTCGGCTACTTCATAGAGATATTTTTATGGCGATGTTGAATCTGGTTATGTATTTGGCATTCGCAGATATTAAAATACAGGTACGTTGGCCGCCAATTTGGTATAAATCCTGCTTCATTGATTATATTTGTGATTATAACACGATATTAGGATAAGTAATGGTTTACGTAAGTAGAAAAGAGCATTTCAATGCGGCCCATAAGCTCTACAACCCCAATTGGAGCAAAGAGAAGAACATAGAAGTATTTGGTCCATGTGCCAATGAAAACTGGCATGGGCATAATTTTGAGATGATAGTTACAGTTAAGGGAATTCCCGATCCCGAAACGGGGTTCGTTGTAGATTTGAAAAAACTGAGTACACTTATTCGTAGAGAAGTCACAGATAAACTAGATCATAAAAACCTGAATGTTGACGTAGATTTTATGCGAGGAAAAATGGCCAGTTGTGAAGTACTGGTAGTAGAGATATGGAATATATTGGCCCCAAAGGTCGGTGCTATTTCCAAGTACGGTGCTTTGCACGGCATACGTCTCTATGAAACACCGCGTAATTTTGTGGAGTATTTTGGTTAGGCATATTTTCCACGGACATACCATGGTCATCGGCCCTATTGCGAGCATTTTTCAGAACAATCAATACGTACTCAAGGCATGTTTATATAGCTCATTTTTTCAATGCACTGCGGTTTGACACATAGCAGGATAAAGCCTCAAGAAAAGAGCTTGTGGCTTGTGGCTTGTCCGAGCTAATCTTATCTTTAACTCATGAAATATTATTTGGTTGCCGGGGAGCGCTCCGGCGATATGCATGGTGGTAACCTGATAAAGGCACTAAGTTCTGAAGACGGTGCAGCGGAGTTTCGCTGTTTTGGAGGCGATGAGATGGAAGCTGCGGGGGCAGAAGTCGTACTTCATTATAATAAACTGGCCATGATGGGTTTTGTTGAAGTACTGCTTCAATACCGAAAAATCAAGAAGTACATGAAGTTCTGTCAGGAAGATGTACTTTCTTACCGCCCTGATGTGTTGATATTGATTGATTATGGAGGTTTTAATATCCGCATGGCCAAGTATGCCAAGAAGCACAATATAAAAGTGTTCTATTATATCACCCCTAAAGTGTGGGCCTGGAATCAAGGTCGCGCAAAGAAAATCAAGCAGAATGTCGATCGGATGTTCGTCATTTTGCCTTTCGAAAAAGAATTCTATAAAAAGTACGGTTGGGAGGTGGACTATGTGGGTAATCCTGTAGTGGATGCTATAAAAGCCTATGAACCCGATGCTGATTTCCGTAGTAAGAACGCTTTGCCTCCCTCCAAAGAGCTGATAGCCTTACTTCCCGGCAGCCGTAAACAAGAACTAGGTCATATATTGCCCACGATGCATACCGTGGCACAAGCGATGCCAGAGCAGCATTTTGTTGTTGCTGCGGTACCTAACCTGCCTGAGGAAAGCTATACGGAAATAAGTCGTCTGAGCAATGTCTCATTGGTAGTGGACGACGCTTATGGCGTGCTTTCCCAAGCTAAAGCGGCTGTGGTATGTTCGGGGACAGCAACACTGGAGACCGCCTTGCTCAATGTACCACAGGTGGTGGCTTATAAAACCAGTGCTTCCACTTATTATTTTGTGAAAACGGTGATAAAAGTACCCTATATATCTTTGGTCAATCTGATAGCCGACAAAGAAGTCGTCAAAGAACTGATACAGGGAGACATGACTGCCGATAAGATCACCGGCCAATTGAAAGGGCTCCTCAATGGCCGAGAAAGAGAGGAAATTTTAGAGGACTATACTACTTTACGGGATGTGCTAGGAGATACAAAAGCCTCCGTCAATGCCGCGAAAAAAATGTACTTCTATCTCTCCTGATGTAGATTTTATACTCCAGCGCAATTGGTTCGGGACAGGTTTTTTTGGATGGAACTGTACTTTCATGGAACATTCCCTTGACCGGCTTACCAATGTACAATACGCTTCAGTGTACATCTGATCGCTCCTCCGAGCTTTTCCCTATTTAACCCAGAATGTTCATTGGAACTTCGTCATGAGGACTTAAATGGCAATGAATCAGTGCGTTTTCTTGGATTCAGCGTAGCACCGCTACGGTGAATTCAAAAAACGCATTCATTTACTGATTTGAAGCCAGTTAAGTCCGGAATAGATTTTCTAATGGACATTTTGGGTTTATTTTATCTCAGGTATAAAAAGTGTTGAAAAACAAGAGGTTACTTTTGTTGTCCTAACCGAATATACTTTTGATATTTTACCCGACCACAGTTGATACTGTGGATTACCTAATTTTTTGTACTATAGGAAATCATACGGTTTCCCATTTTTTAATTAGCGGTAAGCGCTATAAACTTTTTAATATGATCATTTACGGATGGAGATCCAAAACCCTCAAGCAAGGGCACTTAGAGAGTACGCCTTGTGTACACTGTAATCAACAGAGTACCTTTATTACCATTGTAGCCAGCTATTTTCATGTATTCTGAATTCCTATGTTTCCTTACCGAAAAAAAGCAATGGTACACTGCGGCACTTGTGAGAATGAGACGCCTAAAAGTGCTATGAAGCCTGATTTTGCAGAACAGATCAAAACGTTCAAATCTTCAGTTTCTTTACCCATATGGATGTTTGTGGGGTTGGCCATAGTGGCCATATTTGCTTTGTACATCACAATCATAGGCTAAAATCTTTTACTATTCTACCGGAATAGTATCAAACAGGACACATGACCACGATTTTCTCTGTCTGATTTTCGTCTCTTTTCAATCTTATAAAACTATACTATTACCGACACTGATAGAAAATCAGTGTCGGTTTTATTTTTTACAATAGATTACTTTATGGAGATGAGACCCTGATCGTAAATGAGTGTACCTATTAATCGATGACTCCCGAACCGATGAGTTCTTCGCCTTGGTACCAAGCGGCAAATTGTCCGGAGGCAATGGCCTTTTGTAAGCTATGGAATACGATGTACAAACCTTCGTCTTTTCTATAGAGTCGAGCTTTTTCCAAAGGCTGACGATAACGAATACGAACGTTGTACTCCGTTTTTTCACCTATAGCCAATGATAGGTCTTCCCTGATCCAGTGGATATCTTCTTCTTTTATGAACAGCCCCTTGCGAAATAGACCAGGATGCGTATCCCCCTGTCCCGTATAGATGACATTTTCTTTGGTATCGGTACTGATGACGAACAAGGGTTCAGGAGTGCCCCCAATGTTCAGCCCTTTTCTTTGTCCTATGGTGAAGTAATGCGCTCCATTGTGTTCGCCTACTACTTTCCCATCTTTTGTATTGTAGCTGAACGGTCTGCTCAATGTCTCCAGTGATAAAGCCTCTGAGCCATCGGTAGAAGTGTCTGCCACCAAATCATCAGTGTACTGTTGGGCCTCCGCTAATATCTCTATTACCCTTCCCTTTTTAGGTTTTAGCTGCTGTTGGAGGAACTCAGGTAGCCTGACTTTGCCTATGAAACAGAGGCCTTGCGAGTCTTTTTTATCGGCGGTGATGAGCTCTTGTGCCTTAGCGATTTCCCTGACTTCAGGCTTTGTGAGCTCTCCTATGGGAAAAAGGGCTTTGGCCAGTTGTGATTGTTTCAACTGACAAAGGAAATAACTCTGATCTTTATTGTTGTCAACCCCTGCCAGCAAGCGATGAACGGCACCTCCATTTGCGGTGAGTGTTTCTTTACGGCAGTAGTGGCCCGTGGCCACAAAATCGGCCTGTAGCTTCATGGCTGACTCCAAAAAGATATCAAATTTGATTTCCCTATTGCAAAGTACATCGGGGTTCGGAGTGCGTCCCGCTTTGTACTCGGCAAACATGTAATCTACGATTCGCTCTTTGTAAGCTTCACTCAAATCAATGGCCTGAAAAGGGATGCCCAATTTTTGAGCCACGATCATGGCATCGTTACTATCTTCCAGCCAAGGACACTCATCGCTGATCGTGACAGCGTCATCATGCCAGTTTTTCATGAACATACCGATGACCTCATATCCCTGCTCTTTCAACAAATAAGCAGCTACACTGGAATCCACACCTCCCGATAGGCCTACAACGACACGTTTTCTTTTCATGATGATCAAGTATTTTATTCGTATTTCATGCCCACTGAAATTTTTTCAGAAGGCGTAAAGATATTTAAAGATATAGTGAACTCATATCTCGCGATTTTATAATAAACCCCAAAACTCTCTTTTGAGTTTCACACCCAGTGCAAAATGAGCTATAATAAAATAAGATCAACTGGCTGCAACATAGGTGGCCATGGAGAGGTACGCTTACATGATTGATATAATACAAATTTAGCTTCTAAAATCGCATATCTTCCTGTTCATTTTGTTTCACTCTGCGTTGACCATCCTCGGGATAGCGCTGCTATCCCTGCGGTGTTCGCCTTGATTGAAGAAAAATGACCCGCGCAATCCTATACGACATTTAAAACCCAAATTTGTATAACACGGCACTATCTTTTGAGGATATATGGAAAGAGTAGAAAGGCCTACGCAGATTCCATATCAAAATAGCGGAATAGGCAGATGGGAAAGTTCTACTGTCTTGGGATTACGATTGGATAGGGTGAAAATAGAAAGGATGACACGCCAAGACTAGGGAAGTATGCCACAAGGAAATGTAGAGCAGGTCACAGCAGTGTAATCAGTAGTTTTAAAAATCCGACAACTAGGATGACCGAAACCAAAAAACTGAAAGTAAGTACAAGTATAAGGTTACGCCAAATATTGTTACCTATAGCTTGCTTTATGCTTTTGATTTTCATAGTGCCGAGTTTTATTTTGATAACAAGAGACTGTTTTAAAATGTATCCTTTACCATTCACGTGAGTGGTATTGATTTTCAATGATCATATGGAATTAGCAGGTGTATTATTTGTCTCAAGTCGAACCCGAATTACGCATAAGCTCACCATTGTGTCTGTTTAGTGGTATCGTAAATACACCGTATTTGGAGATTCGTCATGCTCATTGTTTATATGCAATCTAATCACTAAAACCTCTTCAGATAGTGCCGCTACGCTTTCCACGCGACAGGCTGAATCCTTCACCACAAATATTCACTGGCACTTGTTCTTAACAATCAGCCCGACCCTGTTTTGCACTCAAAATAAGCGAGGGGAAAATTTGAGCTTGATCATAAGTTCAAGGCAGTCTCTAATAGAATATCAATTATTGTGCTGTGATGGTCTTTCTTTTCTAAGCTGGCCTAGAAAAGAAAGACTCCGGCAAAGAGAATACCTACTTACTGTAAAATCGAGGAAGCCTAAACAGTGGGCATTGCACTGCTTTTTCGTGATACTATATTGATTAACAGTCTGTTATTGTAGTGGTTTGTGGGTGTTGACTTGGAGGTTGATAAGGAACGAAAATTTTCTTGCGATAAGCAGAGGGGCTTTGCTATGGAAAAAATATTTCCCAGAAAGGTAGTGTTTTCCCAAATCTAATTTTGAAAAACACGTGATGGCATCATAGTGTTGTAGTTAGCAATAAGCATTTCCGTTCTGGGGCATATCGGCTCCATTGAACCCGGATTGATCAATAGAAATCGTGATGAGCGTATAAATAGCAAAATACCGGCCATTTGTATTCGTTCGGCATAGTGCCGCTATGGTGAATTCGAAAAACGCATTCACTTTACTGATCTGCAGCTATTTAAGGTCGCAATAGAAGGGCTAATGCATAATCCGGGTTGAAAGTCAAAATGGTATCGAGCCTTATTTCCTGACCGTGCTGGAGGATCAGGTATTTGGTGCCACCTTATATATACAGGTTTTTAATGATTCCTTTAGTCTGTACAGGATGTTCCCTAGGTGTTTGATAAGGTATGACAGAGGTTTCTCCCAGTATGGCATCAGCTTCCGGAAGGTCATAAAAACTACAGTTGATAGAACGATAGGGACTTTCAGTTTTTTTTCCAGTTTTCATGGTCTTCTTTGGTATTAACGTTATATAAAAATCTATTGTCCAGAGTGGGTATACACTGTATCGGATGCATTTTTAGGAAAGCCCTCGGACTCCTTCCTTCTTGATGATGATAGGATAACAAAGCAGGAAATGCAGCTGGTTCCCAGAGTGTCAATAGAGGCTCTGGCAGTTTTCCATCACTGTCCCAATAACAAGTGGCCATTTTTTGCGGATTTCTATGGGCAAGTAAGTGCTCCAGTACCATGGGGCCTACCCAGGGCATATCACAGGCGACGCTAAGCCATGCATGGTCAGGGAAGTGATGAAAGGCACTGAGTATACCGTTGAGGGGGCCCTCGTAAGTATAGTGGTCGATGATGACCTTATCTTCTGGAAGAACAGCGCTTTTAGCAGAAAGGTAACATGCCTGGCAAAAGTGACCCAGCAACCGAAAAAGGTAATCTTTCTGGGACATACCATGAAAGTTCAGCTCATGCTTCGGGTGGCCGTAGCGGCTACTTTTTCCTCCGGCCAGTATAAGCCCTTTGATATCATCGTGACGACTACCTTTTTTATTGGTCATAACCTGTATTGTTTGACCATAATATACGGATTTCTACTCAAAGCACTTCATCTCAACATAGATGAGTAGTAATCAATGAGAAAATTTTCCGGTATTGCAAAATTAGAAGTATCACTTCCCATCGGTAAATAACATCAGCAAGAGAAAGATAAGGATCAATACGATGAAGACCAGTTTTTTACGCTCGTACCTGAACATGTACCGTATCCCTCTACTGGAGTAATATTTCTGATAGTTATGTATGAACTTCCCAAAGTCTTTGTGTTTTTTTATGATTGACCTGTCAATTGGGCCGGGGTTGAAGTTTACCTTGACTTTTGCCATGTCCTCTATGCGGTTTTAGTGATACTGGATACTGGAGGAAATTGATTTCAGCTTTTTGAGAATACGGTAAGTCTTTACCTTAGCATTGTTAGCCGTCATCCCTAATAGGTAGCCGACCTCCTTGAAACTCCTATTTTCAAAAAAACGAAGTTCTAGAAACTGCACCTCACCATCTTCTAATTGTTCCAGTAATGTGGACAGCAATATATTGGGGTCCATTATTGGTGCCTCGCTTTGTATCTCTTCGATGAGCGGTTCTACTTGTGATTCCTCAAGGCTTACGGTCCGCAGCATACTTTTTTGTTTTCGAAAGAACTGGTTGACCTCATTTAGGGCTATTTTATATAGCCAAGCTGAGAAAGGTACCCCCTGATACTTATACTTATGGATATTATTCAAGCATTTATAGAATGTTCTTGCTGATAAATCGGCAGTGATTTCTTCTGCATTGACCCGCTTATTGATAAAAACAAATACACTTTCATAATAGCGCTCGTAGATAGGGGCGAAAAACTCGGGGTTTTCCTGACATTTCAGGATTTGTCTGTATTCGTACTCAATGTCTTCTTTGCTCTTATGATAAGTGGATACTACATGCAGTATCCAATTTAGCACTTCATGAGGCAGTACCGAGACTATAGCAGTGGCGCTGCGCTGCGGCATTATATTGAGGGCATATTGATAGTAGTGTCCAATTGTCAGCATGAATAGGGGATTAATTTAATATAATAATTTCATTGGTTATTTCGTCAGTTTTGCCACAGATAATAATGTGTTGTGAATTTTATGCGATAGCCATAGAACTTCCGTGTTCTAGCTAAGCAGAGGAACACGGGAAAGTTTCATTTGCCGCGGCCCATTCAGCCCCCGCCTTCCTCGATCTTATGCTACTTTTATATCCTATTTTAGGTAATCTTGTCAAATAGACCATCGGAAGATTACCTTCTTTGGCCATAGAACTTTTCGTTCTGTTACAGCTCAGCGAACATATACATAAGAATGGCCGATACCTCTGTTTATGATCTGCATTTCGTTGTCAAAACCTTTTTTTGAGTAGTGGAGGACTTCCGTCGAAGGGTAGGGTGCATCATGACATAGTTCCCACTTACAGTATAGGTGGTGTTACCGTTAGGGGTTTTCAGTCCGATGCTACCCTTCGAAGTGTCCATTGTATAACCTTTTATATAGGCATTGTTTTCAGTAGTGGTAAGAGGCACTTCGTCAATGCCGTAGAAACCTAGGATACCGTTACTTTTGGTGGTGTTTGTTTCTTGGTGTTTTGCATAAAAAGTTTCTGTATTGAACCATTCGGAGATACAAGCTTTATCCGAGGACCTTGTCTTTTTTAAAGAACAGCGCTGTGTCGTCAAAGTGGAGGGCGCATTTGCTTCTATCCGTACCGTAATCGCCTTCAATAGGTTGGTTTCAGTACGGGTCACTTCTATTTCCAAGCGGCTCAACAAGGCAAGTGCCAATAAAGTAGGTGTGCGCTGAAAGTGGGCTTCTGTAGTCCCTTTGCTGTTCTTGATATTTTCATTGAGCATCATCTTTTTTCTTAACTGTTTCAGGACACTGAACACTTCCAATGCTGAGGTGGATACCTTTTCTGCTTTCATTTTTAATGTTGTGGCTAGCCTATGCTGGTTTTCTACAGTACTGACCAGTTGTATACTTAAGAGAGACTTTCTATTTTCGTGTTGCGCAGACAGTGCCGAAGTCTGTAGATATTCATTGATTACAATCAATTGATCGAGTAGGATGCTATCTACCCTTAATGCTAGGGATAAGGTCAGGGTCAGGAGTATGATCCCTGTTGTTTTTTGTATTGTTGCTTCTTTTTCTATTGCCATTTCCTAGTAGGTGATAGTATTGAACCGATAATGTTAGTATAGCACAAAGTCGTCCCTATAGTTCATTTCTAACCTGTGGAGAAGTTACTTACAGGCAAAGCTATTCTCATATCTCATTTATATAATACAGGTATTGGGAAATGGTACACTTTTACACGTATTTTTTTCGGAATTAATTTTGCCTAACTTTGACCTTGAATTTTTCAGTTTTTATTTAATAAGGAAAATATATGTCAGAAGCGAAAAAAGGTGACAAGGTAAAAGTGCATTATACAGGAAAACTCAAAGATGGTTCCGTATTCGACTCCTCTGAAGGAAAAGATCCATTAGAGTTTGAGTTGGGAACAGGGATGATGATCGCTGGTTTCGATAAAGCCGTTACCGGAATGAAGTTGGGCGACAAGACGGTCGCAGATATCCCCGCAGTAGAAGGCTATGGAGAAATATTGGAAGAGATGATCATCAAAGTACCCAAAGAACAATTGCCGCCCGACCTCAACCCCGAGATTGGCCAGCAGCTGTCCATGCAGCACCCTACGGGGGGAGCTATGCCCGTTATCGTTACGGCTGTGGATGAACAACAAGTAACGATAGATGCCAACCACTTTTTGGCAGGTAAAGATTTGGTATTTGAAATAGAACTCGTGGAGATAGCTTGATTTACTCCTTTCAAACTCCGTAACGAGGGTTTACATACCCATAAATCAGGGAGTTTTATTGGATTTAGCATAGCACCGCTATGGTGAATTCAATAAATTTAGTGCAACGACTGATTTTCAGCTATTTAAGGCCGCAATAGAAGGGCTAATGCATGATACGGGTTTGAAAAAACAAGAGACCTGAAGCCAAGCTTCAGGTCTCTTGTTTTTTGTTCTTGGAATTACTTCGCCAAAATGATAACTACTATCGGTAACCTTAGGCGAGCATTATATGGAAATTGACGTTAATCGTGGCTCTCTTCCTCTTTTGAGGTGGTTTTCTGAAAATCCATAAAACCTACGGCGGCCAGAAAACCTACTATCACAGCTACAATGTTTAAGAAGAGATTGGCCCCATCGCCTACAAATTGTTCGAACATATCAGTACAGTTAAATTTTTTCCTTTTCAAATTTACCGGATTGCAATTAGAAAAAAAATGAATTCTCCTAAAATCCTATACGACCATCATCATGTCAGGAAAATATACTGCTTACTTTGCTAAGCATAAAGAAAGGAAGGCTCCATTGTCTAATTGGAACAACCGAAACTAGCGTCCCCAGTAAAGAATGCTTCGTCCTTTTTCGAAGGTGCGCTCAAAGGCTGTTTTGAAATCATGTTCAATCCGAATTGATCGATAGAAATCGTGATGAGCGTATAATACAAACTTAGCTTTTAACTATCGCCTATCTTCCTGTTCATTTTGCTTCACTCTGCGTTGACAATCCTCGGGATAGCGCTGCTATCTCTGCGGTTATCGCCTTGATTGAAAAAAAATGACCCGCGGAATCTTATACGACATTTAAAACCCAAATTTGTATAAATAGCAAAATACCGGCCATTTGGATTCGTTCGGCATGGCACCGCTATGGTGAATGAAGACCAGTGGGCAAAGCTTCTGGTATGAAGCTATTTATGCGCGGAATAGGTTCTCTATTGATCATTTTGGGTTCAATCCGAATTATTGACTAAGTATGGTCATGTCACTACAACGAAAGAAAAAGAGTTTAGAGTTCCTTTCCTTTAGTAAAAGACAAATACCTATACGCGAGAAAATCAAAGGTATATTCAAAACTGTCATAAAGCCCACGATGGCTTAGGTTGAAAATACCCTTAATGTTTAAGTATATAGGTCTGTTTAATTTTATCGCGAAAATTAAAGACCTACTCTAATAAAGCCTTTTTTGTTGGTATGATCGGGATTATGTAGCAACCAAGAAGCTGAAAATAAGACGAGATAAGCTAAACTCGTAGCAAAAAGAAAAATCCAAACCGTTTTTTTACCAAAAATGGCATGAAAAAGTCCATCGATTAAAATCAATGGACGTAATTTCATGTGGTGTGTGAAAAGCTGTTATGTATCGTCGTTAATTAGATGACTTTTACATTGACTGCATTTAACCCTTTTCTACCTTCTTTTAATTCGAATTCTACTTGATCGCCTTCTCTGATTTCGTCAATTAATCCAGAGATGTGTACGAAATGCTCTTTGTTTGAATCTTCTTCGGTAATGAAGCCAAAACCTTTGGAATCATTGAAGAATTTTACTGTTCCTTTGTTCATTGTTGATAATTATATAATACTTAACTTAAAATTTTATTGTACAAATCTAAATAACAACTTTTTTTAGAGTTTCTATTCGAATTTTCGAAGTTTTTTTTGATAAAAGAAAATTGCTAAGATTGAGTATACAGCTAGATAAAAATAAACAAAAGATGCATATTTAACTATAACCTTCTATAAAAAAAACAAGTAAAAGCCTTTTCGAATAGAAGATTCTTTTATATGTCATAACGTCTAACTCTTATATAATTTTCAGTTTTTTTTTCAGTTTCGAAGAATATAAGTAGTGGTATTCATCTATTATTGAGTGGATTGTGGTTGTAGGGCTTCTATTCCTATCCATCGTTAAATACCTAGGAAGTACCATCCACCCTAACACCATTGCAATAGATGTTCTATTTCACTGATTCTATTCTATATGGACACGTATTCCTTGTGAATGACTACTGAACTCTGGAGCATACATGCACTGCATTGTGGTAATGCCATTAGAGAAATCACCCTTTTGTGCTACCTTCAAAGGATATTCGAATACGTAAGTGCCCTTTGGTAAACGTCCGATAAAGAAGTGAGTGGCTATGTCCCTGGAGCTTTCATAATACCACAGACCGTTTTGATATCTGTGAGTGGACAGCGTGCCGACAGGCTCCAGTCCTGAGGCTCTCATGTCTTTAAGGTGTACATATTCCATATTTCTATCCACACGTATTTCGATACGGACTTTTACCATATCGCCCACTTTCAATGTGTTTTCTGAAATAGGGCTGAGTACAGGGCCACTTTCAGTGTTGATCTGTTGAAATAATTCCTTTTTTACTTCCAATGGAGTCTTGGAGCTAGTGATTTTATCCAATTGCTCGAAATACTGCCAGTACACGGCGCCCCATGCGACACCTTTGTCTTTCTTGTGGATACTGATTTTGGCCATATCTTTTTTGATCTCGCTACCGGACCAACTTGTTTTGAAATAGCCCGTTCCCGCTTCTTTGGAGGCATCGTCGTCTTGAGGTGATATACTTTTTCGACCTATCTGTATTTCGACCTCGCCAGTTGCCGTCAGTAAATCAGTGCCGCGACGTAATAGGGCATAGCAGGCTTCTGCAGTAGCCTTGGTCGTTTTCCAATCCTGTGTTTGCTTTTGTTTCAATAACCATGTCTTGAGTTCTTCGACCGAAGGTTCATCTTTGGCTACTTCTTCGAAGAGTTCTATCATCATGGCCTGTGCCTCTATATCAGATTCGTACCAGTAGTAGCCATGCTTGGATTTCCAGTACATTCCCAGTTCCTCAGAGTGTAAAGCGCGTTCCTTCAGTGAGGCGATGATTTTTCCGGGTATTTCCGAATTACCATAGCGATGCAGTGCCAAAGCCAGCATTCCTTCCAGGTAACGGTTGTCTTGTAACCAATACTGTTCTCCTTGTTTACGATAATAATCAACGGCATCTTGATATTTCTTGTCCACATCCAGATCTGGGAAGTAACTACGGACATAGAGGTAATGTATCTGTATACTGCTCAGGTGCTTTTCTTCTAGTTTCAACGTACCTTTTTCGGCCATTCTTTTGAGTTTTTCATGATCTTCGTAGATGGCCCTATCCAAAAACCTGACAGCTTTGCGCAACAGTGTATTCACTTTAGGGTTTGTTTTTACGTCCAAGGCTTTCAGGTCGATAAGGTGCGCCAGTCCGGCCACTATATGCTGGGTCATATAGCGGTCTTCGGGAAGTCCGGGAAACCAAGGGAAACCTCCGGAACTCACTTGTGCCTCCATGATTTTGTTCAATGCCTTGGCCTGTTCATTGGCCATGCGGTTCAGGTCAAATAAAAGTGCCACACGGCGTTTTCGCTGACTTTCATCCTGGGCTTGTAGTACCCAAGGGGTTTCTTCCAATAATGCTGCTTTCAAAGAAGGGTTCTTTTCCAGGTTGGATAGCAGTGCATCGGGTTGCCTTGTTTTCCAAGTATCAAAGACCTTTTTGATTTTTGGATGACTATTGGCAATGTGCGATGCTAGGCTATTGGCATAATACTGGCTAAAGGTCTGTTCTATGCAATCATAGGGATATTCCATCAAATAGGGGAGTGCCTGTACGGCATACCAAGCAGGGTTGCCCGTAAACTCTAAGGTATAACGATGATGCTTTAGCGTGGGAGAGTTGTTATTGAGCATCTTTTCAAAAATAAACTCCTTTTTTTGCCCTCCCCGGATAGGGAGGGGAAGGGTTTCGGTCACTAACATGCGATTGGTAGTAACAGGGAGGGTCATCTCCTCACCATCGGAGAAGTTGCCGGCTTTGGCGATGACTCTATACGTAATGGCCTGTATCCCCTCGGGAATCTGTAGGGCCCAAGATAGCGAGGTACTTTCTCCTGCCGCCACACTGAAGTTCTGTTCTTGCTCTCGAAGCTTCATTTGATTGTCGATGCTTTTTCCACTCAGCGCATCGAAAAACTCCAAGCGTGCCTGACCATTTAACCCTTTTTCTGCCAAGCTGATAACTTTGGCAGAAAAGAACATGCTATCGTTTTCCCTGAAAAAACGAGGTGCATTGGGAACCACCATCAGTTCTTTTTGTGTGACCAGCTCTTTACTGCTCATACCATAGTTCAAATCTTTGGTATGTGCAAAACCCAGCATTTTCCAACGGGTCAGGGCCTCGGGTACAGTGAAGCTGAGTATGATTTCCCCTTGGGCATTGGTACGCATCTCGGGAAAGAAGAAAGCCGTTTCGTTGAAATTGCTCCTGACTTTTACTTGAGAGAAATCCTCTTTGGGAGTTATGTCCGCTTCCTTTTCTATCCGATCGGCATTCGCAAGATGAGCTTCACTGGGAGTGTTCTGTGGTTCTTTCGCCTCTATAGCACCATCTTCCATACTATCCGATTCTTCGGCCATGGCCATCCCCGCTACAGGTTCCATGGACCGGGTCATTATTCTATTATTTATACCCGACCGTCCCCGTATGGACATTCTGGAAGGTCCATAAAAGTTCAGTCCGAACCAGTTGAGCTGTTCATAGCTGGGGCGAGGAAAGGACTGTGGACTTACGTTGTTCCAGTGTTCTTTATACTGTTGAAAATAGACTGCACTGAAGCCCTCGCTACCGAACCAGGTCAGTTTCGAACGGAAGCTGGAGTACAATGAAGCTTGCCAAGCATGAGGTCGAAATGTATCCAGAGAGGCATCGTACATCGTAGCGGCCATTTCTGCGGCTATACGGTCTGCCTTCTTGCCACTGATCTTCAAGCGCCATTCTTCCCTTGCTCCCGGTAATAATTTGTCGCGGAAGGTTTCGAATTGTATGTCCAATTCCTTATCGCTATGCGGAACGATAATGGTTTGATGATGCAGTAAGGCCCTATTGTCCTTGATATAGGCAAAATGAGCCGTGATATTACCTCTATGTGCTTCTTTGATATCGATTTTCAACAGTTGTTGGGTATTGCTCATATCCAGCCACTGTTGTTTGAGCAGTCGGCCATCTTGTTCGATTTCGAAGAGTACATGTAGTTTTTGTAGGGAAGTACCCAATAGAAATTCGGCATCACTGCCAGGCTCAATGGGAGCATTGGGTGACACATCGAAATAATGATAGGCAGGCCGTGTCGCTTGCTTACTGCTTTTGTCGATGACCTGAAAGAACGTCACCTCCTTGACCTCTTGCCCAAAAGGGTCTTTGGCCTTTATTTCCAGTACATAGTGGCCTGTTGGCCAAGAGGCTATATCCTCTATTTGAAAGGTCTTTTTGATGCCCGTATCAAAACGTGCGGTAAGTATTGCTTCCTTGCGTTTCCAAGTCTCGGGATTGGCCTCATCAGCATAGGCATCGTTAGGAAAGGCAGTATAGAATTCCTCTTTGCTCATGACAAATAGATCGGGCCGCTCCCATAGCCTTTCCCGGAAAGCTTTCTTCGGTGAATTGAGGGGGTAGATACTTACTGTACCCTGAGCCGCTTCAAAACCACCTCCTAAATTAGTGGTCTGCAACTGAAATTCCTTCTTGCCCAAATCGGCATCGCTTTTATCGAGATTTCCGATATCTGTTCCCAACTTCAGGGCGGTATAGCCGATAGTGATATCTGTTTGCTCACTATGTGTTTCTCCATTGATATCCGTAACATCGGCATAAACGGTATAGATAAATGTAGGGTCGGTCTTTTCAGGTACCAAAGGATCTGCTAGCGCTATAAATTCGACTTCGAACTTCCCCTCTTTATCCGTAGTGACCGTACCATTAGTGATTTCTACCTCGGGAGAGTCCGGATAGTACCCAAAGTTCACCCAGCACCAATAAGGAAATCTGGCGCGACGGATTACACGATAACTGACCTGTGCGCCATCGATATTCGCTCCAGAGTACGCCTGTGCTTGACCTGTTACCTGAAGTGTCTCATTGAGCTTATATGCTTTTTCAATAGGGGGAAAATTCACTTCGAACTGAGGGCGTTTGTATTCCTCTACACTGAAATCGGCCATGCCACTATTATCAGAGGTCATCAATCGCATGTTTCCCATAAGTCCCGAACTGGGAGCGGTAAAACTACCCTGGAAACTACCATAGTCATTTGTAGTAAAGGTTTGCTTGCTGACCTCTTGTCCGTTTACATCGCGTAGGGTGATCGTTGTCCTGTAATTGGGCCGTATTGATGGGCTAATACCGTCAGTATCCATGACAAGTCCTTTGAAATAGATGGTTTGCCCTGGGCGGTAGATGGCGCGATCCAGGAAAAAAAGTGTTTTCCTTCGTTCTTCCCGTTCTCTTTCTTTGTATTGACGGAAGTTACCGTAATTGCTTTCTCCAGGATTGATGCTATAGAGTACATCATCGCCTAAGCTGAACTTCACGAAGAAACTGTTTCTTCGCCGATCTTTATTCTGATAGGGTACTTTCAGATAGCCGTTCTTATCTGCTGTGAATGTTCCTCCTTTCTCTTGGACATAATCCCTGCTTTGGTAATCGTAGTTACTGAACCGCACCTCTGCTTTTGTTCCCGGTAACGATTGACCGCTCTCACGGTCCAGAATGTAAAAAGAGGTATGTCCTTCCTGTGTATTTCTATGGATATAGCTAATTGAGGACACATTTGTAAACGTATAGGCCATGCCGTTTTTCTCTGTTCGGTATTCGGGGTCATGACTCAAGAGTATCATATGATATCCCTTTTTCAGGGCATTGATCTTGAACTCTATACTGTGTTCCTGAAAATCACCTAGAACGGGGAGTTCCAGTTCTCCTGATTGAGTAGCACTTTGGGACAGGTAGAATTCCAGTAGTCGTTTATTGGGATAACTGTCATTGCGGGATAGACGCTGCTGGTTTTGAATCTGTTCGTAGGTGGTAGGGATGATCTTCCAGTATACTTTGTCTACATTTTTGTAACCTAATTTGATACGTATAGGCTCTTCAGGGAGGTTGATGGCTTCTGTGATTGCTTCCATCGATTTTTCTTCAATGCGCTTCATCACCTCTTTACAAGCTGCTGCTCCGGCGGATTCGGGATATCTTGTCAAAGCCTTTTGACATCGTTCATAGGCTTTTTTCAGGTCCCATTGATGCGTGCTGTCTCCTAGTGGTTCGTACTGTTCAGCCGATATCATCAAGTGTTCTGCGATGCGATGGCTCGTATAGGTAGAAACAGGATCTTTCAACACTCGGTGTTCTAAGGTTTCAAGTGCTTGTAGATAGAGAACGTCCTTATTCGAGAGTGTTAGGTTGTCCCTGACAAAGTCGAGGCGTTTCATATCGACCCAGGCCATAGCCTTAGGGTCTTTGTCCTCTAGGTGAAACCGGGTCAGTTCTTGAAGAATACGTAATGCATGGTATTTGAAGGACAGTGTGTCTTGGCTATTGATGTTCATTTTCGCAAAACTCTCCGCAGTACCGAGGTACTGGGCATCATCGAGAGTGAACTGTAGCGCGGGGCGGGTGATGTCGGGTTCATCGGACATGAAAAAATCAGCGGCGCGATGTGCCAGGAAATCGAAGAGAGTGGGGCGGAGTGCTTTGCCCTGATCATTGCCTCCTTTGGTGATTTCTTCGAAAATACGAATGGGAGTCTCTTTGGACCCATCGCTATGCTCTAGTGATAGTAGATAGTGCCGTACGCTTTCCTTTACGATATCACTGGTACTCCATGTTTTCAAGTCTTGGTCATCACGACCTGTTAGCGTGCTTCGATTGCGGAAACGCCAGCGGTTCTGTTCATAGTATTGCCAGTAGAGCTGTGCCAACATGGAGTGCAATAGGGGTTTGGTCGGAAACTTGGTCGTGCTGATTTCCGATTTTACCCTTTCGATGATTTTTGAATAGGCATCCTCTTCTTTGTTCTCTGTAAATTTGAGCTGATGCAGTAAGGCTTTGACCAGTTGCTGTGCATTGGCCTCTTGGTCGGCATTCTTGTAGATATCATTGACAATGGTCAGTGCAGAAGCGGGCAGGCCTTCTCTATCGCAACTATCCACTTTTGTCCAGGCATGTTCATAGTCGAAGTCTGACATTTTAGTGGTCGGTGATTTTGAAGATTGACAATAGGTCAGGAAACATATCAATAATAGGCAAAAGAGAAGTTGAAGTTTCTTAGGGTTCAGCATGGTTTTCGATTTATCCAAAAGGGTCAGTTTTAAATCCCTTGGTCCAAATTAATGAATTCAGCGTAGATTCAATTCACTTTTTCAAATAGTATGCCCAATATTATTTCATTGTGGTCATACCGAAAATGGCTATTCAGAAAGGAATAATTATTTTTGTAACTGAATTTTCCAAGGTTTAAAGATAGGATGCAGAGAGGAGGGGAATTCCATAAGAGAAGAAAAAAAAATCTCCAATTCAGGCTTTTCCTTCTTTTGGAGATTTTTGTGTCTAACAGTTGGCTTTATGCCTTCAAAGTAAGGGAAGACTGAGGAAGTATGGAAGTTGATTCTGGTCAGTTGCAGATATATCGGATATAAGGGTGAAAATAAGGACTCAACTGTATACCAATAAATTATGAACCCTGTTATACAAATTTGGGTTCAATGGGAAAACTCTTTTCCGCCATTGACCTCGGGTATTTTTTACAAATAATCATCGTTGGTAAAAGTAATTGAGCCTGTAGGGAAACGGTACTCTGTTTCATTCTGTCATTCCCTATGATTTCTTTCCGGACATTACAGCATTTGTTTGATTTGGCTTTAGAGATCTTTCTTTTTCAAGCTCAGGTGCATTAAGAATATGAACAGTATACCATAGCCTATGGTGATGATAGCCCACTGAGGGTCGATATAGTCCTGTATTTCCTGGAACATATACTTTGCAAATGGCGAGGTGACCACATTTCCGATGGCATGTTGGGGGAAATAGGCGTCCAGGGCGTTCCAGCTATCGGGAAGTAGGGCCGTCAATAGGTATTCCAGAGGGCTGATGACCAATAATAGGGCAATGGTAAAGCCTGACTTTTTAACGAGAAAGGACATTAAAATGGCGATTAACAAGTAAGCAAACAGTTCTAAGCAATAACCAAGTACAAATTCCATATTGACAAAAATGTCTCCGAAGCTATACTCGCCAGAGTACAGTAGTGCTGATATCAAACTGACCACAAGGACAACGGCCCCGGAAAGAAAGGTGAGCATTGCTGCCAAGGATAACTTGGAGGTCAAAAAATCCCTACGGTCCAAACCGTCGATAATATTCTGCCGAACAGTCTTAAAGCTGTAGTCATTGGTGACCGAGATGACCATGACGATGCCCAATATGATCTTGGATAATAGGCTTACGTAGGCCAAGTTCTGCCATACATCGGGAAAGTGGAAAACAGGAAGCAGCAAAGGGTCGATGTTCCCGAAATTGGCAGAGGCGATATTCCGCTTTAGCCATTTGAGCAACTCCAGCACACCGACCGGTACAAATACCAAAATGAAGAAATACAGCCCCATCAATACTCTGAATGGGCGGTAAGGAGCCAGTTTTTTGAGTTCGATCTGTAGAAGTCTATACATTGCCCGAGTTTTTCAATAAGTCCAAAAATTGTTTTTCCAAGCTTTGCTTTTGACTGACCAAGTGTGAAGCTATAATACCTTGATCAAAAAGGTACCGGTTCAGCTCCGCTGCATTCAGTTTATCACTCATTTTTACGGAGAATCTATCCTCGGCGGTTGCGATGGACAATACTTCCGGATGTTGCTCGAGCACTGTCTTGAGGTGGGGAGATGCTGCACTCACCTCTACAGCGATGATACCTTTGGTGACCTCTGCTACCGGCCCTGTATGTAACAATCGACCTTTTTTGAGTACAGCGAAGTGGCTACAGACTTTCTGTACTTCATCCAGCAAATGACTGGCCAGTATGATGGTCTTACCTTCGGCAGCTATCTGTGTGATCAGCTCCCGTATCTCGGCAATACCCTGAGGGTCCAGACCATTCGTAGGCTCATCCAATATCATCACTTCAGGGTCGCAGAGTAGGGCTGAGGCGATGGAGAGACGTTGCTTCATACCGAGGGAATACGTACGGAAGGCATCTTTCCTGCGCTCATAGAGGCCGACTCTTTTCAATATACCTTCCATATCGGGACGGGCTATCTCTTTGATAAGGGCGACGATTTCCAGGTTTTTCAGTGCCGAAAGATAAGGGTAGAACAAGGGGGCTTCCAATATGGCACCTATTTTTTTCCGTTGTGCTTTGCTGCCTGTCTGACCGAACCATTGGTAGCTTCCTTCTGTCTTATTGATGACACCGAGTACAATGCCAAGGGTGGTAGTTTTACCACTTCCGTTCGGGCCTAAAATACCGAACACCTGCCCCTTACCGATGGATAGGTCAAGGTTCTCAAGGGCCCTGACCATACCGTAGTGTTTCGTCAGGTTATTAATGGACAATACTGTTTCCAAAGGCTGTGGATTAAGGGGTGAAATAAGAATAACAGTTATGATTTCTGCAAACAAGCCATCAGTTATTACTGCTGTACTTTACTGATCATTTGAAATAGTTCCATGATTCGCTGTAAGGGGACGGCACCTTTAATGTCCAATATGGAGAGACTGCTCTTATCCTCTACCAGTATGATCAGACCCTCGGTGACCTTGTCTTTTTCTTTGATATAAGCATCAAAATGCATTCCTTCTTGTTGCATGTTCATCAAGTTTTCAAAAGACTCTTTTTGGTAGTCGGAGACCAGACTTTTATAATCACCTTTTGAAAATTGACTATCGGACTTATCTATCCTTAGCAGTTTCATTTTATCAATACCTTCGATCAACTCATTGAACGTCTCATTACCCTCTACGTTCAGCATCTGCAAGGTGTTCTTATAGAAAAATAGGGTAAATGCGCTCTCATGTTCTTCATGGAATGCTGTAGTCGTTTTACTCTGAGCTTTAAGATCGAAAACCGAGGCAAAAAGTAGCACAAGTGCCAATATAGATTTTTGTAGCATAATAATAAAGGAGTTATGTAAATACGGTGGAAAATTTATACTTTTCCTTTGTCGCGGAGAGGGGGATTTTATGGCAAGTAAAGCATAAGGTAACTTTTCCATAAGCTGTCACCTTCCCTGAGCACATACATTAGGGGAAGGTGATTATTGGAAAGTGTATCAGTGATCCGTATTGCTCCAGTGTTTTCGATTACTGACGAGTTTGGAAAGGTCTTTCATGTTCAGTAGTCCGTTGATATTCATTACGACCAACTCATCTTTATCCTCGACCAGCACCACCATGTTACGCATTTGCTTTTCGTCTGCATCAGCCAGAAAGTTGATTTTTTGATCACCGTCGCGCATCGTCATCAACTCTTCATAGGATTCTTTTTTGAGGTTTTTTCTGAGACTGGATACTTCTTTTCCCGATAGCCCTGTGCCATACATAGGTACGGAGAGAATGTTCATTGATTTGATGTTCTTGGCTATATTGGCAAAAGCTTGTGCCTCTTCATCATCTTCGGCATAGGCCGCCAAAGCACCTACTAAGTTCAGAAGTGTGCCGTCTATAGTGATATTAGTGGCATCTCGGTCGTCGTGGTATTTTTCATGAAAACTCTTGAGGGTTTTACTTTGTGCCCATAATCCTGTGGACAATACTGTGGCGATAAGTAGGAGTGTTGTACGTTTCATAGTCATCGTTTTATTTTGAGTTTGTTGTTATATGAGTTTTGTTCTTTGCGTCTTGCACTTTGGTCGATAATCCGGGATTGATTGGATTGAGTTCGCCCTTTGGGTAGGGTTTCCGGTTTCTTAGAGACTGTTCAGGGATTTTTCTTTTTTTCTTTTTTACTATCTTTTAATTTATCCAGCTCTTCGAGACCATCGATATTCATTTTACTGGAAATTTTGGAAACCTGCTTCAAGTCGATCTCCCCGTAAAGACTCATGGCAAAAAAATCATCTTCCCCTCCCATGATCATCAGTAGTTCATTGATTTTGCCATCCTTCTCCTTGATGAGAAACTTGATATCGTTATCTTCATCGCGCACCGACATGAGTTCATCGAACTCCTTGGAGGGAATAAGGGAAAGTGCCTCCTTATAGAGTGACTTGCCTTTTTTGGTATCCTCTTTGGCCAGTATTTTCAGTCCCTTTAACTTACTGATGGCATCGAGAACCTCTTGATCTTCTTGATCTTCCACTTCCATATTGGTGAAAAGGCCGAACATACGGCTGGTCACGGATACATGGGTGAAGTCTTCTCGGTCATTGTACTTTTCGAAAAACTTTGAAATGGCATCCTCTTGAGCGAAAAGCCCCGAAGAACAGAATGCCATTAAAGCGAGGCATAAGATCTTTTTCATAATGATATAATTTTACTATGTTTTGATTACTTGATGTTTTTGACTTTCTTTTCGACGGTATGGAACACCGCCATCTTTTCCACTTCTGCTTTTCCTTTGTTGAACTTGCTGGAGATGAGCATCAGTGCTTTTTTGGTTTCCTCAAAGGCCTTCTGAGGGTCTTCGAAGGTATCTTCTACCAATGCGGTCTGTATGCGACTTCTTTCATATTCGTTTTTCACGAAATAGGCAGATACCAATACCCCTACGATAAGCACTGCGGCTCTTCCATAATACCGAAACAGGGAGAGCACCTTTTGCCGTGGCTTTTGGAGAATCCCTTCTTCTGCCGTTCCCAGTTGATGCAGCATCCGATTGTCAAACTCCTCCGAGTTCAACGCTTGCTCACTTTGTGCTGCATAGAAGCGAAAAAGCGCCGCAGTATCTTTCAGGGTATCCGGGATGTCTTCTTGCTGAAAGTAGTTGCGAAGTATTTCCTCTTCCTCTACGGAGCTGAGACAGGCCCAGTACTTGTCCAGAAGTAAATTGATCTTTTCGATGTCGTATTTCGAGTTGCCTTCTTGGCGATGTTGCTTAGAGTCCATAGGCATTGATGTTTAAAAGATTTTCTTTCACGGCCTTTCGGGCGCGAAACAGATTGACTTTGACTTGGTTGATGTCGATTTCAAGGATATCTCCGATTTCTTTATAACTATAACCTTCGATGTCCCTGAGCTGCATGACCTGCTGCTGCTTTGCCGGCAGTGATGCGATGAATTTACTGATGCTTTTCATGGTGTCATTGGCTTCAGTGGACTGATAGGGATTTCCCCTTTCCGCTTGCTTGAGTTCATAATGATTATCGATATTTTCAGTGACCTGTACCCTCTTGGAGCGTAGCCTGTCGACGGACATATTTTTTGTAATGCGCATGCACCAAGCTTCCGTATTTTTCAATTGGCCGATATCCTGCCGTTTGTCCCACATTTTTATCATCACTTCCTGCACTACATCCTTTGCTTCATCTTCACTGCCCAGTAGGCGAAGTGCAAAGCGGTATAGCTTGTGCTTAACGGGGAGTACATGTGTTTTAAAGGTTTCCAAGCTCATAATCAAAAGGAAGACGACCGCGCAAAGTAAATGTTACAAGCTATTGTTTTTTTTATGAAAAAAATGAAGTTATACAAATTTGGGTTTCAAATGTCGTATAAGATTCCGCTGGTCATTTTGTTTCAATCAAGGCGAGAACCGCAGGGATAGCAGCGCTATCCCGAGGATTGTCAACGCAGAGTGAAGTAAAATGAACAAGAAGATATGCGATATTTGAAAGCTAAGTTTGTATTAGCCTATCGAGACCTTTCATAAGGTGGTCATTATGGTTGGTAAAAGCTGTTTCAGGGCGGAAATTACTGATTTTAGAAAAAAATAGATATTCTACGATAGCCTATAGCTAGCAGAAGTGCTTTGAAGAATTCCCCTTCGGTAAGGGGTTCATGGAAAGTCGATGATGTAGGTATTTGTCCCGGTACAAGAAAGCCAATAGCAATTCCCCATTTGTTTATCCCTAGTGCGAACTCTATTGATTCACGGCAATGACCTGGTCTTCGGCCACGACGAATACATGATCTTTTTGTCGAACTTTTAGGCGATAAAGGCCGGTAAACGTACCGAAAGCAGGAAGTAGCCCTTGTTGTTCTCCGAAAAAGAAACAGGGCAGTGTCATTCCTTGTCGACCTTTGCCCCTTATGTGAACTCCTGGATGTAGGTGACCCGCAAGGTTATACTTGCCTTCTGGGATTTCTTCTGGAGCCAAAGGCTCATGGGATAGGAGGAAGGGACCTATGGATAAGGGTTTGTGATGCAGCCGAAGCCCATGTTTTTCATATTGATAAGAACTCATGATATCGTGGTTTCCCATGATCAATTCAAACGAAACGGTGTGGAAATGCTGAACAATCTGTCCGAAGACCTCCCATTCGGGATTGTACTCGCTGTGAAAGAGGTCACCAAGGAGAAGGACGCGCTCTGGAGAAGTAGTATGGATAAGGTCGATGATCCTTTCAGTATTTCTATCACTGGCTTTCTGAGGTACCGCGATGCCTGACTTGCGGAAGTGGTTGGCCTTGCCCAAATGCAGGTCTGCCAGCAATAGACTGTTTTTGCTGGGCCAGTAGATAGCTTTGGAAGCATGTAGTTCAAAAGTATCTTCTCTCAGGTCGAATAGTAAAGGAGACATAGTGAAATTTAAGGGATTCAGTGCTTTATGTCGCGTGAAATAACGCTTTATCCAAGGAGTTAAGTCTGAAGATGTTTAGTTTGTATTCCGTAAATTTAGTGGATTTAATGAAAGACTATGGTAGTATTCCTGGAGTGTATACATTTGACTGGACAGTAAGAAAAGCTCAATAGGGTTAACTTACAGAAAGAATGAAGAAAACAAGA
>CANLOE010000033.1 GCA_947492745.1 uncultured Cyclobacteriaceae bacterium | reverse complement strand
CTTGTTTTCTTCATTCTTTCTGTAAGTTAACCCTATTGAGCTTTTCTTACTGTCCAGTCAAATGTATACACTCCAGTGCGGGTATTGCATGACAGCCCTATGTCAGTAGCCCTAATGATTCCAAAAAAAACTGTCCCATTACCAATAGCGGCAAACGTTTAGCACTTCCTTTCAAAAGGAAGTAAAAGTCCATTCATTAGGGTTGTATCGGTGCTCATGTCCTGATGATAGAACATCACGGCACTGATTCGATTCACAACTATTCAATTGAGATATAGTGCAGAAGGCGCACTAGCCACTGATTGGATTTATTCAGAGCATGCCTTTGAATGTGCCTATAAGCAAAGTAATCCATATCAGTAAAGAAATCAGGGATAGGATGAGTATCGTGCGTCCCTTTTTACGATTCGAAAGAATATAAGCGTAAGACCGGCTTCCATTGGGAAGTGTTTTCTTAAAAGTAAGGAGGTGCCAACCTATGAATATGCCCAATAACCCTCCTAGGAGGGCCAAAATATAACCCGCAACAATGAGTCTGGCATCGCTTCTCTCCGGTTCGGCCAAACTTTGATTACGTTGATTTCGGAGTACCTGTAAAAAAGGCCTTTCAATAACGACCCCTCTTTCTCTGAGTATATGTACTGCTATATTATAGTCGATAGCGCTCCATTCATCAGGTTTGATCAGTATATCGCTCAGTTCTTTATTGGAAAAAGAGACCAGATAATAGTCATCGGGTATGTCCAGCCCATCCACGGCATGCTCTTCCATCAAAAGCTGCTCGGTAAACTCAAAATCCGAGGCCTGTAATTTGACATGAACCTGCTTCTCGAAAACATTGTGCGCAAAACTGACATCAAAAGCCGGTGAGGCATCCTCTACCTGATAGGGGATGTTTTCCCGTTCAAGAAACAGTATGAAATCCCTAGCTTCAAAAGGGTCATCAAATCGTCGAAAAGTTAGAAATCTATCAGGCATCAATGGGAAATTGCATCAAGTATTTGTAAGACTTGACCGGTAAGGCCACTCCTATGACTATGTTAAAAATATACATATTATCTTTCCAAATGAAATTTAGTAACTGAAAACCAATAAAAAAACCTGTTTGTCTCTCCAAAATCACTTATGATCAAAATACCGCTTATATTAATAGAGCTTTAGCTCATAAAATTCAACAATTCACAAACAACAGCTTTAGTTATACCCAAATGTAATTTTTCCGGGACAGAAGAAAATCATTGCGAAAGCAATTTCCGGCCGGAACGGCCTTAATGACCAATCCACTAATGAAATTTCACCAGTGCAGGATTTTCCCCCTTTTGCCGGACCCCGAATTTCCCTTTTCATTTTTTCTTGAGTATAAACCCGGATCATGCATTGGAAAATCTACTGCGGATCTAAATAGCTGCACATCAGTTGTTGCACTACGTTTTTTGAATTCACCATAGCGGTGCTATGCCAAATCCAATAAAACTCCCTGATTTATGAACATTTAAACCCTCGTGACGAAGTTCCAACGCATAATCCGGGTTAAAAAAAGAACAACAGGTTGTATTCTAAAGTCATCTTCTCAAAGAATCCATAAATCCCCTTTTCATTGTTTCGACCCTCAATATGTAGTACGGCCCTATTGCTGAGATGCTTCTTTCGAAACAATTCGTTGTATATTTGAGTTATACAAAAAACCAAGATTATCATTTGCATGAATTTTCCCCGTTTGTATGATTTCCTACATCATCTACACGATAATAACAATAAAGCATGGATGGATGCCCATCGCGAAGAGTATCATCATATAAGGGATGAGTATATCCTATGGCTAGAGGCAATGAACGATAGACTGGCACGAGTAGACCCCGATTATTTTGATACGCCGGGAAGAAAGGCCATCAACCGTATCAATAACAATTTAATGTACCATCCTCAAAAGCCGATTTACAAGGATCACATCGGTGCGGGGCTAGATCAGAAAAGCAAGAAAGGGGATTTTTACATTCATCATGGTGTTTCAGAATCTTTTATCTATAGCGGCTATTACAAACCTGATAGCAAACTGCTGAACAGTATCAGGGAGGCCATCGATTATAATGGCGACGAGCTGCTGAAAATTATGGCAACGGAAAGCTTCAAGGAACATTTCGGAGCTATGGTTCCCGACCCGGACAAGCTTAGCTCCAGCCCAAAAGGCTATACGAACGATCATCCCTATATTGAACTGCTCAAACAAAAGAATTACGGCATACAATATCATTTTTCCAGAGAGGAAGTGTTCAGTGATGACTTTGAAGAAAAAGTTATCGATATCTACAAGGCCATGCTTCCTTTCAGAAGGTATTTTGATGAGGCCGTGACAGTATAAGCAGAGTGGAGGATGGTCCGGGTTCGGACTTAATATAGTTTCAAATCAGTTAATAAATCAGTTTTTTTGAGCTAATAGTAGCGGTGCTATGACGAACGAGTCCAAATGGCCGGTATTTTGCTATTTATACGCTCATTACGATTTCTATCGATTAATTTGGGTTAAATTTATTCCAAAACAAGTTTTTGGACAATGCCTCTTCCTATGAACAAAAATCAGAATATAGAAACCATCGCTGTTAAAAGTGCGGACTATTCGCTAACGGATACCCGCCCGGTGAGTCCCCCACTCTACCTTTCTACCACCTATCACCGTAGTGAAGATGGGAGCTATACCAATGATTTTGTGTATACCCGTAGTGGCAACCCCAATCGCGAACTATTGGAGAAGAGTTTAGCAGAACTGGAAAAGGGGACTGTTGCCTTTGCTTTTGCCTCGGGCATGGCTGCCATCAGTGCCTTATTTCAAAGCCTAGAGCCGGGCGACCATGTAATACTGCCCGATGATGTATACTTCAATGTCCGCACCCTGTGCACTGAGGTGTTCGAACGCTGGGGGCTGGCATTTACCTGGGTAGACATGACCGACCTCTCCAAAATAGAGGAGGCACTTCGCCCCGAAACAGCACTGATATGGGCCGAGAGTCCCTCAAATCCACAATTAAAGATCACCGACATCGCTGCTGTGGCCCGCTTGGCCAAAGAAAGGAAATGCCTGCTGGCTGTGGACAATACATGGCCATCCCCAGTCCTGCAACAGCCCTTGGATCTGGGGGCGGATATCGTCATGCACTCCACGACCAAGTACTTTGGTGGACATAGCGATGTCCTGGGAGGCTGTATCGTCCTCAAAGAGGAAGGTCCTTTGTCCAAGAGAATGAGCCATGTACAGACTTTGTCGGGTGCAGTGCCATCGCCCTTTGACTGCTGGTTGATCGGCCGTGGTATCCAGACCTTGCCCCTAAGGGTCAAAGCTCAAAGTAAAAATGCGGCGGCACTGGCACATTATCTGGAAGAACATCCTGCTATAATGAAGGTCAACTATCCTGGCCTAAGGAGTCATCCGCAGTATTCCGTGGCACTGGCACAGATGAAGGAAGGTTTTGGGGCCATGCTTTCCGTACTTGTCAAAGGAAATGCTGAAAAAGCCATCACTGTGGCCAATGCACTACGATTATTCACAACAGCTACCAGTCTGGGAGGTGTGGAAAGCCTTGTCGAGCATCGGCGTTCTGTAGAGGGCGATAAGAGTACTACTCCTGCCAATTTACTACGGATATCTGTAGGTCTGGAGCATATCGATGATATGATAGCCGACTGGGACCAAGCACTGGCCAAAAAATAAGGGCCGACCGAGAAGTCCCAATAAGCACATCTGCTAGTAGCGCCTTCGTCAATGAAAATAGGTGGTTAGGCCCTTTCCTGAGAAGTACTACCGACAAGTGTTCAGGCAGAGATTGTCAATGGCCAACTCCTGTCCACCAATAGCGAATTCCTCTATGGTACCTTTGAGTGTCAGTATACCTGGTCGGTCGTGGCCCCCTTGTACACTCACTTTAACACCACCAATAGTAGCTCCATGGATATCGCTCCAGTCCCTGAAGTTCTTGAACCCTCCGTTGATGAAAATATTCAGATTACTTCCATACTCCCCTACTGCCAAGGTCAGGCATTGTACGGGAGTTTGGAATAGAGGCATGATGATAATGTTGCCGACCAATAACTCTTGTCCGCTACCACCCGCATACCGACTTCTTTTGACTTGAATGCGACCATCGTAGGTCCACTGGCCATCGTCCCACCGGAACTCAACCACGCGGAAGGCCTGTCTCTCACTGGTGAAAGTATCTTTTACCTTATAGATTTCATCCAACTTGAGGTCTTCAAACGAGATACAATCTTTATCGCTGGGAGGAGGACAGTCAAAACAGATGGAACCTATCCATAGTTCTTGTCCGCCAATAGCAAATTCAACTATGGTCCCCCTGATAATCAGGCGTCCTGGATGGCCATCGCCACCAATAACCTCCACTTGGACTCCACCGATTGTGGTTCCGTGGATATCGGCCCAATTCCCAAAATTAACAAAATCACCATTGATCTCGATATTCAGATTGCCTCCATAATCAGCTACCAGTAGGGACATACAAGGGACTTCTCGGGGCAGTTTTAGGCGAACATTTACATTATTGGTCCATAGGTCATATCCCGAACCTCCTGCCAGGCCCTCATTATCGATAAACGCATAGCCTTCATTCGTCCATTTCCCTTCTGACCACTGGAAAGGTGTCACCTCAAAATCAATACCTCTTGAACTGAAAACTTCTCCGTTCGCATAGCGCTTGCCCGCTCTTAAATCATCAAAATCGACACAATCTTCTTCTTTAGAGCATTCGAAGCAGATATCATCAATGAAAAATTCCTGCCCACCGATGATAAACTTTTCTATAGTGCCTCTTAGTATTAATCTCCCAGGGCTGTCCTGACCACCCGTCACCGTCACTTCTACCCCTCCGATAACTGCTCCATGGATATCGACCCAGTTGTCAAAATTGACAAATTCCCCGTTGATTTCGATATTCAGGTTGCCCCCGTAGTTGGCAACAGCAGCACTAAGGCATTCTACAGGTTCTTTGAGGTGGATTTGCATGTTGGTATTACCTAGGAGAATGTCATTTCCACTACCTCCCGCATCTCTATCGTTGTAAACAACAGCTTTACCATCCTCATAACGACGGCCATCACGAAAGTAAAATGGGGCAAATTCCAATTCATAGCCTGAACTGGCGATAACATCAGATACGCGAAAAGTTTCGCCAACATTAAGATCTTCGAAGATTATGCATTCTTCTCCTCGTTCTCGAAAAGGTAATCCATCAATTTTTTCATCCTCTTGAAAGGTGTCTTTGGGCATAAGGCTTGTTTCATTTTCACAGGAGAAAAAGACTCCCAGAATAAAAAATAGGCCAAAGTAGGTTTTGAATACTTTCATATTGTTTTCCGTTAAGATTAAATTTAGATTTAACCCAAAATGTTCGTTGGAACTTCGTCATGAGGACTTAAATGACAATACATCAGTGCGTTTTCTTGGGTTCAGCATAGCACCGCTATGGTGAATGAAGACCGGTGGGCAAAGCTTCCGGTATGAAGCTATTTATGCGCGGAATAGGTTCTCTATCGATCATTTTGGGTTGAAGCCAGTTAAGTCCGGAGTAGATTTTCTAATGGACATTTTGGGTTTAACCTTTATCTCATTGAGATATTCAAGTAACCTGAAAATGGCTTGAATTTTACGATTTTTGAGCAATCTCTTGATTTCAGTAGGGGAACCGGTATATTCTCCAGAGGGTATGAAGTAAAAGACTTGGAAGGCAAGGGCTAAAAGACCCAATGTAGATCAAGGTCAGTGGAATCGTCCTTCCGTGAAATTCCTTCGGACTTATTTATGGGATTCAATATTGGATTTCTCTGCCCCGGTTCGATCGGTATCCAACTTTGGGAAGATGTATATCTACGGCTAGCAGCACTTCTAAAACGCTTCGCCGAAAGCGATGCAGTACCCGAGAGAAAATGAATAGGAAAAAGCTCAGGGGAACGATCAGATATAATAAAGCATAGGGTCCATGGCACATTAGCAAACGGATTACCGGGAACGCTTCGTAAAGATACAGTTCCTTCTAAAAAAACATCCTATATCCAAACCAATGGCGCTTGAGTATAAATCATATTTGTCCATACATACCCATTGCATCATCAAAACGGAAGTGGGCCTGCCCCTTTCGAGCTACCTAGACTATTAGACCAGTATTCAATTCCCTTTGATTAGGATTCAATTTACTGAATAACAAAGGACTGAACATTGATTATGGGCAAAAAATATCAGGTCCAGATCTGGGGATTTCGCTGCCAATGTATTGTGAAACAACATCACAACCGAAATATCGTTAGGCTAAAGTCAGGTTGTACATCAAAATTTTCATTCAGGTTAACCCAAAATCATGCATTAGGTATCATCATGAGAGTTTAAAACGCAATGAATCTTGGGTTTTATTGAGCTCAACACAGCACCGCTACGCTGAACTCAATAAATACTTGCCAATACTGAAGCTTTTAAAGGTGTAATGATAGGTTTATTGCACAATCACCGTTCGATAAAAAGACTTATAGGGTTTGAAATATCTGCTCTTGGGCTTTGCGTACTTTCGGAGCATCCTTTGTTGGGTCTTCATCGGAACGGTATCCAACAGCAGCCAAAACAGAAGCACTAAGGCCTTGTTTTTCCAAGTCCAGGATTTCATTGTACTCATCAGCATCGAAGCCTTCCATAGGACAGCTATCGATGTGTAGTTCTCCACAGGCTGCGAGCAGGTTGCCAAGAGCTATATAAGTCTGTTTTGCAGTCCATTGTGCTTGCTGCTCCGGACTGAATCCGCTCATCTTGCTTTTAACAAAATCACCATATCCCTTTAACTCGGTGATGTCCATACCCTGTACCGCTGATTTCAGGCTTATAAAATCATCAATATGATGTGGTTTTACCTCCGTGAAATGACAAAAAACAAACAAATGGGATGCATCGACGATTTGGGTCTGTCCCCAAGAGGCCGGTTGTAATTTGGCTTTCAATTCTGCATCTTCGATGATCAGTACTTTATAGAGTTGTAGTCCAAAGGAAGTAGCGGAAAGTTGTACTGCTTCTTTTATCTGCTCCAAATGCTCAGGGTTCACTTTTTTCGTGGGATCAAATTTTTTGGTGGCATAGCGCCACTTCAAGTTTTCAATTAGGCTCATTGTTACTCTGTAGTGTTAGAAATTATGTTTAGATAAGATTGGTTCCATAGCGTCAGGGTCCTGTCAAAGTTCGGTTTTTCCCTCGCTCTTGAAGAAGCTTTGGTCAGATGGTCAGTTCTATCCTGTTATTTTCAGGATCGAGGATAACACTTTCGTAATATCCATCGCCCGTCAATCGAGGACCATCCAGAACCTGATAGCCTTCGTCGGCTATTCTCGAAGTGAGCCGGTTGACTTTCTCTTTACTTGCCAGTGATATAGCAAAATGTGCCAGCCCTTGATATTGTTCCATGAAGCCATGTTGGGGCGGACTTATACCAGGTCGGTGCATCAGTTCAAGACGACAGCCGTAGTAAAAGGATAAAAAGTAAGAACTGAACTCTTTTTTCTGATTATGGTAGCGTTTTCCCGCCTTTGCTTCGAAATACTTTTCGTAAAAGTGCTTCATACGGTTCAGGTCACCGACCCATATGGCCATGTGTTCTATTTTCATACTCTGGCTTTTACGAAAAATCGCTTCAAGGGTTTCTCCTTAGAGGAGAACCGCAGGATGATATCGGTCAATGAAAGCGCTCTTATTGTTCTTCGGGATAGGCCAGTACTTCTTCCGATAATAAGGCTCGGTATATTCTACTGAGTCCATTACTATACTTATCGATTTCGTGCAGTATATCCTGCACATCTTTGAATCCTCCCTGATCTACCTTGGATTTGATCTCGCTTCTCCTACTGGTAAAGTAGAGGTTTTTAGTGGGTAGGTGTACGTAAGGACAATAATCCATTTGCGGGCTGTTGACTTTTTCACCCATGTTCTCGGCCAAGGTCCACTTCCCCTTACCTTTGTGATGACTGATGTAGAGGTCTCCACTTCCAAGGCCACCTTCCCGCTGATAACAGCTGAAGAGCATGAAAGACTCATCAGGAGCAACATAGGCGTTGAATTCGATTCCAGAAGAGTTTATGGTGTTGTCCAATAGTTTCGGTTTAGCATAACCTTTCTTTTTCCAGGTACTCATATAGATGTCGTCCTTGCCCATACCGTCCGGTCTGGCGCTGGTAAAATAGAGGTTTCCGTTATCGGTCACTGAAGGAAAGAACTCATCGTGTTCCGTATTCACCAGTGGTCCCACATTTATCGGCGCTGACCAAGCAGCGTCCAGATTAGGGCGTTCCACATACCAAATGTCCATATCCTTCACTGCTGCACCTGGCGTCAGGGGTCTGTTGGAAGCAAAATACAATCGTAGTCCGTCCGGGGAAAGAAAGGGTTCCATATCTAGGTAACGTCCTGAAAAAGGGACAATCTTCAGAGAGGTCCAGTGTCCATCTTCCTCTTCCAACTCCATGATGACGGATACTTCCCCTAAAGGACTCTGTACCGTAAAATAAGCTTCATCTTCGGCTTTGGTCATGGTAAAATCCCGGATATGCGGAAATTGACTGAAAAGCCTTGGAAGAAAGGGTATGACGTGGACTTTATTCTGAGCGTGGACAGCACTGGAGAGCAATATGAACAGCAACAGCATGATCATCCTGCTGCTCTGCGGGCAAGGGGAAGTTTTTTTTCGCATAGAATTTTAATCGCTATAGGTGTTGATTACAACCCTATACCCAAAACAATTGGTCTGTCAGGAATTAGGCGTACTCAAAGGCACCTTTCGTATCTACAAATGATCAAACCCAACACAAGCAGCTCAAGCATCCTCATAAAAAGATAAATACAAACAGGACGGTTATCGTACATAATGAGGGTTCTACGAGTAGTTCAAATTAGGTAAAAAGTCTTTTATGAATAAAAGAAAAAAATACCATATCCCCTATTTTAATAAGGTATTTTATAGCAATGTGGTCTGTACTTTTTATTTCGGCTGCAAATTCAGCTTGTTTCACCCTGATTTTGACTGTTCATTCGCGGCGTAATCTGTGCCATATCACTCAAAAAAGGCTTTTTTTTTTCGCTATGAAATAAAAAGTCCATATCACTTCGTATTGAAAAAAAATGAGTCCCAATCACATAGCCCTATAAGTTAAGGTACGGAATGGGACTCAATTTCTTTAGAGAATGTTTTGAACCCAAAATGATCAATAGAGAACCTATTCCGCGCATAAATAACTTCATATCAGAAGCTTTGCCCACCGGTCTTCATTCACCATAGCGGTGCTATGCCGAACGAATACAAATGGCCGGTATTTTGCTATGTATACGCTCATCACGATTTCTATCGATCATTTTGGGTTGAACTATATCTTTTATACCCATGTGTATCATTGACTTTTAAAAGTCACATGGAATTCGCATGTACAACATTCTCCTCAAACTTTTCGGTACTCTGTTTCAGAACCCGTCTCCGTATTATTTCTTTAGCAACTTTATAGTATTGGTTCCTAAACTACTGATTACCTTCAGGAAATATACCCCTGGTTTCAAGTCCTGACCAACGTTCAGTTTGCCTTCTTCAAAGCTATCCTTTTTCAGTTTTACTATCTCTCTGCCCGATCCATCCATCACCACTACAGCAGAAACTTCATCTACTCTTGTTACATTTATTACAAAATCACCTTCGCTGGGATTGGGGTATATGAGGACTTTAGGTCCTTCGACTTCAGCAAATTTGGCAGCCGCATCCTTGGCAGTACCGATTTCTACAGTGACTACTTTTGACAGCGTTTTGTTTGCATCATTATCTACCGCTCTGGCCATTAACATGTGTTCACCTTCACTTAAATTGCTCAGTTCAAAAGTGTAGGGAGCTGTCTTTTTTCGTTCTACAAATTTTCCATCTACCAATAGTACGACATTGTTGACCAGACCATCTTCGTCGGTGGCATCTACCGTAACGGTAAGCTTACCATTACTGTCAACAGTTGTACGGCCGATACTCACTGCGGGAGGCACTTTGGACAATACAGAGACCTGAATGGGGTCGGAGAGTTTTGATTTGCCATCGCTGTCCGTGACCCTAGCTGTCAGGGCATATTCCCCTATAGCTGCATCCACCCAAGGAAATACATAAGGCTCCTTTTTATCTACTTTGACTACCTTACCGTCCACAAGAAATGCCACTCTAGCGATGGGGGCTTCTCCCTCGACCACCTCTGCCTTCAATCTGATTTTTTTACCTAATTGGAACTGTTTTCCATTAGTAGGCTGTGTCAACTTAACGGATAGTACGCCACTTCCATTGCCATCAATAACATTGGGAATGTAATCATCCATGTGAGGAATGAGCACATCCAATTTATATTGATGTACGGAAGACCAGTCTTCCTGCAATATTCCTCCTGTGTCTGTTGAGTTAGGGTTCATGGACCAGAACGTCCATGAATACTTACTTCCCAGGTCTTTCATCAGCTTTTGAAACCATACACCCGCAGTACCATTGAAGAAGTCAAAATCGCGTACACCGAACTCTCCGATAAGCAAAGGGGAGATATTCTCATCATAAAGGTACCCAAACCTGTCAGCCCACTGTGCGTCCAAGTTGCCGGGAAAATCGGAAGCTGCAAACCAGTTTTGTGGATATACTTCGGGCCCATATTCATGTGGTGAATACATCAGTTTATCCGGATTGCTCAACTGAACGGGAAAATCCTTGGCCCCTTTCAGGTTACCGCCCCACCAGTACAATGTCTCTTTATATTTTTCCACGCCCTCTACGATAATGAGGACATCGGGATTGACTTCTAATATAGCGTTACCACAACGCTCGGCCGCTTTGTTCCAATCAGTAGCTGGATTGGAATCGCCCCAAGTAGCATAGAGGCCACTTTTGCCATGCGGTTCATTGTTCAGGTCCATACCTACCACTGCGGATTTACCTTTGTAACGGTCGGCCATAAAGACCCAATCTTCTATCCACTTCTCTTCAGGATAGTTATCCGTATACCATAGCGCCTCTTCCAAAAATGCATCCGGATTTCGCGAGTGGTTGTCCAAAATAATCTTCATCTCATTGGCTTGGCACCAGTCCACGATCACGTCCATCAGCTCTATCGGCTTGGTCAGGGTCGATTCGATTTCATTCATCGGCGAAACTCCCGTGTAGGGGTCAGAACCGTAAGGGTTGATACTTATTTCCGCATCAGGAGCGAGCATTTCGTTGCACCATGGAATTCTGATAGTATTGAACCCCAAGTCTTTTATTTGCTGAAGGACACTTTTGGTATCCCTGCTCCATATACCGTGCGGAGATACCAAAGCCGTTTCGAAACCAAACCAGTTCACTCCGGTAAAACGCACCTCTTTTCCTCTTGTATCGTATAGTTTATTGCCCTTGGCATTGAGGTAATTTTGCTGTTGTGCATGGGTCTGTGGTAAAATCCCTAGTATAGCCACAAAACAGGCGATAACTATTCTGGTTAAAATAATATTGTTCATGAGATTTTGTATTCGTTATTAGAAGCTCTAATTGTTTTTTTTCCAGCACAATACTACGTGTTATTCCAGTATTATTTCATCCATTCACGATGGATTGACCTGTTATTAGGTAAATGCCCCTATTCCCCAATTATTCAACTAATTGAGATACTCACATACTGTTGAGCCACGTGACAGAGCGTAAAAAAAGCAAAGCGCCATTCCTTGCTGAAAAATTCAATTTACATGTACCTTTTAAAATAAAAAAACAACATTTTTAAGCTAAGAAAAATAGGCATTGAATGTTTAACCAAGATGATTACACAAAAAATTCAATGCATTTTTTTCAATACAAGCGCTATATTTTGCCTTATATATCAATTATTATAAATAATCAGGATATCATAGAAAATATCAAAAAATAATCTCGCAAATAAAACTCATCGAAAATTGCAAACGATTGCGAAGACGATTGCATTAATAAATCAATAATTTCACTTGCTAAATATGTACTTTTTTGAGAATTTGATAAAAATACAACCTACACTAACCAAAAAACATCTTTATGAAAAATCTACTACGACAACTCTTCGTACCATTCCTATTACTTATCTCGCTACCCAACTTACTGTACGCTCAGGATGAAGATGTCATGTTCCAGGCCTTTGACTGGAATGTACAGGACCAACCGGCAGGCACCACATGGTACAGCGTAGTATCAGGGGTCAGTGATGAACTGAGTACAGCTGGTTTTGATATGGTGTGGTTACCCCCTTCCAGCAATTCTGCTGCACCACAAGGGTACCTGCCTAGGGAACTCAATAATTTCAATAGTGCCTATGGTTCTGCTCGCGAGCTGAGGTCTTTGATTTCCGACTTTAAAAGAAAAGGAATGCGGGCCATTGGTGATATCGTTATCAATCATCGTGTAGGTTCGGCCGATGCAGTCAATTTCACCAATCCCACATGGCCTACCTTTTTTATCACTGCCGATGATGAGGGCAATGAATTTATAAACCCTCCGGTGGAGTTCAGTATCAATAGCGACTATTTTCCGGGACGGTCATTGAAGGCGGATAATTCCAGTGGTGGTTTTGCCGCTGCACGTGACCTCGATCACAAAAACCCGGCCGTGAGGGATGAGATTGTCAAATACATGTTACGGTTGAAAAATGACATCGGATTCGATGGGTGGCGTTATGATTTTGTTCATGGTTATGACCCTATCTACAATAAAGAGTACAACGACAGGACAGCCCCTTACTTTGCTGTAGCGGAACTACTAGAGAGGGACCGCACTCAACTCAATAATTTCATCAATTTCTCGCAGGGCGCCTCTTCTGTTTTCGACTTTGATACCAAAGTCGATCTAGGCGATGCCATTCGTTTCAATAATTTTGGCGGACTCCGCGATTTTGCGGGCAATGCGGGTGGCCTATTGGGCATCAATCCCACAAAGACAGTGACCTTTCTGGATAACCACGATACCGGCGAAGCTCAGCAGTGCTGTGGCTCGGGGTTTATCTTTCCCACCAATCCTACCGACCTGAGAAAAGGCTATGCCTACATACTGACTCATCCTGGCGTACCCATGGTATTCTGGACGCATTATTTCGATCAGTCCGAAAGCTTTAGGAGCAGCATCAAATCCATGATAGCCCTTAGAAAGGATATCCGGATATTTTCGGGAAGCAAACTGAGTATCGATAGAGCAGAAGATGGGCTGTATGCTGCCTATATCGATGGAAGAAACGGTACGCTGGCCATGAAAATAGGAAATAGGAACTGGGCGCCCAATGGCTCTGGATGGACACTTCGATTATCCGGAACTGATTATGCCATATGGAGCCAAGGAGGGGGCACATCTCCAAACCCTCCTGTCGCACCGTTCGACGTCCATTTCAGAAAACCCTCAAACTGGGGTAATGATAGCCACGTCTACCTCTTCAACAAGGCCGATAATAGTCGCCTATCCGGCACGCCCGCATGGCCCGGAAGTACTATGACAAGACTGAATAATAGCGATTGGTACGTATTCAATGCCAACATCCCCATTGGAGTCGGAGCAGCTGATATTGGCGTTATATTCAATGACGGTGACGGGCAGCAGACCGTCGACTTAAATAGAAGTAGCGAGGGCTGGTTCAATATCGATGGCGCCAGTGATGGAAAAGCAACGGGTACTTGGATCGGTGACTGCCCTTTCGATTGCCCGGATGATGAACCCGGTAGCGGCATCACCCTAAACGTCAGACTCCCGACCTCTAACTGGAGCAATACGACAAATGTATACCTATTCGACCGTACTACAAATACAAAATGGCCCGGCACCTCCGATTGGCCCGGCACACGTATGGACCGCTTGAACAACAGTCCTTGGTTCAGCTTCACACTTGCACTTTCCAATGAAAGGGATGCCCGTAACCTTGGAGTCGTTTTCAATGATGGCAACGGGCAGCAAACCACCGACCTGAGCCGCGCGAGCGATGGCTGGTTTACCATCAATAGTTCAGGCAGTAGTCCGCGTGGTGGCACTTGGTCCAATACCTGTACGGGCAATTGCCCTACATTAGGTAACAGACACTCCGAAGAGGAACCATCTGCGATAAACACATCCCTGATATACCCTAATCCATTCGTTACCGAAGTCCGCTTGGACCTAAGTATTGTGCAAGGGGAGGTATTACAGATCGGCATCTATGATACTTCGGGAAACACTATATTTCAGGACAATACTTCTGCACATAAAGGAGAGAGAGAGATTACGCTTTCCGGCAAGAGTGGGGTCTATATTTTGAAGGTAAAAACTACTGAAAAAGTATATTACCAGAAATTGATACGCAGAAACAAGTGATTGCAGGGCAGAACTATTGGTAAAATATGCTCCTGATCGTAAAAAGGTTTTCGTTGATTCGGAGACCTTTTTTGTTTTGGGTCAACTTCTTGTCCATTCGCATTCGGCATGGACTCCAAAAAAACACACATGTGCTTCAGGCCATTGTGTTTAACCCAAATTGATCGATATCCTTCCTATTACGAATATAAATTGCTTCAAAGGCAGCGGTTTTAAGCTACACAGGTTCTTCACCTTAACAATACGCCGGGCCTCCTCACCTAAACTTCTGATTTTATTACAATTATGCCCTCATCACGAAATCCTATTCATCAATTTAAGTTAACCCCGGATCATGCATTGGAAAATCTACTGCGGATCTAATACAAACTTAGCTTTCAAATATCGCATATCTTCCTGTTCATTTTGCTTCACTCTGCGTTGACAATCCTCGGGATAGCGGTGCTATGCCAAATTCAATAAAACTCCCTGATTTATGGATATGTAAACCCTCGTTACGAAGTTACAACGCATGATCCGGGGTTAAATCATGTCCTTTTGTAGATAGTCGACAGCAACAATACACACATAAGAAGAACAAATGTAATTATTATATGCTTCTGTCTTTTGACCGAAGAAAGCAGTAACTTACGGGCTATTTCGGCTGGATTCATGCCAAAGAACAGTGATTTTCAAGCTCTGATTATTATATGCCATTTCATAGTCTATGTCCCTTTTCCTAAAGCTCTTTAAAATGTTTTTTTTGGTACTCGGTGTTTTTCTTGTGCTACTTGTTATCATAGGTACGCTCTTCGTCTACCTCAGCCCACAGTTTGGTGGCAGTCCAAGTCCTGCGGACCAAGAGCGGTATGCCAGCTTCGAGCAGTTTGAAGATGGCAAATTTCACAATATCGGTCATGTTGAAATGAGTATGGGCTTAGCAAAAGGCCTTTCCATGCTCCCCAAGTTTCTTTTCAAACCAAGTCATACCCGACCTGATGTTGACCTTCCCATAGAGCGGATTACTGCCAGTGAACTTATCGATGTTCCGGACAGTGCACATCGATTGACTTGGTTTGGCCATTCCACTTTTTTGTTGGAAGCCCAAGGAAAACGCATACTACTAGATCCGATGATGAGTGCTGTACCGGCTCCCCACCCTTGGTTGGGTGCTCCCAGGTATCAAGAAGAGCTCCCCATTGCCATGGATGACCTTCCTCATATCGATGCAGTCCTGCTATCTCATGATCATTATGACCACTTGGATTATGAATCTATTATAAAGTTGAAAGATAAGGTATCCGATTTTTACGTTCCGTTGGGTGTGGGGGCTCACTTGAAAGCTTGGGGCGTAGCGGCAGACAAAATCCATGAACTCCGCTGGTGGGAGACGGTAAAAATGGGGGATTTTTCTTTTGTCTGTACACCGGCACAGCACTTTTCCGGTCGTGGCCTAAGTGATAGAGGCGCAACACTATGGGCCTCTTGGGTCATCAAAAGTAGTTTGCATAGCATATTTTTCAGTGGCGATAGCGGTTACGGCACCCACTTTAAAGAAATCGGTGATAAATATGGTCCTTTTGATATCGCACTCATGGAGTGTGGCCAGTACAACGAAAACTGGCCCGAAATACATATGATGCCAGAGGAGACCGTCCAAGCTGCTATTGACATCAAAAGTCTCGTGGCCATGCCCATACATTGGGGAGCGTTTACGCTGGCACTGCACTCCTGGACAGACCCCGTAGAGCGTATGCGTCAAAAAGCCAACGCCTTAAACTTACCTATCACTACTCCTAAAATCGGAGAGCAGTTTATCATAGGCAATCGCGATGAAGGCTATCCAATAGAAAAGTGGTGGGAAAGTAATGAAAATTGACACCTTTTCACCAGTAGTATAGCGTGGTATCCTGATTTGAGAGGTATAAGTGATTTAAGGAACAGCGATAGACGAACCCAAAGTGAGTATCGATAGCCTTTCTGGAATGTAGCGGTTTCGACCTTTTACCATTTAAAGGATGTGCATGTTGTAGCTCTCCCTGAGTAGTCCGACTATTAAAATCACATGCGTTCTTTTCCGGATTCCAATAGCCCCGATTTTGCAAACAGTTCTCTAACTCCAAATAGACAAGGACTTGTGAAACTGCGAAAACACCTGTACCTATTACCACAAAGGCAAAAAAAATCAATAGAAGGTATTGTCTGACCATGAGCTATCTTTTCTATTCGTTTATGTAAATAGTAAAGTAACGCTATTTCTTTCATTTAATATATAAAAATACATATATATATTTTACTTTTTTCACAACTTAAAATTTCATTACAAGCATTTATTACCTAAATACAAAATAAGTATTTTTCACCATTCTATTGATTTCTATAGCTGTTCGTAAAATCTTAGTTCATTGATTCCCAAAGAAGAAAATATAATGTATCGGTAATTTTCGGTTTGCCCATTATATCGATCGATTTCCAATGATATTCGTCGAACCTGAGGTTTTTCGTTTGAGGTCTGTTTTCCAAAGAAACTTGTGAACCTGCTATTTAACCCAAATTGATCAATAGCATTTCGCGATGAGGGCATAAAGTACAATAAAATCAGCGAAATGAAAGTATTTCTTGAATTCACCGTAGCGATGCTAGACTGAATCGGAGAAAAAATGACAATTCATTGCATTTTAATCCTAAAAATGAAATTTCAATGCATAATTCGGATTAAAAATATAACCAACTATATGTAGTAGCGATAAACTGTCTATTCCAAAATGGAAACGGTGATATTACGTTTTGCTGGTTTTATTGGTTTCAGGATTTACTAGGGAAGGTAAATTTAAACTTTTTTTGAACAAAGGGTATATCTACTGAAAGGCGGACTGTTCTTTGGAAGTAGTGGTAATATCATTATTACACTATGGGTTATAAGTACTTCGATACCGAATCTGTGCGGATATGTCCGTTTTTCAGATAAACAGGTAATAATAACAGGCAAAAAACTCCCTGAGCAGTCCATACATATCCCTAGCTTCAAAAAAGGGGCAGTGTACCCCTGACACTCTTACAAAGTCGAACTCACGGAAGGTTTGTTTGGCCCTATGGATATGGTAGAACTGAGATACTACAATGACAGTATTGAATCCATATTCATCGACAATGTTTTTTGTATTTAAAGCACTGGCGTAGGTATTTCCCCCATTATTATCCACTAAAATATCTTTTTCGGGAACACCTTTCTCCAATAGGAAGGATTTCATCTTGCTCCCTTCGTAATGGCCCTCTTTACCTAGTCCGCCACTGACGAGAATCTTCTTCACTATCTGTTTATGGTATAAGTTCAGACCTGTGACAATTCTTGCCTCCAATCTGGGGGATAATGTACCGTCGGAATTTACGGTATTGCCCAGTACAACAGCGACATCACTGGTATATGCCTCATCACTCAAACCATCGATAGTAATCATAAGGCTATGAATAAAAACCCATGCCATCAATGGCGCGATAATCAATGCGGTATTCTTTCTTACAGTGCTTCTTCGACTTGGCATAAAATAGAGTTGATGAAAAAAGAAGGCTCCTGAAGGAGCCTTTTATTACAGAGAAACGAGGAGAGCCCCTTGGATGATGGATATACCCACTCAGATATAAGCAATGACTGACTAACGACCGAATGGGTTCATGGCCGCTAGGCCGCGTTTACCGCCACCCATTTTGTTCATGGTTTTCATCAGCTTGCGCATGTCATTGAACTGTTTCAAAAGATTATTGACCTGTTGTACGGAAGTACCACTACCGGTGGCAATGCGCCTTCTGCGTCCTCCATTGATAATATCGGGATTTTCGCGTTCTTCGCGTGTCATCGATTTGATAATGGCCTCTATAGGTTTGAAAGAATCATCGTCAATATCCACCCCTTTCAATGCCTTGCCCATCCCTGGAATCATCCCCATCAAATCTTTGATATTACCCATTTTTTTGATCTGCTCTAGTTGCGAGAGAAAATCATCGAAGTTAAACTGGTTCTTGCGCAGTTTTTGATTTAATCTACGGGCTTCTTCCTCATCGAAGGTCTGTTGTGCTTTTTCTACCAAGGATACGACATCACCCATGCCCAAGATCCTATTGGCCATCCTGTCGGGGTGAAACTTATCGATAGCTTCCATTTTTTCTCCGGTACCGATGAACTTGATGGGTTTTTCTACTACGGTACGGATGGAAAGGGCTGCTCCACCTCGTGTATCACCGTCAAGTTTGGTCAATACGACACCGTCGAAATTCAAACGGTCGTTAAAGGCCTTTGCTGTGTTAACAGCATCCTGACCAGTCATGGAGTCTACCACAAAAAGTGTCTCCGAAGGTGTCACAGCCTGTTTGAGGCGGAAGATTTCGTCCATCATCACCTCATCCACTGCCAGACGACCTGCCGTATCCACAATGACTATCTTTTTACTGTTCTCTTTGGCAAACGCTATGGCGTTGGCAGCAATCTTGAGCGCATCTTTATTTTCCGGCTCTGCATATACTTCCACTCCGATTTGCTCTCCCAGTACCTTCAACTGATCGATAGCCGCTGGACGATAGATATCACAAGCCGTTAGCAATACGGACTTGCCCTGCTTTTTGAGGTAGTTGGCCAGCTTACCGGAAAAAGTAGTTTTACCCGACCCTTGAAGTCCTGATATCAATATTACCGAGGGGCTGCCCTCTATGGAAATATCTTCGTGCTTACCGCCCATCAATAGGGTCAGCTCATCATTGACGATTTTTGTCAGCAGTTGACCCGGGGATATCGATGTCAGCACGTCCTGCCCCAAGGCTTTTTCCTTGATGGTATCGGTAACTTCTTTGGCTACCTTATAATTGACATCGGCATCGATCAAGGCCCTACGGATCTCCTTAATGGTCGAGGCTACGTTGATTTCGGTGATGCTACCCTGTCCTTTCAGATTCTGAAAGGCTTTATCTAACTTATGACTGAGATTATCGAACATATGAATGACTACTTAATTTGTGGCAAAATTAAGAAAATTATTTGCCTTTCCTCAGCGATGCCCAACGAAACCTATGTACAGGCCTCAAATTTCCTTCGCTGTTCAACTCCAGGGAAGCGGTCGATAGCTGACCAATGGATAGACTTCCCCTACCCTGAACGTATCCTTTTCAGCGGGTAACTGTAAGAAACCATGATTCTCCGTTAAGTTGGCCAGGTCACCGGAACCCGCGCCAGGTTTGGGCCTTGCCCATAAACGTCCGTCCTCACCTAGGTACAAACTCACCTGTAAAAAACAAGTCAAGGGCTTTTGAAAGGAAAAGTCCTGTTCCAGGACAGCAACCAGAGGTCGATACACAGCTCCCATGCTTGTCCATAACCAAGGAAGTACATAACGGTAATAACATAAAAAAGTAGATGCCGGATTACCGGGAAGGGCAAAAATGGCCTTATCCTGACCGAAAGTACCGAACCAAAAGGGCTTACCGGGCCGTTGGCGCACTCGATGAAAGCGCTTCTCCACACCCAGTTCTGCCAATACCTCCGGCACATGGTCCTTCTTACCTTTGGAAACACCTCCGCTCAGTATCAATACGTCATGGGAAGCGATAATTTCCGTGAGCTCCGCCAGCAATATGTCCTTATTATCCAGCAGATGAAAACGTTGCGCTTCTATACCCATACCCGTCAAGGAGGATTGTAATGCATAGCTATTGGACATGCGTATCTGGTAAGGTAAAGGAACTTCATCCACTTCCACAAGTTCATCTCCCGTAGAAATCAAAGCTACCTTGGGCATGCTGGATACCAGCAGCTCCTTTTTGCCTACAGTGGCCAGTAAGGCCGCCTCGGCCGGTCCTATAAGTGTTCCTCTGGAGAGCAACTTAGCTGCTTTTTTCCGGTCATGACCCTGTGGGTGGATATGCTTTCCGCGCTGTATTTTATCATTACTTATCGTAGCAATGCCCTCCTTGATATCGACTTCTTCATAGGGAATTATCGTGTCCACACGCTCGGGCAACATGGCACCTGTCATTACCTCAAGGCAGGTCTCGGTATCTTCCAGTGTCCTACGTGGGCTACCTGCGAGCTGGACACCACAAATAGTGAAAGAACGCCTCCCTGCTTCCCAGCTAGCATATTCGATACCGATACCATCCATCATGACCCTGTCGAAAGGGGGGAAATCCCTATCCGCATAGATATCTTCCTGTAATACCTTGCCCGTAGCTGCTGTCAAGGAACAGGAAACGGACGTAGATTGTATCGTATGTTCAAGAACTGTGGCAAGCGCCTCTTCAACTGTAATCATAATAGGGTGTTAGAGTGGATTTGTTTATGTAATACAAACTTAGCTTTTAAAATCGCCTATCTTCCTGTTCATTTTGCTTCACTCTGCGCTGACAACCCTCGGGATAGCGCTGCTATCCCTGCGGTTATTGCCTTGATTGAAACTAATATGACCCGCGGAATCTTATACGACATCTGAAACCCAAATTTGTATAACTGTAAATATAAGTAGGGAATCAATGAATCTGTCGCATAGATAGGAGTAGATCAAAAGTCTACCTGAGATATAGGGTTAACCCGAACTGTACATTTTTTCACTATTCTATGGATTTCTATAGGCGTTTTTGAAGCGATTTTCATTGATTCCAATAAAAATCAATCAAAGTATCCGCAAACGTCAGTTCGATGACTCCCTCGAAGGACAAACAAAGCGTTGTCGAACCTGCGGTGTCCCTTCCATCATAGCTTCAAATCAGTAAAATGTATGCACTTTTTGAATTAACCCAAATTGATCAATTTGGGATTAACCGTAACGGTGCCATTCTGAACTCAAGAAAACCCAAGGTTCATTGCGTTTTAAGCCCTCATTACGAATCTCCAAATACAGCGTATTCACGAAACCATTAAAGCAGACACAATAGTGAACCGGCACATCTATTCGGGTTTAATTCAATGACTATAATACCGACCATTTTTCCCCCGAACATCGTTATTATTGATTTTTAATACGCGTTCTTTCCTATCCGCTAAAATATTTATTTAATTTGAGAGCCTGTTTCAAACAATATCTTTTATTTTCTTCCGTACTTCTTTTGTATTTTATAGTTTCATTAAATCGCTGTAGGTAGCGCTGCTATCCTCAATGGCGCAGGACTGGCCCTTTCGTTAAAAACATTCTCAGGACATGTTCTTTGCGCTCAGTACTGCCTTACTCCGACCTCAAAATAAGTGCTGACAAATTTCAAACATTATTTCAAAACAGTGTCTAAGTGTATATTCTTAAAATCAATGATGAAAAAAACAATCTATTTACTTCTTCTACTCTCTATCGGAATTCATCTCCGGGCTTATTCACAGGATAAGAATACCAAAGCTAAGGATACGGAAGAGGAGAAAATCGAGTTCGATGCTATTATGAACCCTATCGTTCAGCTTTTTGATGGCATGCGCAAGGGAGATAGTGCACAGGTATCCGATGTCTTTACGCATAATGCTACTATGTATACTTCCTTTCTAAACCGTCAGGAAAAACCTGTACTGATTGAAGACAATCTCAAAAAATTCTTAAAAGCCATTGGCTCTCCACATGAAAAAGAGTGGAACGAACTGTTCTGGGATGAAGAGGTCCGACAGGACGGTACCTTAGCTCATGTATGGGTTTCGTATGCCTTTTATCTAGGAGAGGGCTTCAGTCACTGCGGGGTCAATTCTTTCCATTTGCACAAAGGGGCAAGGGGCTGGAAGATATTCAATATTACGGATACGCGACGCGTCAAGGGTTGTGAAGTACCGGACCTGCCCGATAAGCCCTGAACCCGGGGTATGCAGTGATTCTTCTATTACAGAATAAACTTCGTCGAACCCGTTGAACGAGCGCGTTTTTTGAATTCGCTATGGCGATGTTACGCTTAATCCCGAAAATCTTACCTACCTACTGTATTTTACGCAACGAAGTTCCATGTACAGCATATTGGCGAAACCATCAAAATAAATACAACGGTGAGCTAATGCATAATTCGGGACAAAACAATCCACATTAAGACCTACGCCCTGTTTGATGCAGTTTGGTCACATTTCTTTTCTTAAGTGTTTCGGGAATGCTTTTTTCCTTATAAAACTGCAAAAACACCATGCGTGCATCATCCAAATCGAGAATTTCATCATTGTGTACCCGAACTTCGTTCTTTTGAGTGTTGATGATGGCCCATGATACTTTCAGTGGGCTTTTGTCCTTTCCCTTGCCCAATACATAATGTCGAAAACCCGAGGTGAGGAAATAACGGTATTCTATGGTCATCCTGAGCTTAGTACCGATACACTGCACATAATCGCCATTATTATCCTCCAAGCGAAGCATAGTGACATCTTGGCCGTTCAGTCGGTCAAGGGCTATGGTTACCTGCTGCCCGTCCAATACATCTTGCTGCTCTATGTCGTCAATCTGTAATTTCATTTTCTAAACCCGAATAAAACGATGCTATAATAAAAGTGGTTATGCTTCTTTTGATCTACAATTTCGTCGAAAATCCGCTCATGGCGCTGTTATCTATCTACATCAACCCCTCACGCGACAGGTTGGGCCTTTCGCTGGCCACTGTCTTCAGGACATTATTTGATCCTCAGTCCTCTTCAAAATAAGCCATAACAAATTTGAAACATAATCCTGGAACAATCTCTTGATAAACAAGGCTGTTCGGTGATGTATCCAAAAAAGAACCATCCATACAATCATCAAATGATGGGCATATCATATCCATCAACTCCTAATATACAATCCTTTGAGCGAAAGACGACAAAGGAGTCTGACTTTCTTGTTCGGAGCGTTCGATTTGATCCTTAATCATCGGGTCCATACGATGGTAAGCTTGGGCCTATGAATAATCATGCCCCTAGGATATATTCAAGTCAATATGCGTTTTTTTCAATACTTTCGTTACTTCTCCTTTCCGCTCCAATAGCACCTGAACCCTATATAGATGAGGTAAGTAGTGTACAAAATCAAAACCCCAGGTATAGCGATACATACAATGGTAAGCACAATACTAAGCGGTACAGACACCCTTAAGTATCAACGTGTCCAGGTCTTCTTGCTGATAGGTACTCGCAAAAGGAATACAACAGGTCAGATTGAAATCTATATGTATCTGCAATGAATCCTTTATCGAAAAAGAGGCTCCCAATGGACCTTTGTCGAATTATGAGCTATTCTGGACAGAGTTCAACCCAAAATGATCAATAGAGAACCTATCCCACGCATAAATAGCTTCATACCGGAAGCTTTGCCCACCGGTCTTCATTCACCATAGCGGTGCTATGCCGAACGAATCCAAATGGCCGGTATTTTGCTATTGATACGCTCATCACGATTTCTATCCATCAATGTGGGTTAAAAGCAGGGCTTTAGTGTCGAAGACCACCGATGAAAAACTCTTTGCCGTCTTTAGGAATATGATAGAAAAACTGGACGGTGGGCACATTTTTATTGATGACAAGATAGGCGGACGGTTTTTCAATTCCGGAGCCGCCAAGCGGAAGCATGCCGAGGAAGAATTCTCTATCGATTTAGTGCGCAGCACTTATCTTGCTCCCAACTATGGGCATCTAAAAGATGGTACGGTAACTTATGGTATGCTCAAAGGTACCTCGCTGGGCTATCTGCATATTTCCGATTTCAGAGGGGATTATCCATCGGAGTTTACTGTAATCGTAGAAGGGTTTCAACCCGGATCATGCGTCGGGACTTCGTAACGAGGGTTTACATATCCATAAATCAGGGAGTTTTATTGGATTTGGCATAGCACCGCTATGGTGAATTCAAAAAACGTAGTGCAACGACCGGTTTGCAGTTATTTAGATCCGCAGTAGATTTTTCAATGCATGATCCGGGTTCAAGCCACAGAGGGGCTGATCGTGGACATTAAGGGCAATGATGATGGCTATACAGATGTATTGGCAAACCTTTTTTGCCGATGATTCCCACTTGGCGTATACTTCACGAACGAAAAACGGACCGAAACCTACGGATTTTGGTGATATCGCCATCCACTATTCGCAACCGGCCTCGGGCTATCGCTATTTGAAAAAAATCGTTCTGCCCACAGAGAGACAGACGATAAGCACAGATGATATTTTTTACCTTTTCATGAAACCCTTTTCACATGTACACACCATCGAGGATAATACAAGTGGCGCATTGTCGATCCTCTCCCCCATCAGGATGTTGGCCAATGGGTGGGTGTACGGCTTTTCCTATCAAAAGGCCCTTGATTCCAAAGGGTGCAGTGATGAAGGTACGGGAATAGCTCCCGATGAGACCATCCGTACTACCAAAGAAGGCATCGGCAATGGACGTGGCCGAGTACTGGAATAGGACATGGATTACCTGAAGTAGACAATTAAGCTCAATACGCTTTATTATCAAATTACAGATTACCCCTATAAAAAAGTGGGGATAGAACTTTCCACTAATCCGCTAAACGGACGGTATCTCCACAGAATGCCAGTTCGCTATCAAAAACCCCCATTAGATATCCATCAATGGTCACCTCTTCATCTTCCTTGATAGCGGTGATCTTGGATATCCGATAATCAAATCCGCTCTGCACTTTGATATTTTTAGCGGCGAGGGAGCTTTCATCGCTGACCTTGAGTGTAGCTACTGACTTAAGATAGGCGGCATCCAAAACCTGTTCTTTGGTAGCCACTACGATGTAGGAGTTCTGTATGTCCTTGAAATAGTTGACGCGGTCTCCAATATTGAACTTCATAATCTAAACTAGTTAATCATTATCTGCTACAGTTTTTTATTACCTGAAGTGATTTAGACTTTTTCTTTTGCCTACAAATTTCACATTTAGCACCCTTATTTTGTCTTTTTAAGTTCTGTAGCTTTGGCTATGCAACGGAAAAAAGCCTTCATCAGAGCACAAAAGCCAAAATTCTCGGTGTCAAACAAAAAGTCTAAATCACTTCCTTTTATATGCTTGTTTTACTAAAACTGCATGATATATCAAACTCTGATTCTCAAAAAAAGTTATCCCTTAAGGAGAACGATCAATATCCTACACTGGGTCGCTTTCTACAGTTTTATCAAGGGACAATTTTTAAATATACCCTTTACTTTCAAAAATCGTCTATCTTCTTGTTCATTTTGTCTTACCCTGTATTAAAAATTCTCATGATAGCGCCGCCATCAAACGATTTTGCCCAGAACAAAATGAGCTTTGAAATTTTACGTGGCATTTAGAGACTGTTTTAAAATGTATCTTTTTCTTTCTTATGTACTTCTTTTGGTGCCTGATTTCGTTGAAATTTCCGCTAGCTAGCCCGACATGCTATCTTTGTCAATGGCTCCCGCGGCAGACCGGCCCCTTCACTGATAATGCCCTCGGGGCATTATTTTAACGCTAGGTCCTATCCAAAATAAATGATAACAAATTCTAAAATAATTTCAAAACAGTCACTTAATCAAAAATTTGAATGAACATAAAAGCTTTAGACCCTGATGGGCGAGATGGATTTTAGGCTTTTCTGAAAATGCGATTAGATTTCAGCGATCTTTCTATCCGGTTTCGCATAAGTCAGTCGGGCAAGTTTCTCCGGTTTATGATAGCAATCAAGACCTGTAATGGCCACCGTGCCTGCCGTATTCAAATCCACAAAACCATCCTCTGCTATAATTTGTTTGGGCAGTATCATTTTCTGTATCTTTCCTATGACCAAGATGGTGCTATTGACTTTTATGGGATGTTCTTCTTCCCAACTCAGTCCGAATTTAATCATTGCTTCCTTGACAAAGGGGGCCTTTACAGGCTCATGGTATTCCTCCTCTAATCCCGAGGCCGCAAATTCGGATTGCTCTTTAGGATAACGTGCAGAGGTCTGATGAGCGGCCCTATAGATGCCTTCATGTACATGATTTATGGTAAAGAAGCCTGTTTCTTTGATATTATCATAGGTATGCCGTGTCACTGTCGTAGGGCGCATTACAAAGCCCAAACAGGGTGGCGTGGCACCGATATGGATAACAGAGTTAAAGATGGCCAAATTACTGTTCCCGGTAGCATCCTGTGTGCCTATAAGACTGGCACTTTTGAAGCCAGTGACGGTATTCATCAGGTATCTCCTGAAAAAATCTTCCAGCCCAAGAATATCTTCAAGGCTATATACTGCGGTAGTGTCTATCATGGGTAATTTTCTGTTCAAAATGTTATGTGTATCGGTGGATATGCGAGGTAAAATCCATAAGAACGATTTCAAAATGGTCTCTTGTAACAGTGTTCTCTGCTCTATAATCCATCTAGATTAATAACCTCTTTGGCTGTATTTTGTTACTTTTTTGAAAATTGTAACAGAAAGTCCAATACATGACTTGAACGAAAACCGGAATACATGTCATTACTCACTTTTACCGATAGTGGTATCTATTGTCCTCAGGCCGATGTGTACATTGACCCATGGCGGCCTGTTCAACGGGCACTGATCACTCATGGTCATGCCGATCACGCACGCTGGGGGCATGAGAAGTACCTCTGCACGGACAGCGCAAAGCCCGTTATCCGCTACCGATTAGGAAAGGATATACACTTGGAGAGCATCCCCTATGGTGAAGTTCGGAAAATCAACGGAGTGGACTTTTCTTTTCACCCTGCGGGCCATATCGTCGGTTCTGCTCAGATACGTGTCGCTTACAAAGGTGAGGTATGGGTGGCATCGGGCGATTATAAAGTAGAAGAAGACGGTATCTCTGAACCCTTCGAACTGGTCCCTTGCCATCAGTTCATAACGGAATCGACCTTTGGGTTACCCGTATACCAGTGGCAACCACAAGCTGAAGTTTTTGCGGACCTTAACGCTTGGTGGCGCGACAATCAAGCCAAAGGCAAGGTATCATTTGTTACTGGGTATTCCCTTGGCAAAGCACAGCGCATCATCCAGAATGTAGACGCGAGCATAGGCAATATATATACCCATGGAGCCGTAGAGAATATCAATGAAATCATCCGCGCGCAGGGTATAGCACTGACTCCGACAGTCCGTGTGAACGCCGGTATTCCCAAAGAAGACTTCCTCGGGAGCCTATTAGTGGCACCACCTTCTGCACTGGGTTCTACTTGGATGAAAAGGTTTCCCAGCATCAGTATAGGTGTGGCCTCAGGCTGGATGGCTTTGCGCGGTGCAAGAAGAAGGAGAGCTGCGGACCGGGGTTTTGTCCTTTCCGATCATGCGGACTGGCAAGGCCTGAACGATGTCATTAAAGCTACGGGAGCGGAAAAAGTATGGGTCACACATGGCTATACCGACATCTTCTCACAGTGGCTTCAGGAGCAGGGCATCGCTTCGGGAGTAGTCAAAACAGAATTCGAAGGGGAGCTATCCGAAATGGGTGAAGAGAAGAAAGTCGAGGAACGGGTATGATACCGTACGGCTTTCAAGGTTTTTAAAACCTATATTTGTCGTTGAAACTCATTTATCAAGATCTGTGCCTTCAAGAAAAAAGACCCCTCCGAAAGAAAAAGACCGTCTGCATCAGCGTAATCGGCATCGAGTACACTATGATTTTGAAAAACTGTGCACTACCCATTCGGCGCTTTCTACTTTCGTTCAGCATAATGGACATGATGATTATGCTATCGATTTTTCCGATTCCAAAGCCGTGAAGGCACTCAATAAGGCCTTGCTCTTACATTTTTACGGGATCGATTATTGGGATATACCGAAACATTATCTCTGCCCTCCGGTACCGGGAAGGGCCGATTACATACATTATATGGCCGACCTTCTTTCTGAAGACAGGCCTAAGACCGCTACTTCCCGATTCTTTGGGAGTCAGATTACCTGTTTGGATATCGGCACGGGGGCCAATCTGATCTATCCTATCATCGGCCAGAAAGAGTATGGATGGTCTTTTATCGGCACAGATATAGACCCTGCAGCCATTGCCTCAGCAAAAAAAATCGTTTATAGGAACCCGACTCTGAATGGCAAAGTCGAAATCCGCCATCAGACTAATGTCAACTCCATTTTTGAAGGCATACTCCATAAGAAGGAATTCGTTGATCTCACTATCTGCAATCCACCCTTTCATGCTTCGGCCAAAGAAGCGAGAAAAGGCACGCTAAGAAAACTCAGCAATCTCAAGAAAAGAAAAATCACCCGTACCCAATTAAACTTCGAAGGACGAGGTAATGAGCTATGGTGTAAAGGAGGCGAACTACGTTTTATTGGCAAAATGATAGAACAGAGCAAAAACTTCGCTACTTCGGTCCTTTGGTTTTCCTCGCTCGTCTCCAAGTCCTCCCATCTTACCTCAATTTACAGACATCTTCGACAAGAAGGAGCCGTTGAGACAAAAACCATCCCCATGGGACAAGGGAATAAGACCAGCCGAGTTGTGGCATGGACATTTTTGGATAGCAGCAAACGTGAGCAATGGCGGGATATACGCTGGCATCCTAAGTGATTATTTTTTGTATTGAATACAGGCAATAACCACTTTCACTATCAAAAACCTCAACACACAATCTGACAAAGGTCCTGTAGCAGGTATGTTCCGTACCGAAACACCCTCTTTCCCTAATGTTTACTTTGGTCGATTTCCCAGTATACCATTGCTAATGATACATCTGCGGGACAAACTAGGCGTAGTAACATCTAAATTATTCTTTTCCAAATTAGAAAATTACAGATTTTGGTATCTCGCTAACAATCAAAGCCAATCTTTAATTGTAAAAAAAGTATTTGAAATATGCGGGTTACCTAAGCTGTTTACAAAGGTAGGATTACCCTATATAGGTCATTGGCCAGTGGGTCTACAGGGAACTTTCCAACCTATGAAGGTCTATACCAATGTATCTTTTTCCACTCTAGCCAAATGCGTTTGGTTATTGGAAAGGGTACCTTTTTGCAAGTAGGTCGACCTCCTTTTTTTTGGCTCAATGACTTATAAGGCTCGGGGCGTATGCCCCGAGCCTTTCCCTTTTGATTTTTCTCAACCGATGATGGGTTTTATGTGGGGGCAAGCATTTTCATAAAATAGACCTACTTATCTCTGGACATGTCATACGGAACACCATCCGGTGCAAGCGTCCGCTTGTGCCCCGTAACGGGCCTCCTCCGAAACCATCACCATCACATCAATACCCTGCTGCACTTTTAAGAACTAGATTGTACCAGCGCACTGCCCATCCCGATAATCACCGAACCGACACCACTATTCCCAACAAACCGGGAAAATTCCCTTAACGGGACTGTATTATGACAATAAAGTACTCAAAAAGACCTTTTAAAGAGCATTTCCATTTTTTGGCACGTGATTGGCACTAAGGTAAATAGGTTTTTCATTTTTTGTTAAGATTAGTTTTTTCGTGGGGCTGGTTACCCCGATTTTTTTCGAAAGGACAATGATTCTAAGGCTCGGGGTGGTTCCCGGGCCTTTTCTTTTTTCGTTTCATCTCAAGGTTCCACTCCTTCCGAAATCAGTACGGAACACCATCCGGTGCAAGCGTCCGCTTGTGCCCCGTAACGGGCCTCCTCCGAAACCATCACCATCACATCAATACCCTGCTGCACTTTTACGAACTAGATTGTACCAGCGCACTGCCCATCCCGATAATCACCGAACCGACACCACTATTCCCGACAAACCGGGAAAATTCCCTTAACGGGACTGTATTATGATAGTAAAGTACTCAAAAAGACCTTTTAAAGAGCATTTCCATTTTTTGGCACGTGATTGGCATTAAGGTAAATAGGTTTTTCATTTTTTGTTAAGATTAGTTTTTTCGTGGGGCTGGTTACCCCGATTTTTTTCGAAAGGACAATGATTCTAAGGCTCGGGGTGGTTCCCGGGCCTTTTCTTTTTTCGTTTCATCTCAAGGTTCCACTCCTTCCGAAATCAGTACGGAACACCATCCGGTGCAAGCGTCCGCTTGTGCCCCGTAACGGGCCTCCTCCGAAACCATCCATGTACAGGTCTCAGAAGAAGAGATAGGCGTCAAGAGTCTATACCTTACAAAAAACCAAGGTACTTCCTGGCCCAAAGTAATCGACCTAGGTTATCCATCAGTAGGTTTTTCCTAAATCGTCGGTCCCGACAACAATCCTACGGTATTCATTGCCGTAAGCATACCCGGAGCGGAAGTGTCACCAGACATCTTGGAAATACAGATATTGCGCATCAGTAATATCTATGGCCCGTATCATTCAACTCAAGGATTGGTACCCGGTATCGGTAGTCTGGGTACTTTCCCCACGATGTTTGCTAGGTACGAGGTCTTCGGTGTCAACCCTAGCGACCCTCAGTATGGTAGTTCCCGATATCAAACAACAAGTGATGATGACTACAAAAACAGGTGGTGCCAGTTGGTATGAGGAGAGTGACCTGTTTGAATTGGTCACTAAAAAGGGAACCCACCATTTTACAAATCGGTTTACTCTAGTGAGCAATATCTCTTTTAATCCCGATAATGACAATCAGGTAATGATCGGTACACGCAGTGCAGGACTTTTCTGTAGTCGAGATGGAGGCCTGAAATGGGAGTATATCAGTGGCTCCGGTAAAATCCCCGAAGTCTCCTCCACTTTTTTCACAGGTACTACAAGAGCTATTGTCTCCAGTTATGGCCGAGGGTTATGGAGAGGAGAGTGCGCCTAAAAATACCTCAGGAAGCCGCCAGTCCCAACACAAGTACCAAATCACTACAGAAAGACCCTTTACTGGCCTTGTCCAAAGCTGTAAAAGAGTTTCCCAAACCTCCACAAAAGGATCCTCCACGCCTGTTACTTCGGTCGGATACGGGCATGGCCAATGGAGAGGTACGGGTACGTTCGGGAGGAGAACTGACGTTTTTGGCCCTGGATATTCCTGAAAACCTAAGAAGTGCTGATTTCAACCCGAATCATGCGTTGGAACTTCGTAACGAGGTTTTAAATAGCAATAAATCAGGGAGTTTTATTGGATTTGACAGGGCACCGCTGTGGTGAATTCAAAAAACGTAGTGCAACGACCGGTTTGCAGCTATTTAGATCCGCAGTAGATTTTCCAATGCATGATCCGGGTTCAATTTTACCATTGACGGTGATCAGGTCGAGCTTTCGGAAAGAACAGAAAACGCGAACAGCTTGAAGGAAGAGGGACATTTGAGATATAAGTTCATCATCAATAGACCTTTGGGTTATTGTGATGTAGTACTGACGGTGAGTGTCGGGGAAGAAGCCTTTAGAGGTTTAGCTATTTTTACGGTAGCGGTCAAGGATGAGTGAACCTTCAACTCACCTACAATCTTTTACCGAATCCATTATTACTTATGACCATTGTCATCTGAGCCTTAGAGACTATTTTGAAATATACCTTTTCGGAAACGGTGCACGGTCTTTGGGTAGCTCTGGACTGTTGTCCAGAGAGCAACTTACCACTTCTTACACGACTCAAATTGTATGTTCTTCCCTCCTTTCTTGTAAATATGGGAATCACTCCCGATTTGGGAATAATGTCAATTTATTAGAACTCAAAACTAATAAAATTGAAATTTTTCATCTTTCTGGCATAACAATGACATTAGAATAGATGAGTTTTTCATTTTTTTGTTTAGGTTTGATTAGGTTAGTTTTTTCGTGGGCTGGTTACCCAATTTTTTAACGAGGAAACAAAATTCCAAGGCTCGGGGTGGTTCCCGAGCCTTTCTTTTTTTCAGGTCTTTTTGAAACATCCGAACGGACAACGATAGACCGATGAACAACAAGAAAGCAAAAACTTCAGTAAACAAAAAAATCACATAGAGCCACTGATATACAGTAATGACTCTCTTCGTTTCATCTCCTTGAATATCCTATCCGCAAGGAAACCCTCTCCCTTAAATCCCACTTTTCAGGTATTGTTTTGAAATGCTTTCAAATTCGCGTCGACACTTATCCGATTCCGTTTTCCCGAGGGTAAAGTTCAAGTAATGGACAACGGATAGACCAGTAGGTATTGTGCGAGTGCAATAATCATGTACATACGAAACATACTGTATCTAGGGGACAACAATAAAGCCCCCAGAATAAGTAGAAAAACAGGTATATTGAATAACATTCCTTCGGTCCCAGCCCCTATCCAATGAAGCCCAAACGCTATCCGGAGTAGGGAAAAAGAAGACATGATGACCGTCATCAAAGTAGCGAGTATTCCATCGTACCCAGTACTTGCCTGAAGGCTTGTTATGCCTCCTGCCAGCAGGAAAAACAAGGCTATGGCTATTGATTTCAATGGAAATGGTAAAGGCAGTTCCATTGCCGGTACCATCAGCAGGATGATGGTGAGGATAAGTACGAAGACCATTCCTCTATCATTGACCTGCCGTAAGGAAAACAAAAAATACTGTAGACCTGCTGCAAATATCAAGAGAACGAAGATCACCGATGCCGGCTCCGGGGATGGCCGCCCTAACAGGGCGAGGCCCTTCGATAAACTGCCCAAAACCAATAATACCAATAAAAAACGTTCAATTCCTGCGGTGTGTCTTCTATGTAAATAGGTCAACAGGAAGCTTTCCCAAGCCTGTTTTCCCAAGAAATAGAAAAGAAGGAAAGGAAAAATAACCAGCAAAAGTAGAATGGCCGTATTACGCAATGGCCCCGTCATGGGCAGATAGAACACCTGAAATACAAGCGAAAGAAAAAACAGGAATACACTGCCCATAAGTATCAACACCACCTTCTTGCCCTCCTTTTCCGGATAGCTTTTCACACCGGAGATACTTCCGGTAATTAGCGCTGCCATGGCCATCATCAAAGCGGACAAAAGCAAGAAAGGCGCTCCGGGAAAATGTGCGGTCTTGAAAATTACTGTCGCCGCCAGTAGACCTATGGATAGGTAGGCCATTATTTTGATGCTCTTGAAGGGATGCCGATCGATGCTTACCGTTTCTTTCTCCAGCGCTTTAAAATGCTGCGGAGGTATATCCTCTACAATCTGTATCCAAGCTTCTTCCAGCGTATCCCCTTCTCGCTGTCGTGCTTTAACGTCACTCATGAGATGGTCCAGTAGCTCTTCGCGCAATGGTCCATCGACCAGACCCTGTTCATCGAGGTATCGTTCTATTCTTTTTAGGATTTCCATGCGCATACTTTTATTGTTCAAAATTCAACATCGTATTTGGTCCCGTTTTCAAAACCTGCATCAAGGTCTCCGTAAACTGCTGTAGCTGGGATACTTTCTCTTCTGCAAAGGTTTTGCCCGAATCGGTCAGGGAATAGTACTTGCGGGCGCGGTTATCCACTATCTCACTAGTTGTGGTCAGCAGGCCTTCCGACTCCAGTTTATACAGTATGGGATACAATGCTCCATAGGTCAGCTGAATCTCATCCTTCGATAGTTCAGAGACTTTCCGGCTTATTTCATATCCGTACATCTTTTCGTTTTCGGACAGCAGCTTCAGCACTATGGTCTTGAGGGTGCCTTTTATAAATTCTTTGGATTTCATTTTTCAGTGTTTAGCGATTATAGAACCCCACAAACAATATTATATATTTAAGAAAATTAAATATATAACATTTACTGAGTTTATGCAATTAATTTTTCACTTATAGTCTCGCTTACTTTTATCAAAAATCATCAGTAACTATCCGAAATAAAGCAGTAAATAGGCCATTTTACATACAAACAAGCAATGCCAAAGACATAATAGCAGGCTCTGACCATGTCATCATGATCATTTCTTTCTATCTTGCCACTTTGTATTGAACCCAAATTGATTAGTAAGATGCAAAACCTGCGCAGCGTAAAAACGCTGATATTGAAGCAATTTATGCTCGTAACAGGAAGACTATTGATCATTTTGGGTTGAACTTATCGTCAGAGGATACTAGTTATGCAGCTCTCTTTTCGTACGGCAACTTTAGATGACCTCGCACTGCTCCAACACTGGGATGCGCAGCCTCATGTCATTGCCTGTGACCCCGACAGTAATTGGGATTGGCAACATGAGCTTCAGTACTTCCCTGACTGGCGTGAACAGCTGGTGGCAGAGATATCAGGTAGGCCCGTCGGTTTTTTACAGATTATCGATCCAGCAGCAGAGGAAACGCATTATTGGGGAGCAATAGGGCCTCGCCTTCGGGCTATCGATATTTGGATAGGTGAAAAAACAGATTTGGGTAAAGGCTATGGTACACTGATGATGCGCTGGGCCATCGATCATTGTTTTCAAAATGAGCAAGTAGAGTCCATACTTATTGACCCTCTGGTCAGTAACACAAAGGCCATTCGCTTTTACGAACGATTGGGATTCCAATTTGTTGAAGAGAAAAAGTTTGAAGGTAGCCTTTGTGCTGTCTATCGAATGAACCGACCATAAACGAGTACTGACGATGCATGTACTGTAGCTATCTTTAGGATATAGCTATGAATCGGGTGAAGACAGTTGGCAGATGATACAAAAGGGCATAACTTTGACAGTGCACGTTATACCCTGGAACAATCGCCGGTTCGACGAGGTCAGTACCGACTCGGTAGCGGTCCTATATCCTTTCCCACTAGATCAATGAGCGAAGAACACTATGATATCATTATTTGCGGTGCAGGCCTTTCGGGCCTGAGTCTTGCCTACCGTGCGTTCAAAAGTAAGGTATGGCAAGAAGAGCGGGTACTGATTGTCGATAAGGACAGGAAGGATAAAAATGACCGTACTTGGTGCTTCTGGCAGGCGGCTCCATCTCCTTTTGAAGACATCCTCTATCACCAGTGGGAAGAACTGCTGTTTTTTTCCAATTCTGGCGAGGCAAAAGTACTGGAGGCAGCACCCTACCGCTACAAAATGATCAGAGGTATCGATTTTTACCGTCATACCATGGCATTTTTGGAAAAAATACCCGGCATCACCTTTGTCTATGATGCTATAGAGAAAATACATAGTGAAAATGATGTGGCAAAAGTATGCTGTGCCACTCGCACCTATTCGGCTCGATACCTCTTCAACTCCATCTATCAAAAACCCCATCTGAAAGCTCATCAACAGTACTTTCTACAGCACTTCAAAGGTATAAAAATCAGGACCGACCAGTTCAAGGGCAATCCGAAGGCGATGCATCTCATGGATTTTCGCACTTCGCAAGAGCATGGCACTAGTTTCTTCTATGTACTACCTTTCAATCAAAAAGAGCTATTCGTAGAATACACTTTGTTCTCCAAGACACTGCTGGACCATGAGACTTATAATGAAAAGATAAAAGAGTATCTGCATGATATTCTGCACATCGATCTCTACGATGTTCTGGAGAGTGAGTTTGGGGTCATTCCTATGACGGATTATTCTTTCACCAGAAATGAAAAAAATATCATTCACTTGGGAAGTATGGGCGGAGATACGCGTGGTTCTACGGGCTATACATTTACCAATGTGCAACGTACGGTAGGAAAGATACTGGAAAAGTACCGGGTGGAAGGCCATCCCTATTTTGATGTGGCGACCATCAGCAAGCGGCATCAGCTTTATGACAAGGCACTGCTCAGGGTGCTGGACCGTGAACGCTATCCGGGGCATTTATTGTTCTCGGACCTGTTCAAGAACACAGAGGCTTATCATATTTTCGCCTTTCTTAATGGCGAAAGTAGCCTGCCGCAGGACTTCAAGATCATGAGCAGTCTAAAGTCGCGTCACTTCATAGGCCCTTTTCTGAAAGCGGTGAGCCATGGGTCCTGAGGATATTTTCCCTCTCATCGCTGCGCTCCCTGGCTATGGAACTGTCAAAGGAAAAACAGGTACGTATGTGGACATACGCACCTGTTTTCTGTTATTACTTTAACACAAAAGGACCTCTTATGCTACCTCTCACCCTTGATTTATCGGTAATATCAAGATTTCCCCTAAAAGAGAACGTGGTAGGAGCAGTACCGTCCCAATACATCATTTGATCGCCTGCCTCATTGATAAACAGTAGCTGTATACTATTGGAGGTGAAAAATACCTTGGCCGCTGCACCTACCTGATCGAACAGTGGTACTGTCCGACTGGGTAGTTCATCGTTCTCTCTTTTCCCATTGTTGAACACTTTATCTCCATCTATCTTCATCTGCATGAACTGTTTGCCATTAGCCGAGAAGAGCATGGAATTATAAATAGGAGCGCCACCGACCCTTCTTCCGTCTTTGATGAAGCGTACTCCGGCATTGATACCATCTCCTATAAAAGGGAAGTCATCATTTTTGGCAAAAAACGTATTGGTGACCTGCACCTCATCCCGATAGGTACCGATGGGTCCTGTAGGGAGTACATTCTGGTCCAAGGTATTCTGATCGTAATCCAATCGTTGGAATTTCAGTCCGTCTTCATTGAAAACATAGATGAGGTCGGCCGCCGCTTTGACCGCAGCACCTACTTTGTCAAAAGCACATACGCCCATAGGACCGTTAGGGTCATTAACATCAAATTTTCCCAATACCTCTGCCGTACCCACATTATAAAGAGCATATTTATCCCCTGCTTTATTGTAAACGGCCATAGTACTGAGCCGGACCTGTACGGCGGCCCCGATTCCATCCTCAAAAAGATCGACCAAGCCGCGATAACCCGCCTTGGGCAGGGTACCTTTCAGTTGGCAGTCCACCACATCGTACTCCGTAGCGAGTGATGTACCCACGATTTGGTCGGGGCGCTCTACACTGCGTACTACATAAGAGAGCGGTAGACCCGTTCGGATATCAGTGCTTTCGGCCATTTTATTGGCAATAGCTTCCACGCTGGTCTCTCCGGCCAGTTCGAAAGAACCTTTGGCATCACCACCATAGGCGATGACCTTAATCTTCAAATCTTTCAAAGATTTGAACCTATCCACATCCAGCTCCGCACTGGCACTCGCGCCAAAGCCTCTGAACGATGCCTTTAGGCTGGCTTCCATCTCCTCTTTTGTAGAAGTGGTCTCTACCAACATAAAGAATATCCGACCAAAAGTCACCGAAGAGACGAAAGTAGCAGGGTTATCGGACTGTACGAAGCGTGCCAGGTCCGCTGGGGTCACACTGGGGTCGAAAAGCTCCTCTACACCCGTGGGCAGGTCAAAACTCATGGTGAAATACTTCTGGTTCAGCTTGACCAGTGTACGGTTAAACTTCTTCTCCTTGCTAAAGGACATGTCCGAGGATACCTTGGCAAAGAATACCTTTACATCGATGCCGAGTTCTACGGCCAGTTGCTCCTCTGAAGCTACTTGTATGATGTCCAGCTCGAAGTTGGCGGGGACTACTTCCCCCGAAGTGGCGATGATATTGTTCATGGCATCCTGGATACTGCTTTTACTTACCTCATCTACCGTAAAGGTGGATTGCAGATTGCCGTTGTTCAGATCATAGGATATGGTCCCTCCTGCCCGCTTCACTACGATAGGTGCAGGGGTGGCATCTTTCAGTGTTTTGCCCTGTAGTAGACTACCGGGGTAGATCACGTCCGCATTGGTATCGAAGAGCTGGAACTGTCCCGCTCCATCGCTAAGCTTAACGGTCTTTTTCGTGCAGACGAAACGTTCTATATTGCCCTCCTCATCAGCTTCACTGTCTTCGTTCTCCGCTTCGGCTACCGCTACGGTATCCACCTGTCGAATCTCAGAGAAGGTCGCTATCTCATCCCCTTGGGCAATGACCCTTTCAAAAGTACTGAGGTCAGGGCCCGCCGGAGTATCGTCATCCTCTCCACAGGCTGTGATCACTACCATGCAGAGAATAAAAGCTGCTTTTGTCCCTAAAAAATAAAACGATTTTGTGTTCATCATCATGTTGTCGGTTTCTGTAATTGTTCAAAAATGTTATTGTAGACAAAGCCAACATCGTACAATAAGTCATTAAATATCAAGATATTACATACGCACAGTATGAATATTGGAGTCAATACGGAACGTGCCGTGCAAAGGGTTGCTTGGACAGATGGAAATAATCGATTTTTTTTTCGAAATATCGATTATCGATGTTTCAGGGCGCGGTACTCCATGTATTTCACCTGACTGAGATACTATCAAGGATAAGGAAAACAGAAAAGCAACATAAATCTCAAGATATTGAATACAGCGCATTAAGAATGATTTACAGAATAGGCGAATTTTTTTAGAGACTGTTCTGAACTTTATCTCTTTCATTTTCATTTGGTCGGTATTGAATTTTAACCCAAATCGATCAATAGGATATCGTGATGAGGGCATAAAGTACTCTAGAATCAGTGGTTTAGGTGAGGAGGACTTTGTATCACTAAGATATCGAACCTGCGCAGTGTAAAACCGCTGACCTTGAAGCAATTTATACTTGTAATAGGATGGCTATTGATTATTTTGGGTTTAATGGTCACATGGAATTCGCAACGAAGGTATTGACCTTAAGTTGAGTGCCATATCCATCACGCTTATTGCCGTGTATCATCTTTTGGTGTACGATTTCGTTGAAACATCCGCAGATAGCGTTGCTATCTTTGTCAATGGCTCGGGCGGTAGGCCGGTCCCTTCACCAATCAAATCCTTAGTATGCTATTTTCACGCTCGGTCCTATCCAGAACAAGCGATGACCAATTCTAAAATAATGTCCTCCAAAACAGCTTTTTGGACATCATCCTCTTATAAAAGTAGTATACTCATCCCAAGCTCATGGCGATGGGTTGCCATCTGGCGATAAACAACACACATCTTAAAATGCAAAGGCTGGTTATTTTAAAATAAATTCGGCATCTTTCACCATAAAACGCATCATTATGGTCAAAAAAGAGCATCTCTCCCATGTCAATGCCAAAGGCGACCCTACTATGGTCGATGTTTCCTCGAAAGTGCCTACCCGAAGGAGTGCTTGGGCCAGAAGCAAGGTTATCATGACCGATGCCATTGTTGCCCAGATAAAGAACAACGATATCCATACCAAGAAAGGACCTGTTTTCCATACGGCCATTATCGCAGGGGTCATGGGAGCTAAAAAGACCAGCGAACTGATTCCCTTTTGTCACCCGCTGTCCCTCGAAGACTGTGCTATAGAGATTACTCGGGAAGACAAGTCCATCATTATCGATTGTAGGGTCATCACTACGGGTAAAACAGGCGTAGAGATGGAGGCCATGACGGGTGCCTCCGTAGCGGCACTGACGCTGTATGACATGTGCAAAGCACTCTCTCATGACATTCGACTACAGGAAACCCTACTGATGGAAAAAAAAGGGGGCAAAAGGGATTTTCGGCGCTAGGGCCGTTGAGGAATATATGGATTATCTATAGATATATGTCGCATTTCTTGCGGCTCATCTTACCTCAAATCGTTGGCAAAACTCACAACAGCGCTGCTGTTGTGAGTTTTGGATTGAAGCAAAACAATCTGTGCAATTGTATGCGACATTTAATACAAACTTACATTTCAAATGTCGCCTATCTTCCTGTTCATTTTGCGCTACCCTGCGTTGAAAATCCTCACGATAGCGCTGCTATCCCTGTGGTTTTCGCCTTGTTTAGCCCAAAATGATCTGCGAAATCTTACACGACATTTAAAAAGCAAATTTGTATAAAATCCAAATTTGTATTAAGGTGATGCTTATATTTCCCCAACGGCTACCTATGGTCTCTTTTGACAGGGTACTTCTAACCTATGGTCAAGTTGTGATCTCCAGAGGTCAACGAGATATGACAGCAATCCATTTGTACGATGTAGTCTTCATTGATTACTTCTTTGCCCTCAAGAAAGCCTTGAAAACGTAAGCTTTTGGTGGTGCTGATGGAAAGATCGCCGTCCTGTGCCAGACGATAGCTACCTATCTGTTGTGCCATAAGAAATGCCGCTGGAGAAAGCATGACGGTCACGTCAGCTCCCGTAACTATATCCATCACTTTAAAGTCATCCAGAGCAATGGGGTTACCATCGGGATCGCGTACGTTTATGGTAATGGTCACTAGCTCTTCAGTACAACCGACAATAGCACAATCCTCACTTCCCACTGGATCATCGGCATCATCCTTTCCACAGGACAATAGACCAATACTCATCAGTAGGACACATGCATACGTAGGTAATTTAAAGGCTTTTTTCATCTTTGTGGAGTTTGTTTGTTGCTAGAATTATTTTGGTTCAACTAAGGTACCTGCCAAGTACCTTGCCGGATACAAAAAGAATCCATCCAATTATATCCAATATTTATTTACATAGCAAAACGTCTATTAGCTTCTCGATTTTACCTAGCTACAAATCTTTCTAGGGAAAAGGCTTATAAACGCCATATCAGTTCGGTTACTTTGTGAAAAAGCGTCTACTTTTCTTCAAGATACAAACCAGTGCTACCCACCATCAAGAAAACATGACAACAGGGCTTTGCCGCTATATAGTTTTCCATGACTACCTCCTCCTCTTTGATATGATCAGTGAAGTGTAGCGATTTTCTACTATTGTTCTCTAGAGGTCTACATCATTGACCAAAAGATACTGTCCGTCCGTCGTGCACGCTGAAGTACTACCGATGATATCGAAACGAAACAGATTTATCCGCAGAATCCCGGACCGATATCACGATGGTTTCCTGGACATCATCACAGTACAGGCTTTCACAAGCGAGGACGGGACCGTCATTGTCGTAATTGTCGCAGGACAGTAGGCCAAATATCATAAAAACAGGGAACAATAATGGTCCGAATATTTTAGTAGAGATGTGTGGCATATTTTAGTTTGACTATAAAAATGATCTAGGCTTTTTCTTTCGGCAGCAGATTCATCTGGCGTTACTCTGATCCTGAATTTCAATCGCGACGTAATCGCTACCATGTCACTTAAAAAGCTTTACTAGGACAAACGACCTTTGATGGACCTTATCCGATAATGAACATAAATCAGTCTATAATGTAGTTTTAGCATACAATAAATAAACAATATTATTTTAAATAGTACATATCAAATATATTTTCCATACTTTCATGACACGGGATATCTATTTTTGGTTGGAAGGTAGCTTGATTTATTCCAAAGGCCCGGAAACTGTTCCGAACTTATATGCAATATCCTTTATCGCTTATTTGGGGGCCGAAAGGATAAAAAGTGCAGCGTTATCCGGGGAGATTTCAACAAAATCCTTGGCCAGAAGAAATAGACATGCTCAAAAAGGTGCTGAGCTGGAGATGAATATCGTCCAGCCGAATCTCCTGTATCCTATGAAAATAAAATCCCCATTTTGAGCAGTCCACTAATACAAACTTAGCTTTTAAAATCGCCTATCTTCCTGTTCATTTTGTTTCACCCTGCATTGACAATCCTCGGGATAGCGCTGCTATCACTGCGGTTATCGCCTTGATTGATACTAATATGACCCGCGGAATCTTATACGACATCTGAAAACCAAATTTGCATAAGGGATATAGATGATTTTTTCCTCACTATCCCTGAACTTGGCCCCGAAGTTTTTTTGATGCTTGGGTTCGACCGTAACTTCTTTCAACTCACAGTTACTGAAGTCCTTCGCATCACCGGAGGCATTGGCTATAGTTGGCTTCCAAGAAAAAGGTATTGAACCCGTGCCGCTCTACCAGGTAGCGGAACAGGCGATGGTGGAATAGCAACAAAAATTGGTACAGATTTTTAGGTGGCCATTTCAGATTTATTTTTAACCCAAAATGATCACTTCCCTTTCCAAAGGTGTCCCGTAGCCAAGGACAGAGTGTAGCCTTTTTGTATTGTACCACCTGATATACTCATTGACACACCGCCCTACCTGCTCAAATGATCCGAACCTATGATGGTTCGGTTTTTCATACTTGATTGTACTGAAAAAGGATTCAGCGACCGCATTGTCCCAACAGTTCCCTTTTCGGCTCATTGACTGCTCGGTTTTCCTGTTGAAGGAAAGTATATGGGCAAACTCTTTAGCGGCATACTGCACCCCTGTCGGAATGGAATAGGAAGCCGTCCTGGATGCCTCTGTTGCCCTTGGCGTGGTGGCGTGCATGCCCGGAGTGAGTGGTGGCAACAAATTTCTTGTATATCCTGCTCTTCAGGCCCTTTTCACCCATCAACCGGATCACAACACATGGTGCCCTCCCCTGCCTAGGGTCTCCTTTATCCTTTGGCTCCCACAGACCTGCCTGTTGTCATGGAAGACCTTTTGATCAGCTCCTTGAGGGTACCTTTATAATCAGGGCAAGGGAGAGGTAACCTTCAATACCAAAAGGGTAAAGGACCCCGGGCTTGACTGGGACCTGACGAAGCACCGGGCCGGTTCCTGCGGTCGTTAATCCCGGATCATGCATTGGAAAACCTACTGCGAATCCAAATAGCTGCAAATCAGTCGTTGCACTACGTTTTTTGAATTCACCATAGCGGTGCTATGCTAAACCCAATAAAACTCCCTGATTTATTGCCATTTAAACCCTCGTTACGAAGTTCCAACGCATGATCTGGGATAATTCATCAAGACCACATTTGCTGCACCTTCTGCTGAAAGGCTACTTGCCCTTGATGTATTTTCCCAAGTGGCAGCATTTACAGTTGTAACCCGCTGACCATTTGAGTTTTGTAAAAAATCTATAGTATTCTTTTTTTTGTCAGGAATCTATCTTTGAACGACTGTCCATCAAGCTCTTTTAGAATTTTCATTTCACTGGGATTTGCATATAATTTATAAATTACTCACTTACAGTCACTTAAAAAACTAAATAGATTGTGTTGAAATTCTATTTAAAACAAAATAGTTCGGATTTTTTCAGAACTATTTTGTTATATTGCGTATATACTAATGAGATTAATAGGAAAAAAGAAATTAGAGAAGCTGAAACGTAAGAATCTTGGGAATAACAAGTTGGTCATAGCTATTGACAAGCTTATCAATGATATAGAAGAAAGTGATTGGCGCAATGCGCGCTCTTTAAAAGAGATAAGAAAGGATGCGGATTGTGTTCATAATGATGGGTTTTACTTTTTCAATATTTCAATCCACCGTACTATGATATTGCTGGAATTTGAGGATGATGAGGCATCAGTTGCTTGGGTGGGAAACCATCAGGAATATGAGGCGACGTTTAAGAACAATAAAAACGCTATTAAAAATTGGTTGAAATCTAACGATTGGATAGAATAGATATGGAAACGCAATTTGACATAAAAGCATTATTGGATAAAGGTAGGATTGAAAATGAACTGGAGCTTGAAAGGGCAATGATTGCTGATAGAAAGTTAAAGCATCTATCAAAAGATGATGCTAAGTACAAGACAATCAGAAGACAGCTACGTGATTTAATAGAAGCTTATGAAAATCACAACTGGTCTGAAGTATCTGAAATTAGTGATTCCCAGATAAAAGATGGCAATGCAGCTGAATCAATCGCAGAAAAGGAACGTATATTTATTCAGCAAAGAAAAGAAATCATTAAGAGAAAGTTAAAGTCATTGGACTTAACACAACAACAGTTGGGGTTTATATTGGGCCACACAAGCAAAAGTTATATGTCCGAGCTGGTAAATGGAGTTAGTCCATTCCAGTTGAAAGACCTGATAATTATCCATAAACTCTTGAAGATTGCATTGTCGGATTTGATACCCACGATATTACCTGAAAAAGAGCTGTTCAAGGTCAATTCCTCTATTTCTGAGTTAAATAATGATAAACTGAAATTTCCCCAAGGGGATTTGGAACACGCTTGATTTTTTGTTTCATCACAGTCTTCCTATAGTTTAATGTCTCCTACGTAGGCTTGTTTGATTGCGAGATTTTATCAATAGCATAAGTCGCCGGGAAAATACCACAATAGATGAACATGCTTTGCTAAAGTACGATTTTGCGTCATGTGCCTATCAATACTATCCAGGACAAGGGGTATCCGCCCACTACCCCGCACACAGGGAGTAGTGTTTTGGGGTTTTATGCCCAATTGTTCATTTCTCCCGGAAAAAATCATTGTTCTTTTCAGCAATGGAACACCCCAGCCTCCTTGTCTGGCATAAGCGTAAAGCGGATAGAAAAACTACTGATAGGCTATATTACAAGGATGAATCACCGATATACCTCCAAATACTCTTTTTATTTTACTAATTTGCCGACAGAAATCATCTAACAAAACATCTCAGCTATGTACAAAGGTCTCTTAAGTATACTATTTCTTGCTGTTCTCATCTCCTGCTCCTCTCCTACGGAGGAAAAGCAAAAAACAAGCGAAGAACACTATCAGTGGGAAGAATTGATCGATGCCGATCTATCCCAATGGGATAACTACTTAAGTTTCCAACACCGGACCACCTATGACGGTACTCCCCCAAAAGATGAGCAGGGCGAACTCATCGAACCCATCGGCTTCAACAACCCTGCTTACGATGTGTTCTCCACGGTTCAGGACTCCAGCACTACCCTTATCCGGGTCAGTGGCGAGTACTATGGCTGTTTGATAACGAAGAAGGAATACGAGAACTACCACTTTCAGCTCAAATACAAATGGGGCAATAAAAAGTGGGTACCCAGAAAGAACAAGTTGATGGATTCGGGTATCCTATATCATTCGATAGGGCCAAATGGTGCCGAATTCTGGCGTTCTTGGATGTTGTCCCAGGAATTTCAGATTATGGAGGGGCACTCCGGTGATTACTGGTGTCAGGCTACATCGGCTATCGATATCAGGGCCTATAAACCCGAAGGAAACCTGGACCCTATGGCACATGGCTCTCAGGACTATCTGCCCATAAGCATGTACGGCCCCTATAAGAACTATTGCCTGCGCAGTAGCAATTTTGAGAAGCCCCATGAGGAATGGAATACCCTTGACCTGTACTGTCTCGGGGACAAAAGCCTTCACGTGGTCAATGGCGAAGTGGTCATGATCCTGAAAAACTCTCGGTACGAAGATGAGAATGGTCAAACCTTACCTCTGGCAAAAGGGAAAATCCAGCTACAGAGCGAAGCGGCCGAGGTTTTTTTCAAAGATATCAGGATAAGACAGATTGCCGCTTTCAGCGAAGAACAAAAAGGTCTTTTTTGATTTTCACCTAAGTTATACAAACTTAGCTTTTAAATATCGCATATCTTCTTGTTCATTTTGCTTCACTCTGCGTTGACAATCCTCGGGATAGCGCTGCTATCCCTGCGGTTCTCGCCTTGATTGAAACAAAATGACCAGCGGAATCTTATACGACATTTAAAACCCAAATTTGTATTATTCGCAAATTTCATGGGTCCATTTTATCCTACAGTAGGTAAAATGCCCTTGATGGTCAGGAAATGGGGCGCTCGCTACATTCTGTTTCTATTGGAAAATCCCCTACAATGCAGAGGTGAAGATGTCTTCTTATACCCTTTTTTCATGGCTATTCCATTGGCCCATCTCCCTTGCTCCTTATATTTTCGGAGGAAGGACAAGGGTTCAGCTCAATGGCCCCACTGGTGTTTCATGAACAGGTCGCCATCACCCTGAGGGATTACTTTCAGCACTTTTGCCAGTGTTAGCAGTACCAGTGTGGTGGAGGCTCGCCTACGCGGCAGCTGTGCCAGTTTCATAAACTCCGGCAAGGTGATGTGCCGATGTTCTTCCAAGTACTGTAGCAGAAGCTTCTCTTTGTCTCCAAAATTGAAGGTGACCCCTTTGTCGCGTTTGGAGCGGCGGATGATTTCGCGCACCTCCCGACTGGCCTTGACGCTCTGATCTTCGACCCGCACAAAGGCTATGCCCTGTTTGATATTGACATCCTCGATAACATAATGCGGTCTTTTTTTGCTGGGAGGGATGTGATAGCAGACCACTGCCTTCTTATCGGAGATACGAATGGTCTCCTCCCGATAGTCGATACGGGGGCGACAGTATTTCTTTATGGCCTCATTGAGTACATAGGCCTCTCCTTCGGGTGCTTTCAGGCCGGGGATACTACGGTCATCATTGACACCTACGAGTAGGGAACCTCCAGAGGTATTGGCAAAAGCGACGATTTCCTTGATCACTTTTTCGGGATGCGCTACCTTTCTCTTGAACTCGACTGTCTCACTTTCTCCACGTGCTACAAGCCTCTTTAATTCTTCAAAAGTCATCGTTGAAAAATTATTGGAATGGACGATACCCCGATTGGGTACCGTATACAAAGTCCCAGGTCCGGATACCTCTTTGGCACCGGACTCTAGAAATCATTACACTAATAAAGATAGGAAAGATTACTCGATATCGGAGATATTCCTATCGTCCATGCTGAACATACTGCTAAGCAGGTCTTTGAACTGTGTGCCCCGGACAAGCTCTTGTTTGCTGAGCATACTGTACTCCGCCAGACCGTAAAGGGCAAATTCCATAAGGAAGTACTTCATCTCTTTGGTCGTCGAACCATGATAGTTTTCCACTAAGGTTTTCAGGCCAGGCACCTCATTAATAGTCTTTTGAAAGGTCTTGATATCCGCATCGTGCAGCAAGTCGACGGTATTGCCGTCTCCAAACCACTCGGTGATATCTTTATAGGGATTGTTGATTTTCTGTTTTCGGACCTGCTCCGGATCGGGAAAGTAATTGACAAACTGGGTTCGTATCGCTTTACTGACCAAGTTATGGGCCACGATGCCGGGCCCTTCCTGCTCCCCTTCATAGACCAGTTCCACCTTTCCTGTAATGGAGGGGACTACGCTCATAAAGTCGGATACACGGACCACTCCTTTTTTCTCTCCATTGACCAAAGTCCTACGTTCCGCACTGCTCAGTAGGTTCTCATAAGCGGAAATCGTAAGTCTTGCCGACACTCCACTCTTTGCATCTACATACTCACTATCTCTCGCTTCAAAGGCAATCTGCTCGATGAGGTCTTTCGCTAGGTCACCCACTTCGAGGTGCGCCTGTTGCCAATCTTTGATATGTGCTTCTTGCTGTGTTATCTTTTTGGAAATCTCCAGCGTCTTCGGATAGTGGGTGATGATCTGGCTATCGATCCTATCTTTCAGTGGGGTAACGATACTGCCCCTATTGGTATAATCCTCTGGATTGGCCGTGAACACAAACTGTATATCCAAGGGCAATCTGACCTTGAACCCACGAATCTGCATGTCTCCTTCCTGAAGGATATTGAACAAGGATACCTGTATTCTCGCCTGTAGGTCAGGTAGTTCATTGAATACAAAAATACAACGATGAGAACGGGGAATCAACCCGAAGTGGATAACACGCTCATCAGAATAGGGCAGTTTGAGCGTGGCCGCCTTGATGGGATCTACATCACCGACAAGATCTGCCACAGATACATCCGGAGTGGCCAGCTTTTCCGTATAGCGTGCATCCCGATGCATCCAACTTATCGGGGTAGCATCTCCCAACTCTTCTATTTTATCATGACTATACCTAGAGATGGGTGACAACGGGTCGTCATTGAGTTCAGAGCCATCCACCACGGGTATGTATTCATCCAATAGTTGTACCATCATTCTGGCTATCCTAGTCTTGGCCTGACCGCGAAGTCCCAGTAGATTGATATCGTGCATGGACAGTAAAGCCCGTTCGATATCGGGGATGACCGTATCCTCATACCCCCAAATGCCTTCAAACACTTGCTCTCCCGATTGTAATTTCTCTATGAGATTTCCCCTCAGTTCCTCCTTGATGGTCTTGGAAGTATATCCCGAAGCATTCAGTTCGCCCAAGGTTTTTATTTTTAACAAGGTCTCTGATGAATGACGTGCTGATTTTGACATGTTATCTGTTTTGTTGTTGGTTGTGCAATTATTGATTGAAGCCTGCTTCGATACATTATCGCTCCGTTGTTGAACCCCATGGAAAAACGATTGACCATAACAGTTTTCCATCGACTGAAGAATGATCAGTACTTCTTGCGCCGGTTCTTTTTGTAGTCTTCGAAAATAAGATTGCCAAGGCCCTTTAAGCTACTATAATAGGCATTACCGTTGTTTACTTCCGTAAATTCTTTCACGAACTCTTTCAGATAAGGATCGGATGCAATCATGAAAGTAGTCACCGGGATGTCCAAACGACGGCATTGGGCAGCAAGGTTCAAGGTTTTGTTCAATATCTTCGAGTCCAGTCCGAAACTGTTCTTATAATAGCGTATGCCCTCCTTAAGGCAGGTAGGTTTGCCATCCGTAATCATGAATATCTGCTTGTTCGGGTTTTTCCTCCTTCTCAGCAGGTCCATGGCCAGTTCCAGTCCGGCAACAGTGTTGGTATGATAGGGACCGACCTGTAGGTAGGGCAATTCTTTTATTTTTATCTGCCAGGCATCATTACCGAATACGATAATGTCCAGCGTATCTTTTTTGTACTTGGTGATGATCAGCTCCGAAAGGGCCATGGCCACTTTCTTTGCGGGAGTAATGCGGTCCTCCCCATACAGTATCATCGAGTGGGAGATGTCGATCATCAGTACCGTGGAGGTCTGTGTCTTGTATTCGGTCTCCATAATCTCCAGATCGTTCTCCGTCATCATAAAACCGTCCAGACCATGGTTCACCTGTGCATTCTTAATGGATTCGGTCATGGATATCTGGTCGAGTGTATCCCCAAAGCGGTATTCTCGCATATCCGTACTTTTCTCATCGCCCTGCCCAGAGTAAAAGGTCCTGTGACTCCCTTTTCCACCTTTCTTCAACTTACCGAAAATCTCTTCCAGCGCATCTTTCCTTATCTTCTGATCGGTCTTTGCCGTCACTTCGAACTTCCCTTCGGGATTTTCATCGGTAAGATAACCATCACCCTTCAGCTGATCGACAAAATCACCGATACCATAGCCTTCTTCAGTAATATCATATTCTTTGTCCAGATTGGTCAGCCAGTTCAGTGCCTCCGATACGTCCCCTCCCGTGATGACCAGCAGTTGTAGAAAAATCTCCAGTAATTTATCGTATGTACTACCTCCCTTGGAGGGTTGTGGGACGAACTTTGTAAAACGGTATCCAATCATGATAGCAAAAGAAAATATAAAAATCCAGAACAACGGCCGTCAACGGTCACTCCCTATTCAAAAATTACCGAACACTGTCCGAAGGTCATTAATGATAAACAAAAAAAACGAACTTCCGTTCAGGTTTGCACTTATTTTGTTTTATAAAAAAAACCACCTTGATATTCAAAGTGGTTTTCATTTCATAGTTGTTTCCCAGAGACTGTTTTGGCAGCTATTATCTTAAAAATTGTTATCGCTTATTTAGGAATCGGCGCCAACTGACAAGAATAGTGACTTGTGGAGATTATAACAAAACCCTGCACTAAAAGATTACACATGGCAATGGGCTGGATGGAGAAAGCATCTAACTTGAGGTAAACTTGTACAGGCGAATTCCATATACTCTTTAGAAATCAACATCACCTACTTGGAACCAAGATATATTTTATATTCAAGCACAATAGGTTTGGGAATGGGCTGTTTTTTTAGGGGATGGGACTGTATCATTATGAAACGTTCCCAGTAACCCGTTCACCAATGTACAATGAACCACATACTTCATTACATCTAACCGCTTCCCGAGCTAGCCCCCTATTCATTTTCTCTTGGGTATAAATACCCGCTTACTTTGGCATGGTCCTAAAGATATAGTCCCAAAACGGGGAAGATACCCCAAAAGCCCTCTCTGGGTCTTTGTAGTGGTGTATCGCATGATGTACCCACAATACTTTCATGGCATTTTTCGGAGGTGCATAGGCATGAACAATATAGTGTACGAAAAGATAACTGGCATACCCTATCAAAAAACCGGGAAGAAATCCAAATACGAAATCCTGCATAAGCCAACGCAATATAAAAAGTAATACAGTCGCGATGGTGATACTCAAAAGAGGAGGCATCGCCAGCCTCGACTTGTCCTTGGGATTAGCATGATGTATACCATGAAATCCATACTGTATCTTTTCCCTGAGCTTTGTATAGGTTGCCATATGAAATAGGTACCTATGCATTAAATACTCTACTAAAGTAAACACAAAAAGCCCTGTTAAGAACAATATTATCGCCGTAGGTACATCTAAAGATGTATTTTTGAGTCCCCAGTAAACGAGTCCTCCAGAATAAATGAAAAAAAGCGTGATGGGTACTGCGATATGCGTTTTGGACAACCACTGCAATACCGGATTATTAAGAATTACTTTTTTGGTAGTTTCAGGCTTTGCGCTGCGCTGAGTTGTGTTTCCCATTCTATCAATACTTTGGTTTGTTTCCGGCAAAGTTAATTTAAGAAAGTATTTTAAAGAAAAATTAAATGATATTTATACTGCGAACTTCACAATAAATTTAAAAAATAAATCTACAAAAAAAATAGAGATACAGTAGACCTGTACTAATTAATCTTTAAATGGTACAGATGTGCACGACTGTTTTATACGGTACTTCATTAAAAATATCAGCCAATGATAGTACGGGGATCACCTACCCCCTTCAAAACAGCTCCAAGCACCTTTCTAAGCCTAAATTATCATCGGGTATACACTCCGTAAGTAATACACTGAAAATCGAATATTTACACCTTATGCTATTCTATAGTCGTAACTATCGTCATATCTTCTCTCCTATCGATGAATATATAGTATACCTTATCTCTTGATATCAAGGTACAAGAACAAATACAAGGTCAATTCTTCAACCCGAAGTATGCGCCAGCACTTCTTCGCAAGGATTTATACAAACTTAGCTTTTAAAATCGCCTATCTTCCCGTTCATTATGCTTCACTCTGCGTTGACAATCCTCGGGATAGCGCTGCTATCCCTGCGGTTGTCGCCTTGATTGAAAAAAAATGACCCAAGGAACCTTATACGACAGTTAAAACCCAAATTTGTATTAAATCCCAATTGATCTATAGGATTTCGTCATGAGAACATAAAGTACACTAAAATCAGTGGCTTAGGAGAGGAGACTTTTGCATCACTAAGGTGACGCGCCTGCGTAGTGTAAAGCTGCTGATCTTGAAGCAATTTATGTTCGGAATAGGAAGGCTATTGATTATTTTGGGTTTAACCCGAATCATGCGTTGGAACTTCGTAACTAGGGTTTAAACCCAAAATGTCCATTAGAAAATCTATTCCGGACTTAACTGGCTTCAAATCAGTAAATGAATGCGTTTTTTGAATTCACCGTAGCGGTGCTACGCTGAACCCAAGAAAACGCCCTGATGTATTGCCATTTAAGTCCTCATGACGAAGTTCCAACGAACATTCTGGGTTAAATGTCAATAAATCAGCGGATTTTCTTGAATTCAGCCTCACTGACAAAGATAGCAACACTATTAGCAGAAATGTGCATGATGTTATGTGCCGAAAGAGGCGTATAAGAATTTTTACGGCATGGATTTCAATTGGAGAAAAAGAATTTCTTCCAAAAAAAACGTATCACCTTAGTTCACAAGCCGTTACTATAGCGTGTCCTCAGCTGTACTTCCGGGTACAGATATAGCAAAAAAATGACTACACCCCCATGGGCTGGTTGACCTGACGAAACACTTTATCATAATAGTTCTCGTATTTGGGCAGTATCACGGACAGGTCGAATGTCTTGGCCCGCGCCAGGGCATTGGCCTTGAACTGTGGCAAATGCGCATCATCCAGAATGTGCAATGCCTGCTGGGTCATACTATCGATATCCCCTATATCGCTCAGAAAACCCGTTTCACTGTGAATGTTCAGTTCGGGAAGCCCTCCAGCATTGGTCGAAATGACGGGTACCTCACAGGCCATTGCCTCCAAAGCAGCTAGCCCGAAACTTTCTTTCTCAGAGGTCATCATGAACAGATCTGCCACGGAGAGCACCTCTTCTACAGCCTCCAACTTACCTAAAAAGCGCACATCGCTACATACCTCCAGTTCTCGGCATAGGTTCTCACACTTGGAACGCTCAGGACCATCTCCTACCAGCAGTAATTTGACAGGTATGGTCTGGGATAGCTGGTGAAATACGCGTATAATATCTTCGACGCGTTTTACCCGGCGGAAATTGGAAGTATGAACGATTAATTTTTCCCCCTCCGGACATATTGCCTTTTTGAAATGGTCTTTTTTCTGACGTTTAAAACGGACCAAGTCTATAAAGTTAGGAATCACTTCGATGTCCTTGGTCACTTTGAAGTGTTCATAGGTATCTTTTTTCAAATCTTCTGAAACTGCTGTTACCCCATCCGACTGGTTGATGCTGAAGGTCACCACGGGAGCATAGGAAGCATCCTTTCCGACCAAGGTGATGTCGGTACCGTGCAGTGTCGTCACCACGGGGACGGCAATCCCTTCTGTCAGTAGTATCTGTTTTGCCATGTAGGCAGCAGAGGCATGAGGGATAGCGTAATGCACGTGCAGGAGATCCAGTTTCTCATGTTTGACCACATCCACCATTTTACTGGCAAGGGCCAGTTCATAGGGAGGGTATTGAAAAAGCGGGTAGGTTCTGATATCCACCTCATGATAGAACAGGTTTTCGTTAAAGAAATCCAGCCGCGTAGGTTGAGAATAGGTGATAAAATGAATTTTATGCCCTTGTTTAGCCAATGCCTTACCCAGTTCGGTAGCAACAACACCGCTACCTCCAAAGGTCGGATAGCAAACTATTCCTATTTTCATTATCTCTATTTTAATTGTTTTTCTTACCAAGCACCTTATGTGCCAAAGTTCTGTTATCAGAACCAAACATTACCTTCATCACTATGACAACACGGGATGCTAAATGTATGGAGACGAACCTATTCTTTTCATCATGATCAACCATTAAATCATATAAAAGAAATGGAATCCTCCGCCATGCGTAACATACCTTTCTATACGTGTGAGCTAAAGTAGAATAAAAAAATCATTTTACAATCAGGGTATAAATAACATGGTAGCTGACAGTACTGTTTTACGTGCTATATCAAATATCGTTTTTTCCGAAGGTTTGAATTGTCGTGCCATAGTCTTTCCCATCAATAATCCCGTGCATGGTTTCGGTCCAAAACCCTTACTCTCTTTTATTTTAACCCGAATTGTACCAGTCCTCCTATTGCGGAGAAAACATCTTCAAATCAGTGAGTGGAGGTGTTTTTTGAATTGGCCTACGCCAAACTTCAAAAAAACCGCTGATCCATTGCATTTCAAGCCCTCATAACGCAACACAGAGGAAATACCGATGTAACAATCCACCATAGAGGTTTACCTTATTGATCGGGTACATAACGCCACATCGATTGATAGACGATATCCTGAATCCTTGTACGGATATTGTATTTGATTAGTTTGGTATTTGTAGCACTTGGATGGATTCTATTCGATAAAAAGACGTATATCAGGTCAAATGTAGGGTCGGCCCAAACGGCCGTGCCCGTAAAGCCCGTATGTCCGAAAGTTTCCTTACTCACATAACTGGAGGTAGGTCCGTACCAAGCCCCAAACAAAGGTTTGTCCCAGCCCATGCCCCGTCGGTTTGTTCTGTACTGCTGTTTGGTAAATTTACCTATGGTACCTTTTTGATAATAGCGCTGACCACCGTACATACCGTCCTGTAAGTGCATTTGCATGAGTTTTGCCAGATCGTGCGCATTACTGAAAAGACCGGCATGTCCTGCGGCACCGCCGTACATGGCTGCCCCTTGGTCATGCACCCAGCCGTGAACCAGCCCTTTCCTGAAATAACCATCCTGCTCCGTAGGGGCTATCCTATCTATGGGGAACCGGCATAAGGGCCGATAGCCCATAGTACCCAGCCCCATAGGTTGATACAGGTTCTGGTCAAGGAAATCTTCCATGGGCTGGTTGAACATCCGCTCGGAAAGGCGGTGCATCAGGTAGTACCCCATATCGCTATATTTATAGGTATAGGGCTTTCTATATTTCTTTTTACGCAACCTAGAGTCCAAGACCCATTGCCATACCGAGTCCTCTATCTGTGGCACGGCATACAGCCCCAGCGCAACGGGCATGCTATAATCTTCATCTGCTTCCGGTCTATAAAAACCGGGCATGTAGTCGGCATCTTTCATGGTCCCTTTCCAGAAGGGAAGATAAGGCCATAAACCTGCCTGATGTGTCAGTATATCTTTAAAAATCATGTTCTTTTTATTGGACTTCTTCAGCTCAGGCAGGTAATAGGATACTTTCTTGTCCATATCTATCATCTTGCGCTCTTCCAGGAACATGACCGCCTGCAAAGTACCCGCTACCTTGCTGATAGAGGCAATATCATAAATGGTCTCCGGCCCTACTGCTTTTAGACTATCATAAGTCTGGTATCCATAAGAACGCTCAAAGACCACTTTCCCGTTTCTTGCAATCAGCACCTGACAACCGGGAAAGGCTTCATCACGAACGGCCTGCTCTACCACTTGGTTGATTTTCTCCAGTTCCTTGGCATTCATTCCTACTTCTTCGGGCAGCGCATACCCTAGCCTGCCCAGAGATGCTGTCATCAGCCCCTTGCCTACACTCATGGATGGGCTGACCGTCACGGGAAGCTTACCTTCTGCGGGCAAAGCTCCAAATATCACTTGTGGCAGCGCTTTCCTAAGAACAGCTGCATCCTCATAAGCACATAATATATGGTCCAGTCCTTCGAACTCCGATAATACATAGGGACTTCCGAATACTGCTAGCACTACCTTGGTCCTCTTACTCAGTTTATCGATGAAATCGATATCTTTCCGCGCTAGACCATAGTTGTCCTTTCCGCGTTTGAGCTTCAGACCGAATAGCCCCACGATAACCGCATCAAAACGCTCCAACTTAGCCAGAAGTTTATCCAGGTTCGTCTCGGTAAGATTGTCGAAGTGTGAGAAAGCTGCAAAATTGTCCAGTCCCTGTGTAAACAATGGAGATCGACTCCCCATACTCAGTGAGGCGAACTGGAGTGTATCCAGTACATTTATAGGTACAAAAGCATCCTTGTTCTTTACAAGTGTAATCGATTTCCTGAACAACCGGTCCGCCAAGATACGGTCCTTTGCAGGCCAGAGCCTTAGGCTCAGGTTTTCGGTACTCAACAGCGACGTTTGGGTAAGCCCCAATCTGTATTTTGCAGCGAGGATCTTACGGACTGTTCTATTCAGGGCCGAACGGGTTATCTTTCGTTTGCGGAGGTCTTTTTTTATTTCCTTCATCGCTAAGGGGACATTGCCCGAAAACAGCAATATATCACTACCGGCGGCAATGGCGGCAGATTCTATCTCGCCCGGAAGGCGTCCTTTGGTGACTGCCTTCATGTTCAGCGCATCGGTAAATACGAGGCCTTCAAATCCCATTTCCTTCCTCAACAGTCCGGTGACGATATTTCCGGACAGTGTCGCGGGAAGTGGGTCCGGCTCGTAGACGGGCACACTTAAGTGTGCGGTCATGACGGCGGCGACCCCTCCTTCTATCAGGGCTTTGAAAGGGACAAGTTCGACACTGTCCATGCGTTTTTTGTCATGAGGAACCTTTGGTATACCCAAATGGGAGTCCACTTCGGTATCTCCATGTCCGGGAAAGTGCTTCGCGCAGGCCATGACCCCATGGTCCTGTAGTCCTTTCATATAGGCCAGTCCCTTTTTCGCCACTAGACCACTTTGTTCCCCAAAAGAGCGATAGCCTATAACGGGGTTCTTGGGATTGGTATTAACATCCACCACAGGAGCAAAGTTGACATGTACGCCCAAGACCTTCATGTGTTCAGCGATACTGTTCCCCATACGGTACAGATCCTCTTCGTCGCTCAGGGCACCAAGTGCCATCTGCTTAGGAAAGCTCAAGCCTTCGCTGATGCGCATACCTGCTCCCCACTCCATGTCCATACCCACCATCAGCGGGACCTGTGCCGCCGCCTGGAGCTTGTTGATCATATTTACTTGACGTAAAGGGCTACCCTGCATAAAGAGGAGTCCTCCGATATGGTATTTTTTGACGAGACGTTCGAGATCGGCCAACTGCTGCTCCCCTTCCCTAGCGTAGGCAGCGACCATGAACAACTGACCTATTTTCTCTTCTAAATCCATGGTCCTGAAGACACTATCCACCCATACCTTTTGCGCTCGACTCTCCTTGTAGGTGTAAGCTGGCTGTGAAAAAATGTCGAAGGTACACATACAAATCAGCGCAACGAGCACAAAAACTTTTTTTGTCATAAGGATGTTAAGTAGTAAGTTATGATTACAGAAAAATAAGATTTATTTTTGTGTATCCTAAAGTTAAAGATGATGTAAGAATAAATATATCATTCGATTGTTAAACCGTCAATTCGTCAATCCGTTTTTAATTATGAAGCTTCCGTCCATCATGAAAACCCCAAAATACCAGAAGTTTCATATAACTCCAAGGTATTATGATCCTATCAAGGAAGATATGGATCAGCGTCGGGAAAACATAAAGCGCGAACTGGCAGCTCAGGGTAAGCTCGCCGATGACAACGTGTTGGATGCACCACTCTCCAACCATTCCCATCACCTTCGTGGGGCTTTCTCCAGCAGAAAGCCCTCCTCCACTAGAAGCACGTCCCTATTGCAGCTGGGACTGATTACTTTTCTGACTATTTTATGTTTCGGTTATCTTCACTATGGAAACAACATTTTCTATTCACTATTGATGTTCATACCTTTGTATATCATCCTAAGGTGGAAAAAAGCCCTATAATATAATTTTTCATCTAAATATAGTAAGAGCACAAACTTGAATGCCGGATATTATACAACTTTTACCTGATGCTGTAGCCAATCAAATTGCTGCGGGAGAGGTCGTCCAAAGGCCGGCTTCTGTAGTCAAGGAGCTATTGGAAAATGCAGTGGATGCGGGGGCATCCTCTATCCAACTCATCATCAAAGATGCGGGAAAGAGCCTGATACAAATCATTGATAATGGCATAGGCATGTCAGAGACCGATGCCAGAATGAGCCTGGAACGTCACGCCACCTCCAAGTTACGAAAAGCGGAAGATCTTTTTGAACTAAAAACCATGGGATTTAGGGGTGAGGCCATGGCGTCCATAGCTGCAGTATCGCAGATGGAGATAAAGACACGCCAAGAGGGCAGTGAGCTCGGTGTCCTCATCCAAGTCGAGGCTTCCGAAATAAAAAAACAGGAACCCATAGCCTGCGAGCAGGGAACTTCGACTTGTGTAAAGAACCTTTTCTATAATATTCCGGCCCGAAGAAATTTCCTGAAATCCAATGGTGTGGAAATGCGGCATATCATCGATGAGTTTCAGCGCGTCGCCTTGTCGAACCCGGACATCCGCCTTTCTTTTTTCCAGAACGACATGGAAATCTATAAGTTGCCCGAGGGTAAGCTCAGTCAAAGAATCGTGAATATCTATGGCAAAAACTATCAGGGGCAGTTGGCAGCATGCAAGGAAGATACTTCCCACTTGCGTGTGCATGGCTATATAGGCAAACCCGAATTCGCTAAAAAAACGCGAGGAGAACAGTTTTTCTTTGTCAATCAGCGGTTCATAAAAAGTAACTATCTCAATCATGCCGTACTCAATGCCTTTGAAGGACTGCTTCCCAGTGGCAGCTACCCTTTCTATGTACTGTTTATCGACTTGGACCCGAAACATATCGATATCAACGTACACCCTACGAAGACCGAAATCAAATTTGAGGACGAAAGAACGGTATATGGCATCGTCAGGGCGGCGGTAAAACAAGCGCTCGGAGCGCATAATATTACACCGGCCATCGATTTTGACCATGATGTCAATTTTGCTACTCCGCACAGCCTTCGCGTTTCCTCTAATACCGCACATGCAAAGGACAATGCCTATTCACAGTTCAAGTCAACTCCGTTACAGAAAGCAAACTTGGATAACTGGGAGGGTATGTATGAAGGTCTTCCTACAAAAGAATTCGGCTCTGATACTGAAGCGATAGAAAAGAAAGAAGAATCCACATCCCTTATTTTCCAGAGTGCCGCCAATACCAACGATACCAAGGAACAGGAAGGAGGTGGAGATCGTCCCAACGAGGGTGGGGTGACCTTTCAGGTACATTTGCGCTATATCGTCACTCAGGTAAAATCGGGGCTCATGATGATCGACCAGCAGGCAGCTCACGAGCGGATTCTTTATGAAAAATACTTGGGCCACTTGGAAAACAAAGCGGGTGCCTCTCAGCAGTGCCTCTTCCCACAAACTGTAGAGCTCAGTCTTTCGGATTTTGCGCTGGTCAGGGAGCTTAAAGAGGAAATAACAGCACTGGGCTTTGCCTTTGAGGTATTTGGCAAATATAGCATCGCCATCAACGGAATACCAACAGATGTTATTTCGGGTAATGAAAAGACACTGTTTGAGGGACTGATAGAACAGTTCAAAAAGAACAAAAACGAACTTACGCTTTCTACAAGAGAAAACCTAGCACGCTCTTTAGCCAAACGATCTTCCATAAAAGAAGGGAAAAGGCTTTCTCCCGAAGAAATGAATGCATTGATAGGCAATCTTTTTGCCTGTAAGAATGCCAATTATTCTCCTGGAGGCCAGCTTACCACTTTCTTGTTGGATTTAAATAGAATTTCCAGTTATTTTAACCAATAGTTAAATGTTCAAGCTAACCCCTGTCGTTAGAAACCTGCTCATCGCTAATATCGCTGTCTATTTAGCTCAGATATCTTTTTCGGCCATCGATATTACAGCTATCTTGGCACTATGGAATTTTGAATCCGAACACTTCCGCCCTTATCAGCTGTTCACCTACATGTTTGCACATGACCCTAGCGGATTTCGCCACATACTTTATAATATGCTGGGAGTAGTTGTTTTCGGTCCTATGTTAGAGCGGTTTTGGGGAGAGAAGCGTTTTCTGATTTTCTATCTAGTCTGTGGCATTGGGGCAGCTGTACTTTACTCGGGCATCAAATACGGTCAGAACCAATACCACCATCAAAAGATAGCCGAGTTCATGGAAAATCCAAATGCAGGACGATTCTATGACCTCTATGGTGGTCAGCTGACCCGTGGTGGTGAAAGTTTTGTCGCAGATTTTGAAGCTGACCCTGATAACCTGGAACTCATATCAAGGGCCAAAGGTTTTGTAGCTCGAGATTTGTCAGAACCGAGAGATACCCGTATGATAGGAGCCTCTGGCGCCCTTTATGCAATTATTATGGCCTTTGCGTTGTTATTCCCAAATACAGAATTAATGCTTATCTTTCCACCAATTCCCGTTAAGGCCAAATATTTGGCCATGTTTTTGGGAGGGTTGGCCATATACATGGGTTTTACCAGTAGAGAAGGGGATAACGTGGCTCACTTGGCGCATATAACGGGTATGTTGTTCGGGTTTATCATGGTCAGGTACTGGAAGGGAAGCAGAGACAATTTTTATTAGTTTTTAAATTATGATGTACAATAATAGTTTCTTGGACGATTTCAAATATGCTTTTCAACGTCGGGAAAACGCTTTGCAGCAAATTATCCTGATCAATGTTATCGTTTTCATCATTGCGGGTATTATCCAATTGCTTTCTCCATCACTATTCGTCATTTTCGAAAGCGTGATGTCCATCCCCCTGTTGGTGAAAGATTTCCTATTGAAACCTTGGACATTGGTCACACACTTTTTTACACATTACGGCTTCAGTCATATCCTTTGGAACATGATAGGTCTATACTGGTTTGGTAAGCTGATCAAAGAATATTTGGGCAATGATAAATTGATTGCCCTTTATATACTGGGAGGGTTGGTCGGTGGTATCAGTATACTGGCCCTTTATGGTATCCTGCCATCAGAATATGCCAGTGCCATCACGGGAGGTGGCAAAGGAGCTTCCGCCGCAGTATTTGCTATCGCTGTTGGAGCAGCAACACTGATGCCAAACTACAGTTTCAACCTCCTTTTTATCGGTCCGGTAAAAATCAAATATATCGCAGCAGCACAGGTATTTATATCACTGATATCAGTACGCGGACCCAACATGGGGGGAGAAGTAGCCCACTTAGGCGGTGCCCTCATGGGGTATATCTATATCAACCAGCTACAGAAGGGGAACGACCTAGGCCAATGGGTAACGAGTGTACTGGCTTTTTTCAAGAGTTTCTTTGTGCGTCAACCCAAAATGAAAGTAAACTATTCTACCAGCCCGAGAAGAAAAAAGGCTCAACAAAAAAAAGCTTCCTCATCGCATAGCAATTTAAAATCAGATAGCCATACACCTGACCAGGATGAAATAGACGCTATATTGGATAAAATATCGCAATCAGGCTATGAAAGCTTGAGCAGAGAAGAAAAACAAAAACTATTCAATGCCAGTAAGAAATAGGCTCAAAACCATCATTGGACATATTTGATGAATTCAATCCGGAATGGTCATCAGGGTTCCGATCATCAATTATCCTATCAAAATCAGCTGTTTAGCACTCTGATGGGTTTATGCCAAAAGGCAAACCTATGAATTGTCAGTTTGTTGATTTCAATAAGGATCAATTACAGTATCGACAAATGATAGCTCTTTGACTTCTTAGAGACTATCTTAAGCCAGATTTTGCATTCTAGGCCCTCATGACAAAGCCTCTATGCATAATTCAGGTTATCAATAGCCTTATTACGAACATAAATTACTTCAAAATCAGGGGTTTTACACTACGTAGGTGAGTCACCTTAGTGATACAAAAGCCTCCTATCCCAAACCACTGATTTTATCACACTTTATGTTCTCATCACAAAATCCTATTGATCAATTGGGGTTAAAGATTACCATCCACATGAAACCTTCATGTACTCACAACGGATGAAAAAGAGTTTGAGGGTTCCTTCCGATCATAAAAAGACAAACATCTTTACGGGAGAAATGAGCATGATGGGGAAAGTGAAAATTCCATGCGACGATTAAACCAGAATCATGCGTTGGAAAATCTACTGCGGATCTAATACAAATTTAGGTTTTAAATGTCGTATAAGATTCCGCTGGTCATTTTGTTTCA